>DASTIE010000051.1:0-36253 GCA_035717865.1 Candidatus Limnocylindrales bacterium
GGACCCCTCGCCGCCGCCCGACGCGAGCCTCCGCGGTGACGTCCGGCAGGGGCTGGCCGCCGCCCACCGCGACGTTGCCGAGGGGCTGGCCGCCGCCCACCGCGAGGTCGCTCACGACACGCGGACCCGCGCGTCGAGGAATCCGTAGCTGATGTCCGTGATCAGGTTGACGACCACGTAGATCAGGGCGACGAGCAGCGCCATGCCCTGGATGACCACGTAGTCCCGGGACGAGATCGACTCGAAGACCGTGAGCCCGATCCCGGTGAGCCCGAAGATGGTCTCGGTGAGGACCGCGCCGGACAGGAGGCTCGCGACCGACAGGCCGATGACGGTCACGACCGGCAGCAGCGCGTTCCGCAGGCCGTGCCGGAGCAGGACCAGGCGGGGTCGGAGGCCCTTGGCCTCGGCGGTGCGGACGTACTCGCGGCCCAGCACGTCGAGGAGGCTGGAGCGTGTCATGCGGGCGATGATCGCCATCGGGATGGTGCCGAGCGCGATCGCCGGCAGGATCAGGTGGCGCATCGCATCCGCGAACAGCCCGAACTGGCCGGTCACGAGGCCGTTGATCGTGTACATGTTGGACAGGAAGTCCAGGATCCCGCGCGGGATCCCCGTCAGGTCCGTCAGGCCCCAGGCCTCGGGGATCGAGTCGAACCGGAAGCCGGCGCTCAGGCGCCCCGACGGCGGCAGGCTCACGGCGGTGTCCTTCAGGAGCACCCCGAAGGCATAGGCGAGCATCAGCCCGAGCACGAACACCGGGATCGAGACGCCCAGGTTCGCGACCATCATCGAGAGCACGTCGCGCTTGGAGTTGTGGCGCGACGCGGCGATGATCCCCAGGCCGACCCCCACGATGATCGCAAAGACGAGCGCGTAGAACGTCAGCTCGACGGTCGTCGGGAGGCGCTCGAAGAGCAGCGTCGTGACCGGCCGGCCGTGCTTGACGGACGTGCCGAGATCGCCGCTCGCGAGGTCGCGGAGGTAGACCACGAACTGGTTGTTCGTGAGTGATGCGGGATCGCTCGTGAGGCCGTAGTCGGAGCCGTCCTTGATCACGAACGGAAGGATCGGGAGGCTGAGGCCGATCCGGGCGTTGAACGTCTCGCAGCTCTTCGGATTGGCGCGCTCGCCGAGCGCCGCGGCGCACGGGTCGCCGGGGACGATGCGTGACAGCAGGAACACGATGAACATGACGCCGAAGATCACCGGGATGCTGATCAGCAGGCGTCGCACGATGAACTGGATCACGGGCGGCGGGTCCTAGGGGAGGAGAAGCGGAAGGGGCGCCGGCGACAGCCGGCGCCCCTTCACGTGTTCACTCGATCGTCGGGCTCATTCCGGAGCGGCGGGCTGCTTCGACTTGTGGAGGTAGTCACCCCACAGGCCGGCCCAGTACTCGAACTGGCTCGACTTGCCCTTGTGCAGCGCGTGCCCGGCATCCCACTGGAGGGCCATGGACACGAGCACGTCGTGCGCGGTGAAGTCCGCGCCGTCGTGGAACTTGACGCCCTCGCGCAGGTGGCAGGTCCAGACCGTGCCGTCCTCGTTGGGGTCGCAGCTGGTTGCAAGGGCCGGGACCGGCGTGCTGCCGTTGATCTCGAACCCGTAGAGGCCTTCCATCGCCTGCTCGCAGGCGCGGAGTGCCTCGCCGTCGGTCTCATCGGCGCAGAACAGCGAGCCGGGCTCGGAGTTCTGCATGAAGCGCAGGGTGTCGCCACCGCTGGGGACGTTCATGCGGAACAGCAGCTCGTTTGAGAGCGGCGAGGCCTGGGCCACGGTGAGCCCGGCCACGTACGCATTCGCGAACGCGCCGTGCGCGAGCGGCACCATCGGCACGTCCTTGACGAGCGCGCTGTTGGCGTTGGCGTAGGCGGTCGTGCGGGTAGCCGCATCGGTCGTCGCGCCGCCGGTGGTCAGCTCGCTTGCGATGTCCGGGTAGCACTTGCCGAACGCGGCCGTGCAGCCGGCACCGAAGTGGTAGTCCATGAAGTTGGTGATCTCGGGGTAGTCGGCGCCCCAGCCGAGCATGAACAGCCCGTCCAGCTTGCCGGTGTTGGAGTTGACGATGTACTGGGCATCGTCCTGCTGGTCGAGCGTCACCGTGATGCCGACCGCCGCCAGCTGCGACTGCAGCTCCTCGGCGATCTGCGGCGGCTGCGGGAGGTAGCCGCGAACCGCCGGGCGGAACTGCAGCTTGGTCTCGAAGCCGTTCGGGTAGCCGGCCTGGGTCAGGAGGTCCTTGGCCTTGGCCTGGTCGAAGTCCGGGAACGGATCGCCTTCACAGGCGAACTCCAGGGCGCACGGCGTGAAGTACTTCGCGGCCTCGGAGCCGGGCGGGTAGAAGTTGTCCACCAGCCGCTGCTTGTCGATCGCGTAGCTCAGCGCCTGGCGGACCAGGTCGTTGTCCCACGGCGCGATGTCGTGGTTCATGCCGAGGTAGAAGGTGTTGAGGTTCGTGCCCGCGGGCGGCGACGTGAGCTGGAGCGACGCGTCGTTGCCGACCGCGTCGAAGTCGTTGGCGCCGACGAGGGTCATGCCCTCGATGTTGCCGCTGCGGAGCTCGTTGAGGCGCTGGGCGGACTCGGAGCCCCAGCGGAGCACCGCGTGCGCGGCGGCGGCCTTCTCACCCCAGTAGCCGTCGTAGGCGCTGTAGTCGACCTCTGCGCCGGCCTGCCACTGGTCGAGCTTGAAGGCGCCGGTGCCGTTCATCGTCGTGAGGGCGGCGCCGCTCGGGACGTTGGCCTCGAGCCAGTCCGAGTCGTAGATCGAGAAGACGGAGAACGCCATCTTCTCGAGGAAGGCGGTGTCGGTGGAGCAGAGGTTGAAGATCACCGTCGAGGCATCGGGGGCCTCGATCGACTTGACCTTGCCGTTGTACTCCTCGCCGTCGAACGATCCGGGAGTGGCGCCACTGCCGCAGGTGACCTCACCGGACGCCGGGTACTTCTCGGCCGCGGCCGACGCGACGGGACCCGGGCTGGATGGCGCGGTGGTCGCTGTCCCGGTCGACGGCGCGGTGGATGGCGCCGCCGGCGAACAGGCGGCTGCGACGATCGCGAGGCCTGCGACAAGCGTCGCGAGTCTCGGCAGTCGTCCAGAGGCACGGATCATGCTGGTACTCCTCCTCAGCTGCCCCTCGTCGATCGGGACGCACGTCCCGGAGATCGCGGGGCGACTGCTACGTCACGAGCCGGGGCTGACACCGGTCGCGAGTTTCGGCAGGTTAGCACCGCGCGCCTGCGCGGCGAACAGGATCACGGCCATGAAGCCGATGGCGGCGATCACGAGCAGAGTCGTGCGGCTGCCGAGGACCACGGCCAGGAAGCCCGCGATGTTCGGCGCAACGATGAGCGAGAAGTTCTGGATGCTCTGGTCCACGGAGCTGAACGTGACCCCGAGCTCCTTCGGGAAGGTCCGCATCATGGCGTCGAACATGGCCAGCTGCGCCCCGGCAGCCGCGAGCCCGGCCACGAAGGCGAGCGCCGCCGCTGCCGGCAGCCACTCGACGAGGCTCAGGGCGGCCATCGTGCAGGCAGCGGCGAGCAGCGCCGGCAGCAGGATCACCGTGCCGCCGCGCCGCCGGGCGACCTGGCGCAGGGTCACGTAGCCGAGGACGCTGCCCGCCGATCCGGAGGCCCCGATGATCCCGATCCAGGCGTCGGATGCCGCGAGGTCGTGGACGTAGAACAGCGGCAGGATCGGCAGCGCGAGCCCGATGCTCGTGATGTACGCGACGGCGCGCAGCTCGAACCCCAGGAACTCGCGGTTGGAGACCACGAGGCGCCACAGCGATCGGATGCGCTCGGCCGGTGGAATGCGCTCCATTTGCGGCGGTCGGACGTGATCGGCGACGACGAGCCGGCTGGACTGCAGGAAGCTCCCGAACCCGGCAAGGGTCACGATCAGCAGCAGGACCTCGTAGTTCAGCGGGAAGGCCACGGCCGCGAGGAACTGGCCCCCCAGCGCCACCGCCACGATCGCGGACATGCCGGCGATCGCCCAGCGCCGCCCCAGGAGGTCGAAGCGGCCACCCGGACCCGCGGCGCCGTCCATGACCATCGGGAAGGCCACGAGCGCGGCCGTCGAGGGCAGCGACGCCAGTGCCCAGATCAGCAGCGCGACGGGCACGGCCAGCTCCCGCGGGAGCAGGGCCACGGCGGCGGCGATCACCGCGTAGCTGGTCCACGCGATCATGCGCAGGCGGCTGTACCAGGCCACGATCTGCCCGCGCGCCTGGAGCATCCGCCCCAACGGGATCGCGAGCAGGAACGCGGTCAGGGCCGGAAGCGCGGTGAGCAGGCCCACGTCGTTCGGCGAGGCGCCCAGCCGGATGAGGAAGACCGGCAGGAACGTGCTCGACGCATTGACGATGCCGACGAACAGCGAATCGGCCTGGACGATCCGCCAGTTCCGCGCCTGGGCGGCAACCGGCGCCTCCGGCCCCGAGGCCGTGCCTCCCATCGCTCCCATCGTCTGCAACGCTATCGCGCCGCCTGGGCACTCGCCGGACGGATGCGGAATCCCGGATGATGTCGCGGATATGCCGCAGATCGGACGCCGGACGCTGCTCATCTTCGGCGGCTACGCCGTCGCGTTCGCCCTCGTCGCGCTCACGAATCTCCTCGGCCTGCCACCACTCGTGCGCTTCGCTGCGGCCGTCATCGCGCTCGCCGGCGGTGCGGTGGCGGTCGGGGAGGCGACCGAGCGGCTGTCGCTCCGGATGTCGCCCGCCGCGACTGGCGTGGTGCAGTCAGTGCTCGGCAACCTGCCGGAGCTGTTCCTCGCGATCTTTGCCCTCCAGGCAGGTCTCCACGAGGTCGTTGCCGCAGCCCTGGTCGGTTCGGTTCTCGGCAACTCGTTGTTCGTCCTGGGCCTGGCGACGCTCATCGGCGGCCTGCGTCATGGAAACCTGAAGTTCTCCGCCGCGGCCAATCGCCTGTACGCGACCGAGCTCGTCCTCGGCGTCGCGGCCCTCACCGTGCCATTCCTTGCGACACAGCCGGGCGCGCCCGACTTCGGCCACGCCGAGGAGCTCTCCGCGTTCGTGGCGATCGTGCTGCTGGTGCTCTTCGCGGCGTCGGTGCCGATCTCGATCAAGCTCTCGGGCGACGCGCCGGCGACCAAGCCACACATCCCGTCCGACGACGATCCGGCGACACCGGACGCGATCCCGCCGCTGCTGCCGACGCTCGTGCTGCTCGCCGTCTCGGCCGTCTCGGCAGCGTTCGTGGCGGATTGGTTCGTGGAGGCCCTCGAGCCGGCAATGGGCGCGATCGGCATGAGCGAGGCCTTCGCCGGCCTGATCGTCGTCGCGATCGCCGGCAACGCGGTCGAGAATCTCGCCGGCGTGAGCTCGGCGGCGAAGGGCAAGGGCGACCTGGCCATGAGCCTGATCCTGAACTCGGCGCTGCAGATCGTCCTGTTCCTGACGCCGGTGATCGTGCTGCTGAGCTTCTTCGTCGCGCCGGTCCCGCTCACGCTGATCATCAGCCCGCTGCTTCTCGGCACGCTCGCGGTCAGCGTCCTCCTGGTCGTGTTCATCGTCACGGACGGCGAGGCGAACGCCTTCGAGGGCGCGATGTTGCTCGGGCTGTACGCGATCGTCGCCGCTGCCGTCTGGTTCGGGCCCCGGATCGCCACCTGAGCTCGCCGCCCGGAGCCTCGACGGCCGCGCGCTTCGGGGGCACAATCGGCGGCCACATGTCCGCCTGGAACGACCTTCTCGCCTCGAACCGCTCCATCGTCGCCGACGGCGCGATGGGCACGATGCTCATGACCAACGGGCTCGAGTTCGGAGATCCGCCCGAGCTCTGGAACCTCGAGCATCCGGAGATCATTCGGCGCGTCCAGCGGGGCTACGCGAACGCCGGGGCCCAGGTCCTGCTCACGAACACGTTCGGGGGCAATCGCCTGCGTCTCGAGCTGCACGGGCGCGAGGATCGTGTCGACCAGCTGAACCGGACCGCGGCGGTGCTCGCGCGCGTCGAGGCAAACGCCGCGGACCATCCGGTGCTCGTCGCCGGCGACATCGGCCCGAGCGGCCAGATCATGGCTGCGATCGGCGGCACGCTGACGCCGGAGATCGCTCGCGAGGTCTTCGCCGAGCAGGCGCGGGGGCTTGCGGCGGCCGGGGTGGACGCGATGTGGATCGAGACGATGAGCGACGTTTCGGAGGCCGTGGCAGCGGTGCAGGGCGCGAAGGACGTCGCACCGGAGGTCCCGGTGATCGCGACCATGAGCTTCGACACCCGCGGCCACACCATGATGGGCGTCTCGCCGGAGCGGGCCGCGGAGGCGCTCCTGGAGGCGGGCGCGGCGGCGGTGGGAGCCAACTGCGGCAATGGGCCCGAGGAGCTGATCCCGGTGATCGAGAAGATGCGAGCGGCATTCCCGGACGCGGTGCTCGTCGCGAAGGGCAACGTCGGGATGCCGGTCCTCGTCGGGATGGCGGTTGCCTACGACACGACGCCGGAGATGATGGCCGGCTTCGCGCAGCGCTTCCGGGACGCGGGCGCGAACGTCATCGGCGCCTGCTGCGGCAGCACGCCGCCGCACCTGCGGGCGATGGCCGAGGCGCTGAGCGACTCCTGAAATCCCGGCGGCGCCGGTGAACGGCCGGCGAAGGGGCCCCTGCTATCGTCCGCGCGTGCAACCCGCCTCGCCGATCGAGGCCCGCTGGCTCGGACGGATCGGCTATCGCGATGCCTGGTCGCTCCAGAAGGAGCTGCTGGAGCAGCGCGCGTCGGGTGAGATCCCGGACCAGCTCCTCCTCCTGGAGCACGATGCCGTCCTGACGCTCGGGCGCCAGGCAGACCAGTCGCACGTGCTCGCGTCGCCGAAGGAGCTGCGGCGCCGCGGCATCGAGGTGATCAGGGTCGAGCGCGGCGGCGAGGTCACCTATCACGGGCCCGGGCAGCTGGTGGCCTACCCGATCATCAGACTCGGCGACCGCGGGATCCTCGTCCGCCCGCTCGTTGCGGCCCTCGAGGCGGCGATGATCGCGACGTGCGCCGAGCTCGGCGTGGCCGCATTCCGGCGCGACGGGCACCCCGGCTGCTGGGTCGAGGGCGAGCCGGAGCGCGGCCGCCCGCATCGCAAGATCGGCGCCCTGGGTCTCCGAATCGAGCGCGGGGTGAGCTATCACGGCATCGCCCTGAACATCGACGTGGACCTGCGGGACTTCGAGCTGATCCATGCCTGTGGCATGCCGGGCGTCGTGTCCACGTCCATCGCCGAGGAGCTGGGCCGGACGGCCGAGGCGCCGTCGACCGCGGTGGTGGAGCGTGCCGGCGCCCACTTCGCAACCGCGTTCGCCACCGAGCTCGGCGCGCCGCTCACCTCCGCCACGGCGCTCGTGCCCGCATGAGCGCCGGCCTGTTCGAGCTCCGCAAGGACCCGATCACGGGCTGGTGGGTCGCGACCATCGTCGATCGCGACTTCGATCGCTCGCGGTTCGCCCGTGCCGCCGCGCCCGTCGACGACCAGGGCGACTGCCAGAACTGCCGCCTCCCTCCGGGCGACGGCGTTCGCGTCCGCGTCCTGAAGGACTACGCGTTCCACATGATCGGCACGGAGGCCGAGCGCGAGGAGCTCGACCGCGGCATCGCCCAGGTGAGCGTCGCCGATGCCCGTGCCGCGGGGAGCTGGCGCACGATCGCCGCTCCGCCGGGCGAGCACCGCTCGCTCAGCCAGGTCGGCGAGGTGGCCGAGCGGATGCTGACGCTCGCGCGCGACGCCATCGCCGAGGCCACCGCCCTCGGCCAGACGGACTATCTGCAGGTCGTCCAGAACTGGGGCGCGCAGGCGGGCGCGCGGACGAACCACCTGTGCCTGGACCTGTACGACCTGCCGCTGATCCCGCACCGCGTCGGCGAGGAGCTCGGTGGGGCCGCGCGGTTCGTGATCCGCGAGGGCGAATGCCCGTGGTGCCGCCTCGTGCGGGAGGAATCGCGGACCCGCGACCGGCTCGTCTGGGAGGACGCGCAGACCGTGGCCTTCGCACCGTGGGGCTCTCGCTCGCCCTTCGAGGTCTGGATCGTGCCCCGCGACCACGAAGCCGACTTCGGTCGCGCCTCCGCGGCCGCGATCCGGGCCACCGCCACGGCGCTGCGCCACGTGCTCGGGGCGCTCGCCGTCACGCTGGACGGCCCGCCCTACAACCTCGTCCTGCACACCGCGCCATTGCAGGAGCGCGTGGACGCCACGTTCCACTGGCACTGGGAGCTGCATCCGCGCCTGCGCGAGATTGCCGGCCTGGAGCTCGGGACGGGCCTGCCCGTGAACCCGGTCTCGCCCGAGGCTGCCGTCGAGGAGCTGCTGGAGCGAACCGGCGCGCTCGCGGCCGAGGCCCCCGCGTGATCGAGGCGATCGGGGGCGCGCGTCACATGTCCCCGTGCCGCCTCGTCCCTCGCCCTGCACCTGCCACCAACCGCCGATTCACTCGAATCGCGCCGGCGGGGCCCACCACGGAAGACCTGCCGGCTTGCTCGAACGAACGCTCGACACCTCGCGGACCCGCCTGGCGCCCGCACGCGCCGTGACTCGGAGCTGGGATCAGGACGAGGCCGGCGTCTTCGTCGAAGGGCTGTTCGCGAAGCACCACGGCGAGATCTACGCCTACCTGATCCGGATGCTCCGCGACCCGGACCTCGCCGCCGATCTCACCCAGGACGCGTTCGTGAAGGCCTACAAGAACTACGACACGCTGGAGAAGCACGAGAACGCCCGGGCCTGGCTGTACCAGATCGCGCATCGGGTGGCCCTCGACGACATCCGGCGTCGCAAGATCGTGCGGATGATCCCGTGGACCGGCGAGGCCCGCGGCGCGGCGCCGTCCGCGGAGCGCCTGGCGATGGACCTCCGCCTCTCCGGCCCCCTCGAGCGCGCCCTCGCGAAGATCCCCGAGCGCCAGCGCGCCGCGCTGCTCCTCGCGGAGCTCCACGACCTCACGGGCCTCGAGCTCGCCGCCGCCATGAGCGTCAGCCATGTGGCCGCTCGCGCGATCCTGACCCGCGCGCGCGAGAGCCTCCGGCGCGCGCTGGCCGCGGAGAAGGAAGCCGAGCAGGCCGCGGAGGCTGAGCGCGACGCGCACTTCGCGAGCCAGGCCCGGGGCGACCGATGACGCTGCCCTTCCGCCACCGCCACCACGACCAGGAGGCCTCCCACGATCGCGCTCGGGCGCTCATCTCCGCGGAGCTCCTCCAGCCCCTCGGCGGGGACGACGCGACGTGGCTGGCGCGCCACGTCGATGCCTGCGCCGAGTGCCGCCGCGATCGCGAGGGCTTCAAGGCCGACCAGGCGCTCCTGCGCACCCTCCGCGACACCACACCGCAGCCGCCGCGCGACCTCTGGGCCAGGACTGCCGCCGCGATCGACAGGGAGGCGGGCAGCCGCCGGGGACCGGCCGGCGCCTCGGCTCGCCAGGGCCGTCGCGGGTTCGCGCGCGGGCTGCCGGTCGGGGCGGCCGCCGGCGTGCTCGTCCTGCTCGTGGCGCTGGGGCTCTCGTATCGCCAGGCGATCCCGCCGCTCGTGCCGCCGGCCTCCGGCGACGTCGCGGTGGTCTCGGCCTCGCCGGCCCAGCCGCCGCCGCAGCCGACCCCGCTGGCCGTCGCCGCCGGGGACGTGGGCTGGGTCCGGCCTGCCGCGAACGGCCGCTGGGAGCTCCTGATCTCCCGGGTCGACGAGGTCTGCCCGCGCACCCGCCAGGGCTGCGAGTCGCTGGGTGAGAACACCCCGTCCCGGACCGTCGACCTCGGGCGAGACCCGAGCGGCATGACCCTCTCGCCTTCTCAGGACCAGCTCGTCGTGCACTCCGTGGGCAACGACCCCGAGGCGGACAGGGTGTACGTGGTGCCGCTCGAGACCTCAGGCCCCGTCGGCACGGACACGCCGCCGTCCGAGCCACCCGCGACCCAGGTTGCGCCCCCGACCGAGCCACCCTCGACCCCCGCCGCCAGCCCGGTCGTCACCCCGAGCGAGACCCCCGGCAGCACACCCTCCGGCGCGATCGAGATCGCCTCCGGCGTGACGATGATCGGCGAGGCCGCGTACTCGAGCGACGGCCGGTGGCTCGCCTTCTCCGCTCGCCCGGCCGACGGCTCCACCGGCCCGGACCTGTACCTGTGGCACGTGGGCGATGCCGCGGCGACCCCGGTCACCACGGACCACGCGACCTATTTCTCCGCGTGGCTGAACGACACCGTCCTCGCGAGCAGCGTGATCACCATGGCCGGGACGCCCGCGGGCGTGCCCGGCGCGTCCGACGCGCCCGAGACCTCGCCGGCCGCGAGCCCCGAGAGCGCCGCGGCGCCGCTCGCGTTCCACCCGACGTCCTTCCTGCTTGACCCCGACAGCGGCGCCCGGACCGAGCTGACGCAGCCCGACGTGTGGCTGCCCGTGGTCGATCGGGGTCGGCGCGTCACCGCGTACTGGTCGGGCACGCTCGTCCCGACCGCCGATGGTCTCGACTGGCAGCTTGGCGAGGGGCAGCTCGTGCTCGATCGGTGGCTCGAGCCGGGTAGCGGTCCTTCGCCGTCCGAGCCCTCAGCGGCCTCGAGCGACCCGCCCACGGAGCCGGCGGCCGATCCGTCCGGCAACCCGTCGACGGCGCCGCTCGAGGTCGTCGGGCCTGCCGGCGACCCGGTCGAGCTCGACGTCGGCGAGCTGGGTGTCTTCAAGGCGCTGTTCGGCTCCGAGGGCACGCGGCTCGCGATCTGGGTCGCTGACGACCCGAGCGCGGAGGTCGGCCGGCTACATTTGATCGTGCTCGACCCCGACACCGGCACGCTGGACCAGGACATCCGGCCCCTTGCCGGCGAGCCGTCCCTGCGACGGTTCTCCGTCGACAAGGGCCGGCTCGCGTGGGTCAGCCCGCGCGGCCAGGATGGACAGGAGAGCGCGGTCCAGGTCCTGGGCTGGAAGGGCCGCAACTTCGGCGAGATCCAGACAATCCCGGCAAAGGACCTCTTCATCGTCCGCTGACCCGACGATCGTCCGGTGCGCCGGCGCCTGATCCGGCCCGCGATGCCGGCGCCCGCGCGAGGCGATGCCGTACAGTGGCCGCCGGATGCGACCCAGCCAGACGGTCGCGAGGGCGGCGCTCACCGCAGCCCTTGCGCTCGCCGCCCTGCCGGGACTCGTCGGCTCTCACCAGCCGACGCCGAACCACCCGGTCGACGCAGCGCTCTTCGACAACGTGACCCTCGCGAACACGCCCCCCGGAGCGGGGCGCGGCTCGTTCGTGCTCGACGAGGCCGGGCTGTCGGATGGCGTCCTGGACGCGGCCGAGCCGTTCTCCGAGGCCGGCACCGACCGCGACGCGGCCACCGCAGCCGCCGCGAAGCGTGCGACGCCCAAGGTCGCCGCAGCCGCGGCCGACTGGAGCTGGAACCCCGCCCGGTCGACGATGACCGGCGCCGCCTCGTTCTACGACTTCGGCACCACGGCGATGCGCCTTCCGCGCGGCACGGTGATCGTGATCTGCGGCGCCGGTGGCTGCATCGAGCGGGTCGTGAACGACTACGGACCCGCGAAGTCGACCGGCCGGATCATCGACATGTATCGCCCCGACTTCTTCCGGATCTGCGGCTGCGGCTGGTGGTCCGGCACGACCACGGTGACCGTGCGCGTCTACTGAGCGGTACACTCGCGCCGACCTTCACACCCGGCCCGTGAGCCGGTCGATGGCCCAGTGAGGCGGGGAGGGACGCGATGACCGGTCGCCGCATCATGACCGCGGACGAGATCCGCCGGGCGGTGACGCGAATCTCCCACGAGATCGTCGAGAAGCAGGGCGGCACGGACGGGCTCGTGCTGGTCGGCATCCAGCGTCGCGGCTTCCCGCTGGCACGGCGCCTCGCGGCCTCGATCGATGAGAACGAGGGCACGGCGCTTCGCGTCGGCGCGCTCGACATCGAGTTCTATCGTGACGACGCGCGACTCGGGCATGCGCCCAACGTGAAGGGCACGGACATCGGATTCAACCTGGACGACGTGACGGTCGTGCTCGTCGACGACGTGCTGTACACGGGCCGGACCGTGCGCGCCGCGATGGATGCGCTGCGCGAGTTCGGGCGGCCCCGGGCGATGCGGCTCGCCGTGCTCGTGGACCGCGGGCATCGCGAGCTGCCAATCCGCGCCGACCACGTCGGGAAGAACGTTCCGACGTCCCGCGAGGAGGTCGTTCGGGTGCGCGTGCGTGAGGTCGATGGCGAGGACGCCGTGGACATCGAGCAGGCCGCGACCCCGGTCGGGGCGGGGGCGGGCGCGGCGGGTGCTCCCGGGGGCGCGGGCGCGTGACCGCGTCGGGCGCCGACACCGAGGCGCTCGCAGGCGTGGATTCAGTGGAAGCCGGCGACGATCGCGTGGCCGCGGCCGCCGCCGGGTCCGAGGCCGCCTGGCCGCACCGCCACCTGCTCGACACGGACGTCCTCACGTGGCCCCAGATCGAGCTCGTTCTCGACACCGCGCGGCACATGGCTGGGATCGTGGCCGGCGAACGGCCGCGATCCACGGCGCTCCGCGGGATCGGCGTGACGAACCTCTTCTACGAGGCCTCGACGCGGACGCGGGTGAGCTTCGAGGTCGCGGCGAAGCACCTCTCGGCGGACGTCGTGAACGTCGCGGTCAGCGGGTCCTCGATCGAGAAGGGCGAGTCGCTGCTGGACACGATGCGGACGCTGGAGGCGCTGGGCGCGCGCGTCCTCGTCATGCGCCATGCGACCTCCGGGGCGCCGTACCTCGTCTCGCGGGAGTTCCGCGGTGCGGTCGTCAACGCGGGCGACGGCTGGCACGCCCACCCGACGCAGGCGCTCCTGGACCTGTACACACTGCTGCGCCACGTCCCCGGCGGCTCGCTGCGCGGCCGGAAGGTCGTGATCCTGGGCGACGTCCTGCACTCGCGGGTGGCGCGGAGCAACCTGTGGACGCTCACCGCCGCGGGCGCGGACGTGTGGCTGTGCGGCCCCTCGACCCTGCTCCGCGGGTTCGAGGCGTGGGCCGCGTCCGGCGTCGGCGGCACGCGGCGGTTCACGGTCACGACCGACGTCGGCGCCGCGCTGGCCAACGCGGATGCCGTGATGGCGCTTCGGATCCAGAAGGAGCGGATGGCGTCCGGGCTCCTGCCGTCGCTCCGGGAGTACGCGGCGCGGTTCGGGCTCACCCGTGAGCGACTGGCGCTCGCCGCGCCGGGCTGCCGCGTGCTGCACCCGGGGCCGATGAACGAGGGCGTGGAGATCGCGGCCGACGTCGCGGCGGGTCCTGCATCCGTCGTCACGGAACAGGTCGCGAACGGTGTCGCGGTGCGGATGGCCGTCCTCGCGCTGGTGGCCTCCGCCGCGGGCCTCCCGATCGGCCTGACGAGCCGGCCATCGACGGGCGGACCGGCATGACCGACGCCGGCTCGGCGATGGCGCTTCGGGTCCGGCCGGACGGGGCCGTCGGTCGTCCGATCGACCTCGAGATCAGCGGCGCGTGGCTCATCGACCCGGTGGCCGGTCGCTCCGGCGCGGCCGACCTCGTGATCGCCGGCGGCGTCATCGAATCCGTGGTCTGGCTGGAGGGCCACGACGCGGCGGGCATCGACGAGCGCGGCGTGATCGTCGCGCCCGGCTTCATCGACCTGCACACGCACCTCCGCGAGCCAGGCGGCACCGCCGCCGAGTCCATCGCGAGCGGCCTGGCGGCCGCGGCCCACGGCGGGTTCACCACCGTCTGCGCGATGCCGAACACGAGCCCCCCGATCGATCGGGGGTCCATGGTCCACGCGGCGCAGGCCGCCGCGGAAGCCTCCGGGTCGCCGGTGCGGTTGCTCCAGGTGGGCTGCGTGACCGCGAGCAGGGCGGGGGAGCAGCTGGCCGCGCTGGGCGAGCTGGCGGATGCCGGGGTCGTGGGCTTCAGCGACGACGGCTCCCCTGTCCAGGACGCGGCCCTCTTCCGCAATGCGCTCGCCTACGCGGCCATGCTCGGGCGGCCGGTGATCGACCATCCCGAGGACCTGCGGCTCACCGCGGGCGCGGAGGCGGGCGAGGGCCTGGTCGCGACCGTCCTCGGGCTGCAAGGCTGGCCGGCTGCGGCCGAGGCGGAGGCGGTCACGCGGGACATCGCGCTGCTGGCGGAGGTTGCCCGCGACCAGCCCGAGGCCCGGCTGCACCTGACGCACCTCTCGACCGCGGCGTCGCTGGCGCACGTCCGGGCCGCCAAGGCAGCCGGGCTCCGCGTGACCTGCGACGTCACGCCGCACCACCTCGCGCTGGCGGACGAGTGGCTGGCCGGCGCGCGGCGGTGGGCCTGGGAGGCGCTGGACGCCAACGGGACGCTCCGCGACCCGTGGCGCGACGACGTGGTCGTGGCCGCGCCCTACGACACCGCGCTGCGCGTGAACCCGCCACTTCGTGCAGCCACGGATGCGCGCGCCTGCCTGGCCGCGCTGGCGGACGGGACGGCCGATGCGGTCGCGACCGATCACGCGCCCCATAGCGAGGTCGACAAGGCGGCCGAGTTCGGGGCCGCCCGGCCGGGGATCGCCGGGATCGAGACGGCGCTCGGGGTGCTCCTGGAAGTGGTCGACGCGGGCCTCCTCCCGCTCCAGCGGGCCGTCGCCGCACTGACGGTCGGGCCGGCGTCCGTGCTCGGGGCCGCCAATCGCAGGCCGAGCGCCTTTGTCGCGGGCGAGGCGGCCGATCTCGTGCTCTTCGACCGTGGCGCACGCTGGGACGTCGCGCCGGCGACGCTGCGAACGAAGGGCTTCGGGCACCCACTGGCCGGACGATCGCTGCCCGGCGAGGTCCTCCTCACGATCGCGGCGGGCCGCGTCGCGTACGAGGCGCAGGCGTCGGACTGACCCGTCGCGCGCGGCCGCCGCGCCCGTAGGATTCGCGGCGATGCCCTCGACGCCGCGCCTGAACCTCGACTACGAACGCCGGCCGTACTGGCACGCCACCATGCCGGCGCTGCCCGACCGAGCCGGCAAGGACCTGCCGGACGCCGTCGACGCCGTGGTCATCGGCGGCGGCTACACGGGCCTTGCGGCGGCCCGCGCGCTGGCGAGCGCCGGCGCGAAGGTCGCGGTCCTCGAGGCCCGGACGCTGGGCTGGGGGGCCTCGACACGCAATGGCGGAATCGCTCACCCGGGGTACAAGTGGGGCCCGGCGACGATGGTCAAGCGCTACGGGCGCGACCTCGCGACACGGCTGTACGCGGAGTCCGTGGAGGCCACGGCGTTCCTCGGGCGGACGATCCGCGAGAACGACATCGAAGCCGACCTGCGACTGAACGGCTACATGGAGCTCGCCTGGTCGAAGCGCGATGCGGACGAGTTCCCGGACGAGGTCGACATCCGGACCGAGTGGGGATCCCCAGCCCGGAACGTGCCGCGCGACCGCCTGGCCGAGGAGGTCGGGACGAGCGCGTATCACGGCGGGCTGGCGATCGATTCGGGCGGCGTGCTCCATCCCGGCAAGTGGTTCGCCGGGCTCGTCGGGCTGGCGGAGCGTGCCGGCGCGGACCTGTACGAGGGCGTCCGCGCGACCGCCATCCGACGCCAGCGGGACGGGCGATACGTGGTCGAGACCGATCGCGGTGCGATCCAGGCCCGCGACGTGCTCGTCGCGACGAACGCCTACACGGACGGCGCGGCGCCATCGCTCCGGCGCCGGATCATCCCGATCGGCTCGTACATCATCGCGACGGAGCCGCTCCCGGAGGATCTCGCCCGCGAGATCTCGCCGACGGGCCGCGCGTACTTCGACACCAAGAACTTCCTGGCGTACTGGCACGTGAGCGCGGATCGGCGGCTGATCTGGGGCGGCCGCGTCAGCTTCCTGCCGACGACGGTCGATCGAACGGCAAAGCTCCTCCACCGGCGGATGCTCGACGTCCACCCGCAGGTCGCTGGCTACCGGGTCGAATACTCGTGGGGCGGCAAGATCGGGATGACCTTCGATCGGATGCCCCACATCGGGCGCCGGAACGGCGTGATGTACGCGATGGGCTGCTGCGGCAGCGGCGTCGTGCTGCTCCACTGGCTCGGCACGAAGGCGGGCGAGTGGCTGGCCGGGGGCGAGGCCCCGGCCCTCGCGAAGCTGCGCTTCCCGCTGGTGCCCGCGCCATACGAAGGCCGGCCGTGGTTCCTGCCGATGGTCGGGGAGTTCTACCGGGCCAAGGACCGGCTCGCGCGAGGTCGGTCCGGGCCGGAGCCGCTGGAGGCGGTCGAGCGGGCCTGATTCAGCCCTGCCAGGTGCCGCAGGAATAGCAGCGCGGGCTGCCCACGACGTTGTTCCGGCCGCAGTTGCGGCACGTCCACCACTCCCCGGCATCCACCGGGTCGAGGGGCGCGCCGGCCCGGCGCCGCAGCACGAGGTAGGCGACGGCAAGGGCGAGCCCGGCCCCGAGCACGACACCGCCCAGGATCGGGAGCAGGCCGCCGAGGTTGAAGCCCGGACCCGGGTTGCCGACCGACGGCGGCGAGCAGACCTCGAAGCCGCCGGCGCCGAAGGTTGCACCCGGCGTGCAGGTCTCGTCCGGGGGCGCGGCGAGAACGACGCCGTTGCCGCTCGGGAGGCTCGCCTCGCTCGCGGTGGCCGCGAGGGGCGCCGCGCCGGCGACGAGGATGACGAGCCAGGCCGCGATGAGGCGCCCGAGCGAGGCGCGCCTGTCGAGCGCAGCTCGCCTCCCGTGCGAGGCTCGTCGGGGGTGCGGGTCAGGCATCACGGGCCAACCGGCGCAGGATGTCGAGAAGGTCGTCGACGTCGTCGGCCGTCGACTGGGTGTTCAGGATCCCGGCACGCAGGTACGTGGCGCCCCGAAGCCGCGTCGTCGAGACCCAGCCCTCCCCGGACGCCTCGAGGCCCTGCTGGATGCGGTCCTGGTGCGCGTCGAGCGCGGCGCCCTCCGGCGTGCCCGCGGCGGCTCCCGGCCGGCCATTCGGCAGATGGCGGAAGCAGACGACGGACAGCTCCGGCGCCTCCGGCAGCGCCTCGAAGTCGTCCGATGCGGCGATCCGGGCCGCCAGGTGGGCGGCGAGGTCGTCGTTGGCCTCGACGAGCCGCCCGAAGCCCGTGGAGCCGACGTGCTTCCAGGACAGCCAGAGCTTCAGCGCGCGCCAGCGGCGTGTGCCCTCGAACCCGAGCCGCCAGAAGTTGAGCTGGTCCGCCGCGCCGTGGCCGTCGCCAGCCTCGCGTACGGGGCTGGTGACCGTCGCCGCCGCGTCCGGCGTGGATCCGTTGGCCCCGGCTGGGCCGCTGGGGCTGCCCGGGCGAGTGGCGCCACCCGGGCCGTGGCCGGCGCGGTAGTACTCGGGCCGGCGTCCACCGAACGCCTGGGCGAGCACCGAGCCTTCGCGCACCACGAGCCCTCCGATGTCGTACGCCTGGAAGAGCCACTTGTGGGGGTCGACGGTGACGGAATCGGCGCGCTCGAGGTCCGCAACCCGGGCCGCGTCGCGCTCGGAGAGGCGGGCCGCCGCGCCATATGCAGCGTCCACGTGCAGCCACAATCCCTCGCGCGCGGCGACGTCCGCGAGCTCCGCAACGCGATCCACCGAGCCCGTGTTCGTGGACCCCGCGACCGCCGCGATGGCCGCCGGCGTCAGGCCCGCCGCGCGATCGCGCGCGATCGCCTCCGCCACGGGCGCGCCGCGCAGCCGGAACGCTTCGTCCGCGGGAACCACCACGAGGGTCTCCGGCGGGAAGCCGAGCTCGTCGAGGGCGCGGCCGATGGAGAAGTGCGTCTGGTCGGAGGCATAGACGCGGAGGCCTTCGAGCGCCCGCCCACGAGGCGGCCCGGCGTCGCCACGGACCCGGGGCACGTGCACGTCGCGCACGAGCGTCATCCCGATGAAGTTGGCCATGACGCCGCCCGAGGTCAGGATGCCGAAGCTGCCGTCGCCGTACCCCACCAGGTCGCACAGCCAGCGGACGACCTCTTCCTCGATGAACGCGCCGACCGGGCCGGCATGCCAGATGTCGATGCCCTGCTGCGCAACCTGGGACAGCACCTCGCCGGCCACGGAGGCGAGCAGCGGCGGCGGGGTGAAGTAGCCGAACGATCGGGGGTGGTAGGCGCTCACCGTGTGCGGCGCGACCCGCGAGGTGAACTCCTGGAGCACCGCCGAGAGCGTGCTCGGGAGCTCGGGGGCCGCAGCGGGCCGCCCGCTGGGGCCGAAGAGCTCGTGCCGCAGGCCCGCGTAGTCCGCCGGCTCGCCCATCGCCCGGACGAACGCGTGCTCGTAGAGGTACTCGAGACCGGTCTCCCAGATCGCCGCACCGGCCTCGCGCAGCGCCTCGCGCGACACCGCCTCGTCGCGGATGTTCAGGAGCTCGGGCTCGGGATGCCAGTCGAGCGCAGGGCCCGCCGGCTTCGACCTCACGTCGGACACCGGGCGATGGTATCCGGCCCATACTTGGGGGCCCGATGGCGACCCAGCCCTCCGACCCCACGCCCGCCGATCGCGCGCGCCCGGACGTCCGCCCGGACGTCGACTACAAGGGCGCCCCGCTCGATGCCGAGAAGGGCCCCGGTCTCGGGTGCTTCTGGATCCAGATGGTCAGCCTGGTGGTCGCGATCTTCCTCACGCCGCTCAGCGTCGTCTGGAACTGGCCCGTCCTCGTCACGATCGTCATCTTCGCCGCGATGCTCGTGCTCCTGCTGTTCGTCGGCCAGACGGTGATCTTCCTGCTTCGATTGGTCGCCGCCGATCGACGAGCCGACGCACGGCGGCGCCCGCTCCGCTCGCAGTCGAAGACGGTCGGGGAGATCGAGGACGAGGCGCGGCAGGACGAGCCCGGCGATGCCGCGAGGGACGGCCAGGAGCCCGACCGCGAGGGCGTGCGAGAATAGCCGCCGCCCCGACCAAGACAATGCCCTGGAGGACTCGCACGCCCGTGCCCGTGCTCGCGACGTACTTCACCGTTCGACGCGGCCGTGACCCGTTCTTCAAGTTCTACATGAAGACGCTGTTCCCGCGGCAGGTCCGCGAGTACAGCGAGAAGTACGGGATCCGGTTCATCGGCTGGTACAACGTCGCCCACGGCTGGGACTTCGACAACGTCATCCTGTTCGACCTGCCGAGCTACGGCACGCTGGACGCGATGGAGAAGGACGAGGGCATCCAGGCGATCGCCCATCGGGGCGCCGAATGGATCATGGAACGCCATCACTCGATGTTCCTCCGAGAGCGGATGGGACCCGAGCTCAAGGTCCACCTGTAGGAGGCGGCAATGGAGACGCGACGGAACGCCCTGCTCGCCGACCTCGCTCGGGACGCCGACATCGAGCGATCGGATTTCCTCGTGCGCGCGGGGGAGCAGCTCGATCGGTTCATGCAGAGCCACGGATCGCGCATCCGCCAGCTCGGCGGGCTGGTGCTGATCGACGAGGACCCTGACTACCTCGCGGTCGCCGCGGACGGCACGTTCCGCAGCCGCTCTCGTGTCTTCGACGACGCGAGCGGGCAGTGGATCTCCGAGACGGAGGTCATCGAGACCGCCGCTGAGCTCGCCGAGATCTACAACCCGGCGGACATCCTCCAGGCCTTCGCGGATGCGGAGGCCGAGGACATCGGGGCCGACGCTGAGCCCAGCACTGGCGGGGAGATCGAGACCGCGGGCGGCGAGGCGGGCGAGGCGCTGAAGGGTGGCGACGCGGCCTACGCGGGCGCGGCAGACCAGTGGGCCGCCGGTCAGCCGGACGTCCCGGAGGTCACCGATGAGGAGGGCGCGGCCGGGGCCCTCTACGAGCTGGCGCTCGAGTTCCAGGACCGCAGCCAGCGCACGGAGGCCGGGCTCATCGAGCAGTTCGAGAACGCGGCGACGGGGCTGCTCGGCTATGTCGGTGCCCTCACGATCGTCGACGACGAGGACGAGCACCTCGTGCTGGGGGTCGGCGGGTTCCGCGGCAAGGTGGTCCCGGAGGGCGAGGGCGGCTGGACCGACATCTCGACCCCGGACGCGATCGTTCGCTACTACGACCCGACCGACGTCTTCGGTGACCTCGCGGAGGCCATCGCCGACGCCTATCCGAGCGTCGCCGAGGACGACGACGAGGACGACGAGCTCGAGGGTCAAGGGCCGGCAGAGGCCGGGTCTGCCGCCGCGGCGGGCGAAGAAGCCGCGGACGACGCCGACGAGGACGACGACGCGACCGACGACGACGAAGACGACGACGACGCGACCGACGACGACGAAGACGACGACGACGACACCGACGACGACGATGACGACGGTGCGGACTCGGACGACGCCGGCGACGAGCTGACGACGCTCGACAAGCGGAACCGGGAGTAACGCGCCTGGCCACTCGGACCCGAGATCCCAGCCCCGCGGCGCCGCCGTCCCAGGGCGGGCGGTCTGCTGCCGCGATGCGCCTCGCGGGCGCAGAGCTCATGGACAGTCGCGAAATCCTTCACGGCCAGTGGCTCCAGGAGTACCGGGCCCCCGAGCTGGTCTCGGGCGCCCGTGCGGGCCAGTTCGTGCACGTCCGGACCGGCGACTACTCCGGCCTCGTGCTGCGCAGGCCGTTCTCGTTCAACACGATCGATCCCGTCGCCGGAACCCTGACGATCCACTTCCGGACGATCGGGCGCGGCACCGAGTGGTTCACGCGGCTGCGGCCCGGCGATCGCGTGGACATGCTCGGCCCGCTGGGCCGGCCCTTCGAGATGGACCCGCGCTCCCGGCACGTGCTCCTGATCGCCGGCGGCCTGGGCATCGCCGGCGTCCGGTCCCTCGCGGACGAGGCGATTCGAGACGGGCGCCAGGTCACGCTGCTCTTCGGCGCGGCGACGGCGCGCGACGTGTATCCGTCGTCCCTGCTGCCTGACGAGCTGGAGTACGTCGTCGCGACGGACGACGGCAGCGTGGGCCGCCAAGGCTTCGTCACCGAGCTCGTGCAGGATTACGAGGCTTGGGCTGATCAGGCCTTCGCGTGCGGGCCGCTGCCGATGCTTCGCTCGCTCGCCGGCCTCGCGGCCACGCGGCGGCGAAGGATGGGCGTGGCCTCGCTGGGCCGGAAGCGCGGCGCCGGGCGGCCACTCCCGGCGGGTTCGGCGCAGGCGCGGCGGAAGGCATTCCTCCAGGTCTCGATGGAGCAGAACATGGGCTGCGCCGTCGGGGCGTGCCTCGGGTGCGTCGTGATGGACGCGAAGGGCGCCCCGCAGCGGGTCTGCCGGGAGGGGCCGGTGTTCGCCTCCGAGGAGCTCGAGTGGGAGAGCGCCTGGCGATGACGGTGCCCGCGTGAAGGCCAAGCGACGAGTGGTGACCTCCGGCACGATCGCGAAGCGCCGTCCCACGGTCCGCAAGATCAAGACGGCGATCATGCCGGTGGTTCGTCGCCCGGTCGCCCCGGCGAGCCCATTGAGCGCCGTCGGGACGCGCGACGTCCGCTCGCTCGGCACGGAGCAGGCGACCCAGCGCGCCGTGGCCGTCTCGGTGGACCTGGGTCGCGGGCTCGTCCTTGCCAACCCGATCCTCGTCGCCTCCGGCACGTTCGGCTACGGCACCGAGTACGCGGACGTCGTCGAGGTCCAGCGGCTGGGCGCCATCTGCTGCAAGGGCACGACCCTGCGACCGCGCACCGGCAATCCGACGCCGCGCGTGACCGAGACGCCGGGCGGGATGCTGAACTCGATCGGGCTGCAGAATCCGGGCATCGACGCCGTGATCGACAAGTACGCCTCCACGTGGGCGGGCTGGAAGGTGCCGGTCATCGTCAACGTCGCGGGCGAGTCGATCGCCGATTTCAGCGAGGTCGCGCGCCGCCTCGACGGGCTGCCGGGCGTGGCCGGGATCGAGCTGAACATCAGCTGCCCCAACGTCGGCAAGGGCGGGATCCAATTCGCGATCGACGCGGAGGCGGCCGGCGCCGTCACCGCGGCGGTGCGGCGGGCCACCGACCTGCCGCTGCTGGTGAAGCTCTCGCCCAACGTCGCCGACATCCGCCCGATCGCCCGGGCCATCGCCGACGCGGGGGCCGATGCGCTCACCGCGATCAACACGCTCTCCGGGATTGCCGTGGCGCCCGATCGGGCGCGGCCGCTCCTCGGGAACATCTACGGCGGGCTCTCGGGTCCCTCGGTCAAGCCCGTCGCGCTGCGGATCGTCTACGAGGTCAGCCAGGTGGTCGACATCCCCGTCGTCGCGATCGGCGGCGTGACCGAGCTCGCCGACGTGCTGGACTTCCTGGCGGTCGGCGCCGTCGCGGTGCAGGTCGGGACGGCGATCTTCGCGGATCCCACGCTGCCCGTACGGCTCGTCGATCAGCTCACGGCCGAGTGCCGCGCGCGCGAGCTGGACGACTACCGGGCGCTCATCGGCACGGCGCTGCCGAGGAAGGCCGCCGCGTCGTCGGCCAAGGGGGTCGAGTACCGGCCCTGACGCCACCTCGGCGCCGGCACCACAGCGTGCGACCGCCGCCGCAGGCGCCAAATTGCGTGGAATCGCGCAACCGCCACCCGCGTAGCACGCATAGCCCGGCCGCCGCGCGGCTGCGAGCCTCCAACCCGTCCGGCACGGCGCCGGTGGGAGCGAGGGGATCGCCATGGCACTCGACAGGTCGGAAGGCTCGTGGTCGTGGACGCGGCCGCTCATCGTGTTGGCGGCGATCGTGGTCCTGGGGCTGCTGTCGCTCGTCTTCCTCGGCACGCAGGTGAGCGGCGTGCTGTCGACCGTCGGCGCGAGCGTGGGCCCGCCCGGCGGGGGCGTGGGCCAGGACAACGGCGGGCAGGAGCCGGACGGCGGCGAGTCGGGGGGCGACCAGCCGGGCGGCGCCGGCGCCGGGGACGGTGAGGGCTCGGGTGAGGACGACGGCGACGGATCCTCTGGCAGTGATGGGAGCCCGGGCAGCGAGGTCCCACTGTTCGACGTCACGCGGCCGGAGCTGCTGATCGTGAAGACCGGCGAGATCACCCTCCAGGTCGACGACATCGACGCTGCCCTCAACGCCGCGACGCGCGCGATCGATCGGCTGGGCGGCTACGCCAGCGGCGCCACCAGGAGCGGGACCGGCGACGAGGCGTCGGCGTCGATCACCTTCCGGATCCCCGTCGCGGCCTGGGACGGTGCGCTCATCGCGCTCCGGGATCTCGGCGGCACCGTGCTCGATGAGCATGTCGAGTCGGACGACGTGACCGCCGAGGTCGTCGACATCGAGGCCCGGGTCCGGAACCTCAAGGTCACCGAGGCGGCCTTCCAGTCGATCATGACCAGCGCCAGCGCGATCAAGGACGTGCTGACGGTCCAGGACGAGCTGACGACCGTGCGAGGCGAGATCGAGCAGCTCCAGTCCCAGGCGGCGCGCTTCCGCGACCAGGCCGGGCTGTCCACCCTCAGCCTCAGCTTCCGGACGACGCCGGCGCCCGTGGTCGCGGTGCAGGAGGACCAGTTCGACCCCGGCGCGGAGGCGGACGCGGCGACCGCCCACCTGCTCGGCATCGGGCAGGCGCTGGCGAAGGTCGGAATCTGGCTCGGGATCGTCTGGGTCCCGATCCTGATCGCGCTCGGAATCGTCGGCGGCATCGGCACCCTGGTCGTCCGGCGCATCAACCGGCGCCCGGCAACGCGCGTGGTCTCAGGCATGTAGAAAACTTCACCGGGGAACCGGTCGGCAGCCGGTACCGTCGTGCGACCGTCGATCGACCTTGCTGGCGATCGACTAGACGAGAGGAGCAGCGAAGATGCTGTCGACCGCTCACCCGACCTTCAGGCGGGCGCTGGTCGTGGTTCTCACCCTCGTCGCCGCGGCGATGGTTGCCGCGTGCGGCGGTTCGGCAGCCGCTTCCCCGGGCGGTGACACGGAGGGCGGGCGGGTTGGGGCCCCGGCGGCGACCATGGCGCCGGCGGCACCGCTGCCGGGCAGCGATGGCGAGGAGCAGCCCGGTAGCCAGGCCGGCAATCCCCGTCCCGCGCCCGCGAACCTGCTGATCATCAAGACCGGCACGATGACCCTCCAGGTCGCCGGCATCGACGCCGCGATCACTGCCGCGACCCAGCAGATTGATGCCCTCGGCGGGTACTCGAGCGCGTCCCAGCGCTCCGGTGACGGCGACGACGCCTACGCCAGCATCACCTTCCGCATCCCCGTGGCGCGCTGGGAGGAGGCCCTGACCGGCCTCCATGGCCTTGCCGAGAAGGTCCTCGACGAGCAGACGGGCACCCAGGACGTCACCGACCAGGTGGTCGACCTCGCCGCGCGGATCCGGAACCTCCAGGCGACCGAGGCGGCGCTCCAGGCGATCATGGCGCAGGCAAAGGAGATCAAGGACGTCCTCGCGGTCCAGGCGCAGCTCACGGAGACCCGCGGCGAGATCGAGCGGCTGACCGCCGAGAAGGGCAACTTCGAAGCCCAGGCGGCGTTCTCCACGCTCACCGTCGCGTTCTCGCTGAAGCCGAACCCGGTGCTCGCCGAGACGAAGGGCTTCGACCCGGCGACCGAGGTCGACCAGGCCTCGGCCAGCCTTGTCGGCGTCGTCCAGGCGCTGGCCACCGCGGGCATCTGGTTCGCGATCGTATGGGTGCCCATCCTCCTCGCGCTCGCGATCGTGCTGGTGGTCGGCCTGGCCGTGGCACGGCGCGTCCGCCGGCGGCTGGACGCCGATGTGGCCTCGCCCGCGCCCACCGCGGGGAGCGGCGCGTAGGGGCCGCACCTTCGGACGGATCATGCGGCGATCGGGCAGCGATCGGGCGGGCCGCGGGTCCGCCCGACCTACACTCGGGACCGATGACCTCGATCAAGTCGGCCGACGCGATCAGCGCTCGCGCGGCCATCGCGGCTCGCACCGAGACGCTGTTCCGGAGCTCGGGAGCCCTCCGCGACGGTCACTTCCTGCTCAAGAGCGGGCGCCACTCGGACGCCTACCTGGAAAAGTTCGCGGTGCTCTCCGATCCCGCGGCGACCAGCGAGCTCTGCGGCTTCTGGGCCGGCCAGTTCCGCGGCGCCGCGGACGAGCCGACGGTCGACCTCGTCGCAGGCCCGACCACGGGCGGGGTGATCCTGGCCTTCGAGACCGGGCGCCAGCTCGGGACGCGGGCCATCTTCGCGGAGGAGGTGCGGGGCGCTGACGGCACGCCGCCGCGGCGCGAGTTCCGGCGCGGCTTCCGCATCGAGCGCGGCGAACGAGTCCTCCTCGTCGACGACATCCTCACGACCGGCGGCTCGCTGCTGGCGATGATCCCCGCGGTCGAGGCGGCGGGCGGCGAGATCGTCGGGTGCGCGGTGATGGTCGATCGCTCCGGCGGGACCGGTGCGCTCTCCTCGCCCTCGACCAGCCGTCGCTACAACCTGAGCGCCCTGTGGGTCCTCGACCTTCCGACGTACGAGCCCGGCCCCGCCACCTGCCCCCGCTGCGCCGCCGGCGAGCCCGTGTACGCACCCGGGAGCACCGGGACCGGGGCCTGACATGACCGCAGGCGAGCCCCCGGCACGTTCGCGACCCAGCGGGACGCGGCGTGCGCTGGGCTCGCTCCTGGTCCTCGCGCTCGTGGTCGTGGGGCTGTTCGGGGTGGGCATGTGGCAGGCCCTCAGGATCGGTGGCGACCCGCAGCCGGCCAGCGCCGCTCCCTACCCACCCTCGCCCGTCGAGGGCGTCGTGGTGGCCGTCAACTCGAGCGGGCTGGGCAACGTCTCCGGCTTCGCCATCCGCATCTCGGGCGGCACGACGCTGTCCTTCGCGCTCGGGGCGCTCGAGAACGCCACCGAGTTCTCACCCAGCCACGTCGCCGAGCACATGGCCACGAGCGAGCCGGTCCGCGTGTTCTTCAGGCTGGACGGGACGCGCGCGGTGGCCTACCGACTCGAGGACGCCTCGAGCTGAGCTCGGGCCGTGCCGCGCGCTACTTGACGGCGTCGAGCGCCGCGGTCAGCTCATCGTCGGAGAAGATCAGCTCGAAGTTCGCCCGCACGATCCCGTCCCGGTCGACCACGTACAGCGTCGGCTCGTTGAACAGGTGCCACTCATCGGTCACCGGCGCGGTCTGGAGCTGGTTGCTCGCGTCGACGTCGGCCTGGAGCTCGCCATCGACAAGCTTGAGCTTGTACGGCTCGACGTTGATGAACGTGACCGTGGGGTACTTCGTGACGTATGGCTTCAGCTTGTCGAGCGTCGGGCCGCACTGGGAGCTGGTGCAGAACTTCGGCGTGGCGAAGACGAGCACGAAGGGCTTGTGGTCGGCGATCGCCTGGTCCACCGAGGTCTGGTAGAACGCCGGATCCGGCGTCGCGTCGGTCGAGATCTGGGTGACGTCGCCGCCGACGCTTGCGAGCGTCGGCGTCTTCGATGCCGGCGCCCTGTCGCCGACCTTGATCACCGCGGACGACGGCTGGACGTCGAAGGTCAGGCGCACCGGTGTGCCGCCATCGACCGTGAACTCCGCCCCGTAGCGACCGGACTCCGGAAAGTCGACGTTGACGGTGTAGATGCCGCGCTCGCCCTCGATCGCCCAGATGAACGCGCCGTTCGTGGTGACGATGGGGGTCGCGGCATCGCGACCGAGGTTGAAGACGGTGACCGCCACCGTCCGGTCGGGCGCGCCGGCGGGGCGGCCGTCCTTGTCGAGCACGGTGAACAGGACGCGGTTGGGGCCGCAGACGAGCTGGCCCGGGCTGGCGATCAGGAAGGGCGTCAGCTCCGGGGCAGTGGCCGGTGGACCCCAGCCCGCGAGATCGTCCGGCACGGTGGGTGCCGCCTGGCAGGCCGCCGCGCCTGAACCAGCGGGACCGGAGCCGGCGGGCCCGGATGAATCGGCGCTCGGCTGGTTGCCGGTGCACGACGCGAGGATGGCGACGAGGCAGCCCACGAGCGCGAGCGTGCGAAACCCGGCGAGAGAACGGGGGAACATGCGCCTAGCGTAGCCGCGGTTCGAATTCGGCCCTAGAATCCGCGGGCGCCCACTCCCGGAGGATCGTTGACTCGCTTCCAGCGGCTCGCCGCCGCGACCGTCGCCGCCGCGTTCGTGCTCGTCGTGATCGGCGTGGCCGTTCGCGCCACCGATTCCGGGCTCGCGTGCCCGCACTGGCCCGGCTGCTTCGAGGGCCAGTTCCTGCCGGGCCTCGATGCCGGCTTCCAGGTCTGGATCGAGTGGATCCATCGCAGCGTGGCCGCCCTCATCGGCTTCCTGATCATCGGCATGGCGGTGTTCGCGGTGCTCGACCACCGAAGCCAGCGCTCGATCGTCATCCCATCGATCGCCGCGGTCCTGCTCGTGGGGTTCCAGGCATATCTCGGCGGACGGACGGTCCAGCTCGGGAACACCGGCGAGTCAGTGCTCGCCCACCTCACCGCGGCCATGGCGCTCGTGGGCGTGCTCGTCTACCTGCTCGTGCGGTCGTCGTATCCGGCGCGGCTCGACGTGGGGGATCGCGGGGGCGGGAGTGCCGGCGGGGGCGCGAGCGGGAGCCAGCGATTCACCCTGCTGGCCGCGTTCGCGGCCGCCGCGACCTTCGGGGTGCTGCTGTTCGGCGCCAACGTGACTGCGCGTGACGCCGGGCTCGTCTTCCTCGACTGGCCGCTCATGAACGGCTCCCTCGTGCCGGTCCCACCCAACGGCAGCGACGAGGTCGCGGTCCTCTACGGCACGCACGCGCTGCATCGCTACGTTGCGGCAGTCGTGCTCGTCATTCTCGTCGCGACCGCCTGGGCCGCCCGCCGCCTGCGCCCGCCGCAGCCGCGTCTCGCGCGCCTGGCGCTGGCGCTGCTGGCCGTGTACGTGGTGCAGGTGATCGTCGGCGGGCTCCAGGTTGCGTTCCTCCTCGCCCCCTGGACGCAGACGCTCCACGTCGGGCTCGCCGCGCTGGCCTGGGGCGGCGCCGTCGCGCTCGCGGTCGCGGCCTACTACGAGGCGAGAATCGCTGCTCCCCTGAGCACCCCGAGCGGGACCGGCGAGCGCGCAGGCGGCGGCGAGGCGCTCGCGCCGCCGAGCCAGGGCTCGACCGTCGGCGACTCCGTGCGCGCGTACGTGGCGCTGACCAAGCCCCGGATCATCGAGCTGCTGCTCGTGACGACCGTCCCCGCGATGGTCCTCGCGACCCGCGAGGTGCCGGGCATGCCGCTGCTCGACTGGGTCTGGCTGACGTTCTGGACGCTGGTCTGCGGAACGCTGGCAGCCGGCAGCGCCAACGCGATCAACCAGTACCTGGAGCGCGACATCGACCAGCTGATGGCGCGGACGCGCCGGCGGCCGCTCCCCGCCAACAGCGTCACGCCGGAGCGAGCGGTCGTGTTCGGAATCGTCCTCGGGGCCGTATCGGTGGGCCTCATGGCCTGGACCGTGAACCTCCTGGCAGCGTTCCTGACCCTGCTGGCGATCGGCTTCTACGTCGTCATCTACACGGTCATCCTGAAGCGCAGCACGACCCAGAACATCGTCATCGGTGGCGCCGCGGGCGCGCTGCCGCCGGTCATCGGCTGGGCCGCCGTGACGGGTGACGTCGCACTGCCGGCGCTGCTCCTGTTCCTGATCGTCTTCTACTGGACCCCGCCGCATTTCTGGGCCCTCGCGCTCCGGATCCGCGGGGACTACGCAGCGGCCGGCGTGCCGATGCTCCCGGTGGTGCGCGGCATCGCCGAGACGAGCCGCCAGATCGCGCTCTACACGATCCTCCTCGTGGCGCTCACGGCGATCTTCGCCGTCGTGGCGCGGATGGGTGCGATCTACGCGGTCGCCGCCGCGGTGCTCGGGGCATTGTTCCTGTGGCGCGCCTGGGTGCTGTGGCAGCAGGGGACGGCGCCGGAGGCCTCCACGCAGCAGGCGATCCGCCTGTACCGCTACTCGATCACCTACCTGACGGTGCTCTTCGCCGCCGTCGCCGTGGACGCGATCGTCCGGATCTAGCGTCCCGGGCAGTCGCGATCGCGCGGCTCCTGTTCCCGTTCCCGGCCGCGGAAGGAATGCTCGCGAGAGGTCGCGCCGACTAGACTCGCGCTCACCGTGCAGCTCTCCTTCCTCGGCGGCGCGACGACCGTCACTGGATCGCGCTTCCTCCTGGCCACCGCGCGCGCCCGCGTCCTGATCGACTGCGGGATGTTCCAGGGCAGCCCCAACGAGGTCATCCGGAACCGGGTCCCGCTGGGCTTCGAGCCCACGGAGCTCGACGCGATCCTGGTCACGCACGCCCATCTCGACCACTGCGGGCTGCTGCCGGTCGTCGTGCGCGAGGGCTTCGACGGGCCGATCTACCTGACCAGCGCGTCCGCGGAGCTCGTCGAGATCGTGCTGCTTGACAGCGGCCGCCTCCAGGAGGAGTTCGCGAAGCGTCACAGCCGCTGGGAGCGCCGCCACCCTGAGGCCGCCGAGGAGGCGGACGCCAAGACCGAGGAGGTCTACCGCAAGGCGACGGCCGAGGCCGCTGCGAACGAGACCGGGGCCGCAACGGGCGCGCACGCGGCCGAGGAGGAGCACTACCCGACGACCATCGAGCCGGACCTCGCCGCGGCCGACCTCGCGCCGGGCGGCGAGTCGGACGCCGCCGCGGAGCAGGGCGACGAGGGCACCTTCCCGAGCGGCCCCGCCGGCGTCGCCGGCTCACCCTCGGAGCCGATGGATCCGCAGTCGATGGACCCGGAGTCGGCGCTGCGATCGCAGCCCCCGGAGGTCGACACGGACCTCGACGCGCCGCTGTACACGGAGGACGACGCGAAGCTCGTGCCGCCGCGGTTCCAGCGAGCGCGGTACGGCAGGACGCTCGACGTCGCGCCGGGCATCCGCGCCACGTTCTTCGACGCCGGGCACATCCTCGGCTCCGCGATCATCTCGCTCGAGGTCCGCGAGCGCGACGGCGACGAGCCCACGACGATCGTGTTCTCCGGCGACCTGGGGCGCCCGCACACCCCGATCATCAGCGACCCCACCGTGCTCCACGACGCCGACTACGTGATCGTGGAATCGACGTACGGGGGCCGCGAGCACGAGCCGTCCAACGAGTCGATCCGCCTCCTCGCCGAGGTCGTCCGCGAGGTCGAGCGGGCGGATGGCGTGCTGCTGATCCCGGCATTCGCGATCGGGCGGACGCAGGAGATCGTGTGGGAGCTGGACCGGCTGATCAGCGCCGGCGAGATCCCGCAGATGCCGCTGTACCTCGACTCGCCGATGGCCTCGCGCGCGTCCGACGTGTTCCGCCGCCACCCCGAGTTCTACGACGAGGAGACCGCCAAGCTGCTCCGCGAGGGCGAGACGCCGCTCGACTACCCGGACCAGCGCATCACCCGCGACGTCGCCGACTCGAAGGCGATCGCCACGGCCGACCGGCCCTACATGATCGTGGCGTCGAACGGGATGCTGACCGGGGGGCGCAGCGTCGCGCACCTTCGGAACCTCATCGACGACCCGCGTGCGACGATCATGTTCGTCGGCTACCAGGGCGTCGGCACGCTGGGGCGGCACCTCCAGGACGGCGCGACGACGGTCAAGGTCGACGGCCAGATCCGGCAGGTACGCTGCCGCATCCGCTCCATCAGCGGCTTCTCGGCCCATGCGGACGAGTCCGAGCTCCTCGACTGGCTGCGGAACTTCCGTACGGGGGCCGGCGAGGGCGACGGCGCGGGCGACCGCAAGGGCGGCGGCGCGGGCGACCGCAAGCGGGCCGCGAGCTCGCCGCGGCGCGTCTTCCTGGTCCACGGCGACCCCGAGGCCCAGCTCGCAATCGCGCCGAAGGTCGAGGCGGAGGGCTTCAGCGTCCACATCCCGAAGTGGCGGGAGATCGTCACGCTCGACTGAGCGCCGCGGCGCGCTGGCACACTGGCCGGGATGCGCCCACGACTCCAGATCCTCGAGGCCCACCTGGTCACCTCCATCGTCGACGAGGCGAAGCGCCTCCTGGACGAGGTCGGGATGGAGATCCGCGGCAAGGGCATGCGCGAGCGGCTGCTGGAGGAGGGCCTCCCGACGACGCCCGAGGGCCGGGTCCGCTTCCCGCCGCACGTGGTCGAGCACGCCATCGAGACGGCGCCGTCGAGCTTCAAGCTGTTCGATCGCGATGGCGGGGAGGCGGCCGATCTCGGCGAGGATCGGGTCCACTTCGTGCCGGGCTCCAGCGGGCTGCGCATGCTCGACCATCGCACCGGCGAGGCGCGGCTCGCCACGACCACGGACTTCGTCGAGTACGTCCGCCTCGCGGACGGCCTCGAGCACCTGGGCTACCTCGCGACGGCCTTCTCGACGAACGACGACATCGAGGCCCAGGTCTCCGACGCCTGGCGGCTGTACCTCGTCCTGACCAACTCGAAGCGGCCTGTGGTGTCCGGCGCCTTCACCGAGCACGGCGTCGAGCGGATGGTCGAGATGATGCAGCTGTTCCGGCGCGATCGTGCCGACCTCATCGCCCGTCCGATGTCGATCTTCACGATCACCGCCACGGGCAACTTCCGGTACAGCGAGGACTCCTGCCAGAACCTGCTGGACTGCGTCGAGGCGGGCATCCCGGTCGAGATCGTGCCGGTGACGCTGATGGGCCTCATTGCGCCGGTGACCGTGGTCGGCGCCACCATCTTCCACACGGCCGACGTCCTCGCCGGGATCACGATGGCCCAGCTCGTGCGGCCCGGCACGCCCGTGCTGTTCGGCGGCGCGCCGGCGACGTTCCACATGAAGGTCGCCTCCTCGCCGATGGCCGCGATCGAGGCGCAGCAGCTGGACGTGGCCTACGTCGAGGTGGCGAAGTCGCTCGGCCTTCCGACGCAGGCCTACATGGCGCTGTCGGAGGCGAAGGAGGTCGACGCGCAGGCGGGCGCCGAGACGTTCGGGTCCGCGCTGCTGGCGGCACTGGCGGGGGTCAACTCCGTGTCCGGCCCGGGGATGCTCGACTTCCTGCTCGTCTTCTCGCTCGCGAAGCTCGTCCTCGACGACGAGCTGTGCGCGCAGGCGCTGCACTTCGTCCGCGACGTCCGGTCGGTCGAGGACATCCCGGCGCGGGCGCTGGTGGACGAGCTGCTCGCGACGCAGCATCTGATCATGGCCGACCACACGACCCGCCACTGGCCCTCGGAGCTGCACCTGCCGTCGCGCGTCATCGACCGCGACAACCGCGAGAACTGGACCAGGGCCGGCGCGCCGGACACGAACCGCCGCGCGATCGCCGAGGTGGAGCGGCGGCTCGCCGCGTATCAGCCGGTCGAGACGGATCCCGCGGCGGATCTCGAGCTCCAGCGGATCATCCGGTCGGGCCTCGTGGCGCAGACGCAGCTGCCGTACGTGCCGCCGGCGCCGGATGGCGCGGCCGCGGCTGCGGGAGCCGCCGCGATGACGGACGCGCCGCGCGGCCGCCGTCCGAATCCCCGCCGGGGTCGCTGATCGGGAGCGCTCGACGGCGAGTCCTAGCTCGAGAGCAGCGCGTCCAGGATCGCCGGGCCGGCGCGCTGCTCGGCGCCCGCGGCCTCGAGGGTCACGACGAACCGCGTCGTTGGGCCGATCTCCCAGGTCTGCCACTCATCCAGCGAGGCAACCCAGTAGGCCGTGTCGCCGGCGAAGTCCATACGGCCGATCGGCACGTTCCGCCCGTCGGTTTCCAGCCAGCACAGGTACTCCTGGCCGCTCGGCGGCTCGGCGAGGGCATTCGTGAGGACGACCCAGTCGTGGCGCGACCACGAGATCGTGCCCGCCGCCGCTCCGGACGTGGTCTCGAGCCGCACGACCTTGTGGTCGCTGGCGAGCATCCGGTCGACGACTGCGATCGCGGCGGTGAGCTCCTGCGCATCCGCCTCGGCCGCGGCGCGCCGGTCGAGCTGGCCGATGGTGACGAAGGCGCTCCCGGCGAGGATGACGAAGCTCGCGGCGAGACCCAGCACCGGGGCGAGACGGGCGCGCCGCCGGGCGCGGGCGATCGGGATCGGGTTCGAGGCGTCGGGCTCGTTCGGGGCGTCAGGATCGATCGGCGCGCCACGGTCGGTGTCGGCGATCGCGGCCAGGACGCTCGCACGCAGCGACGGCGGCACGGCGATCGGCTCGACGGCGCTGGCGCGGGCCGCAGGGGTGGCCTCCGCAGGCAGCGCTGCATCGACGGCGACCTGGAGGCGCCGCCAGCTCTCGAGGTCCGCGGCGCAGGCCGCGCAGCCGGCGAGATGCTCGCGCAGCGCCACGTCGTCCGGCTGCGTCGAGACCTGGAGGGCGGCGAGTCGCGCCGGCTCGAGCAGCAGGTCCCCGATCTGCTCGTGGGCCGCGGCGTGGTCCATGCGCTCGTTCATCGATCGCGCACCGGGGCCGGCTCCGAAGCGCTGCGCTCGATCGCGGCGCCCTCCGCATCGATCGTCGTTCCGAGGCGGCTCCGAAGCTGCGCCATCGCCCGGCGGGTTCGGGACTTGACCGTCCCGAGCGGCCACTCCAGGCGCTCGGCGATCTGGCTCTGCGAGAGGTCCTCGCCGTAGCCCAGCAGGATGACCTGGCGCTCGTGCTCGGGCAGCTCGGAGATACCCGTCCGGACGACCGCCTGGACCCAGCGCCGCGACGCGATCGTGCCGGGATCCGTTGCGGGTCCCGCGATCAGCTCCGGCGGCACGTCCGGCCGTGAGCCGTTCGCCCCTGCTCCGTCGCCGGTCAGCGTGTCGAGGTGGATCGCGTCGCGACCCGGGCGCCGGCCCTCGGCGCGCAGCCGATCGATCGCTCGATGCCGGGCGATGGCCAGGAGCCACGTCAGGAGCGAGCCCGAGGCAGCGTCGAACTGGCGGGCGCGTCGCCAGAGGGCGAGGAAGGCATCCTGGACGACCTCCGCCGCGACCTCCCGGTCGCCCACGAATCTCGCCACCGAGCCGAAGACGAAGCCCGAGTGGCGGTCGTAGGCGGTCACGAACGCGGCCTCATCGCCCGCCGCGATCCGCGCCACGAGTCGCGCGTCCTCCAGCTCCCGCGGCTCGTCGCGGGGGCCTTCGCCGATCACTCGCCCCCAGTCGTGCGCACGGGGCGATGGTCAGCGTCGAGCCGGCATCTGTCCAGCCGTCCGTGTCGCGGGCCTTTCGCTCGTCAACCGTTCGCTCGCTCAGTAGCAGGTTCGGTCCGACTGCGGACAGGGCGTGTCGGCCGGCGCGCTCGTGTCCGCCGGGGCGGGCCCGGCTGTCATCCCGAGCCCTGCGCCGTCGGGCCCGGCCGCGTACCACTTGTCGTTCAGGCCCTGGCCGTTGAGATCGCCGGCGGCCTTGTCGTTGGCGAAGTAGTACAGCGGGTGGCCCCCGAGCGTGACCTGGAGCGTGCCGTCCGCGCGCGTGATCGTTCCCAGCGCGCCCGTGACGCCCGTGCCCGCCTGGGCATCGGCGGCGCTGGCGACCGTGAGGGGCGGCCAGTTGGCCGCGCACTGGTCCACGCAGGCGCTGGTCGTGCCGCTGTCCGGCGTGAAGATGTACAAAGACATGCCGTCGGCGCCGGTCACGAAGGACCCGAGGGTCGGGTCGTTCGCCAGGGCCAGCGTCAGCCCGCCCGCTGCGGGGCTGCCGGGCGCCATCGTCGCCGCGGCGGGGGTCGCAGGAGCGTTCGTCGCCCCGCCACCGGGGGCCGCGCACGCGCTCACGGCGAGGGCAGCTACCGCTGCGACGGCAACCACGCCCCGTCGCAGGCGTATTGCGAGATCCTCGGTTCGTTGCGGCATCCGCTCCATGACGACCTCCTGTCGGTGGCAAGAGGCGCCACCAGAGCACCATACGCCGGGTCGTGCGGAGTGGATCTCGCGCTGTCAGCGCGGGCGGATGCCTCCGCGAGCGGCGATTCGCGCTTCCGCGTCGGTCCAGCCCGGATCGAACGGCTTTCCCGGCTCGTCGAGGTCCATGACGAGCGGCGCGTGGTCGGAGGGGATGGGCTTGCCCTTGCGGGCCTCGCGGTCGATCTCGGAGGCGACGAGCCGCTTCGCGACGGCGGCGGTGGGCAGCAGGTGGTCGATGCGCATCCCGAAATTCTTGTGGAAGTTGCCGGCCCGGTAGTCCCACCACGTGAAGCGGCCTGTGGCCTTGGGCTGCACGAGCCGGAACGCGTCCGCGAGACCCCAGTCCAGCAGCGCCCGGAAGCCTGCCCGCTCCGGCTCGGAGACGTGGGTTCCGCCGTGGGCCCGTGCCGCCGCCCAGACGTCCTCGTCCGTTGGGGCAACGTTCAGGTCGCCGCCCAGGACCAGCGCTTCGGCGGGGTCGCGCGTCTCGTCCAGCCAGCGCCGCGCCCGCTCGAACCACTTGAGCTTGCCGGCATAGAACGGCGATCCGACGACCCGCCCGTTCGGCGCATAGAGGCTGACCACCCGCAGGGGATCCGAGCCCGGAGGCGACATTCGAACCGACACCATCCGGGCCTCGTCGAACGGGTTGAAGTCCTCCTCCTCGAGCGAGACCTTCGCGCCGGCGCCGCTGTTCCGGACCGGCCCGTCCCCGAAGTTCGTGATCGGCTCGTCGAACGCGAGGCCGTCACGCAGCGCGATCGCGACGCCGTTCCAGCGTCCCTCGCCGTGGTGGACAAGCTGGTAGCCCGCCATCTGGAACGGCATGACCGGGGCGTCCGCGTCGGCCAGCTTCGTCTCCTGCATCAGCAGGACGTCGGGCGCCGCGCGATCCAGCCACCACTCGACCTTCTCCAGCCGGGCGGGCAGGGAGTTGACGTTCCAGGTGGCGATACGCACTAGCCGCGACGCATGTCGGCGATCGACAGCCCGTCCATGGAGATCCCCTCGCCGTGCTCCTCGAACGGCAGGCCGAGCGCCTCGAACGCTGCACGTGTCCGCTCGGCGTCGGAGGTCGTGAGCATCAGGGCGCCGTCGGTGTCCTCCGCGACGCCGACGATCCCCGTTATGTTCACGCCCCGTTCGCCGAGGGCCGTCGCGACGCGCGCAAGGGAGCCCGGCTTGTCCTCGAGCTCGACGGTGAACCAGACCATCATCGGGGCGCCACCTCCTGTGCCCGGATGGTAGCCACGGCTCCGCGCCGGCGCGTTTGGGTAGCCTTCGTTCGATGGCCCTCGTCCAGGTCTTCGGCACCCCCGACTCGCAGCCGACGCGCGCCGCGCTGCGGTTCTTCAAGGAGCGCCGCATCGACATCCACTTCGTCGACATCCGGCGCAAGCCGATGGCCGCCGGCGAGCTCCGCCGATTCGTCGAGCGCCTCGGCGCCCGCGCCCTCGCCGACGAGCAGGGCAAGGCCTGGCAGGACGCGGGCCTCGGCTACCTCTCGATGTCCGATGCGGATCTCGCCGCCCGCTTGCTCTCCGACCAGCGACTCCTCAACATCCCGCTCGTGCGCATCGACAATGGCTTCACCGCCGGCCGCAACGAGCCAGCCTGGAAGTCCCTCGTGTCATCGCGCTGACCGAGC
>DASTIE010000052.1:0-9427 GCA_035717865.1 Candidatus Limnocylindrales bacterium
GAACCGCACGTCCTTGGACAGCAGGCGATGGGTGCCGATCACGAGGTCCAGCGAGCCGTCGGCGAGACCCTGCACGGCCTTGTCCTGCTCGCCCTTGCTCACGCACCGCGACAGCAGCGCGACCTTGACCGGGAACGGCCCGAACCGTTGGGAGAACGTCGCGTGGTGCTGGGCCGCGAGCACCGTCGTCGGCACGAGCACCGCGACCTGCTTGCCGTCCTGCGTCGCCTTGAACGCGGCCCGGATCGCGATCTCGGTCTTGCCGTACCCGACGTCGCCGACGACGAGGCGGTCCATCGGCCGGACGGCCTGCATGTCGTGCTTGACCTCGACGGCGGCACGCAGCTGGTCGACGGTCTCCTCGTACGGGAACGCGGCCTCCATCTCGGCCTGCCACGGGCTGTCCTGGGGGTAGGCATGGCCGGGCGCCGCCGCGCGTCCGGCGTACAGGGCGAGCAGCTCCTCCGCGAGGTCGCCGACCGCCTTGCGCACGCGGGCCTTGGTCCGGAGCCACTCCGTCCCGCCGAGCTTGGACAGGTGCGGGCTCTCGCCGCCGCTGTACCGCGAGATCCGCCCGATCTGCTCGACGGGCACGTAGATCCGGTCCTGGCCCTGGAACGCCAGCTCGAGGAAGTCGCGCTCGTCGCCGGTGCCGGAGGAGCGGCGGAGCATCCGCTCGTAGCGGGCGATGCCGTGGTCGATATGGACGACGAGGTCGCCGGGCGTCAGCCGCTCGAGGATGTCCCGCGGCACGACGCGCCGCATCGCCTTCGGCCGTCGAACGCGGACGTTCCCGAACAGCTCGCGGTCCGTGACGAAGACGAGCCCGTCGGGGCCGCCCGCGAATCCGCCGTTGAGGCTTCGATCGACGACGCTGACGCTGCCGGGTGGTGGCGCAGCGGTGATCGCGTCCGTCACGCCCGCGGCGTGGCCGCCCTCGTCCAGGATCTCCGCCAAGCGCGGTGCCTGGTCGGAGGCGATGACGATGCGGGGGCGGGATTCGTCGCTCCCCCCGCCGACGTTGGTTGCCCCGTCCTCACCGAGCCAGCGGTCCACGGCCTCCGCGATCCGCCCACCGCGTCCCGGCGGGAGCACCGGCTCGCGCCACCCGAACAGGTCCCCGGAGGACTTGCTGCCACCCGCGAGCGCGTTCGCCGCCTCCGACTCCCACGTGAGCTCGAGGGTCCGGGCCGCGAGCAGCCTGCGTTTCCACTCGCGCGGCCCAAGGAGGGTCGAGGGCCAGTCGCGTGGCAGCTCGCCGGCACCGAGGAGATCCACGCGCCGCTCGTCGGCCTGGCGCCACAGGAACGCCGCAGCCTCACCGATGTCACCAGGCTCATCGAGCACGAGAAGGGTCTCCGGTCCGATGTGATCGAGCGCGGTTGCGGGCGCGAGCAGGGGCGCCCAGACCTCCGCCGCGTCGCCGACGGCCGCGGCGCGAGATTCATCGCGAGATCGCGCGTGAGCCGGATCCGGTGTCCCCGCGAGGCGGTCGAGGTCCTGCGCCAGCCGGTCCGGCAGTTTCCTGCCGATACTCCCGACCATGGCCCGGAGCTCGTCGACCCCACCCGCCGGCACGAGGAACTCCGACGCCGGAAGGAGCACCACGCGCTCGACCTTGCCGGTCGTGCGCTGGTCGGTCGGGTCGAACGTCCGCAGCGAGTCGATCTCGTCCCCGAAGGACTCGATGCGCACCGGGAGCTCCGCCGACGGCGGGAAGACGTCGACGATGCCGCCGCGGCGCGCGAACTCGCCTCGACCGGCGACCTCGAGGACCGGCTGGTAGCCGAGCTCGAGCAGCTCGCGCAGGAGCGTCGACTGCGCGACGCGCGCACCGACCTGCAGCTCCATCGGTTGCTCCGGCAGGTCGGCCGCCGCGATCGTGTGCTGGATGAGCGCCTGGACGCTCGCCACGAGAATCCGTGCCGTCCCGCTGCGCCACGCCGACAACGCCGCGACCCGGGCCGCGGTCTCGTCCGCGACGAGCTCGCTGCGCTCGTAGGCCAGCGCCGTGCGCGGCTCCAGCACCGCGACCGCCGCGGGATCGCCGACCCACGCCCCCAGCTCCTCGGCCACGCGATCACCGATCTCCGAGTCCCGCGCGACCCACACGATCCGCTCGCCGGACACAAGCGCGAGCGCCGCCGCGAGGTAGCTCTTCGCACCGTGGGGCACCGCCGTCACGCCGGCGTGGCGCCCGCCGCCGGCCGCCGGCGCCGCGATCGGCCCAAGCCGTCCCCGCAGCGCCTCGAACGCGCCGGTCCCATCGACGAGGCGGGTCAGACCGCTGAGGTTCGGGATGCGCCGGCCCGGACCCTGGCGCTTCGGGGCGCTGGCTGCGGCAGACTCGTTCACTCGCGCCTGCGATGTGGCGTGCGCCTCGATCTCCGCCTCGGCGGAGTCGAATTCGGGTCGCTCGCCCGTCGTCCGTCCGGTCGCGCCGTCGCGTTCGGCGAGCCGCCGCTCCCAGCCGCGCCGGCCGCGCATCGGCGGGCTGCTGCTCACTGGGGGACCTGGTCGTCGTCGTCGCGCTTCCGCGACAGCACCCGGCGCCAGCCCGTCTTCGTCCGTCGAACGCCGTCCGGGCCCGGCGGTCCGTCGACCTCGCCCGCCGGCGCGAGCCGGTCCTCGTCCGCGGGCCGCAGCTCGAACGAGTTGAACCGGTTCGCGGCCTTGTTCGTGCCTTCGCGGGCCCAGGCCTCGACCGCGTCCGCCGCGGCATCGAGGAGCTCGTCGAGGCGCTGTCGCTCGTCCGGCTCGAACTTCGTCAGGACGTGGTCGACGAACCGTCCGTCCGGCGCCCCGATCCCGACCCGCAGCCGGCTGAACGCCTCGGAGCCCATCTCGCCGATGATCGAGCGCAGCCCGTTGTGGCCGCCCGGTCCCCCACCCTCGCGGAATCGCAGCTTGCCGAAGGGCAGCGCGAAGTCGTCGACCACGACCAGCATCTCGGTCAGCGGCGCTCGCTCCCGGGCGAGCAGCTTCCGGACCGCCAGGCCCGAGTCGTTCATGTACGTCTGCGGCTTCGCGAGCAGCACGTCGAGCCCGCGGAACCGTCCGCCGACCACGGCGCTGGCATCCCGGCTGCGCCCACGACCGTCCCACCCGGCACGATCCGCCAGGCGGTCGAGGACCATCCAGCCGATGTTGTGGCGGGTCTGCTTGTACTGCTCGCCGGGATTCCCCAACCCGACGACGATCTTGTTCAGCCTGACCTCCGGTCCGCGGGGCGGACAACACGAACAACCCCGGGACGACGTCCGGGGGCTCGACGGAGATGGTATCGCCGAGACGGTCTGGGCGGGCTCTGGCCCCTCAGCCCCGATCGAGCAGGGCGTTCTCGAGGGCCCGCATCGCCGCCTCTTCCTCCGGCGCTCCGTGGTCCCAGCCGCAGAGGTGCAGGGTTCCGTGGGTCACCAGGAGGCGCAGCTCGTCCGCGGGCGACCATCGAACGTCGCCCGTGTGCCCGCCCCGCCCCTGCTCGGCCTGCTCGATCGCCCGATCGACCGAGATCGCGATGTCGCCGATGTGGGTTCGCGGCGGTCGGCTCGCCGGTGTTTGCATCGATCGCCGCCGTGGCGCGGCATCTTCTGGCCCCGTCCGTCGAAACGCGGCCGGCTCGAGCATCGGGAACGACAGCACGTCGGTCGGCTCGTCGTGGCCCATGTGCTCTCGATTCAGGTCCGCCAGCTCTTCGTCGTCCGTGAGCACGACCGTCACCGAGCCGGGCTCCGGAGCAGCGGCAGCCTCGAGTGAGCGTGCCACCGACCGCGCGATCGCCTGAGCTGGCAACGGCGACCCGGCGCGCGAGCGACGGACGACGTCGATCCGCCAGGGCACGAGGTAGATGGATCGGGAGGTGACGGTACCAACCTCCTCAGTCAGCGTCGCCGAATGTCACGCGCAACGGGACTCCCTGCTGACCGGGCCAACGGTCGCCGCGGCACATCAGGCGTCGTACGGCCGCCAGATGTAGATCTCCTCCAGGCCATGGTGGCCGAGGGTCTGGGAGATCTCGCCTGCGTGATAGGCCTCGTGGGTCAGCATCCGCTGCAGGACCGACGCGCGGTCGTGAAGCTGCCGCTGATCGCGGTACAAGCGCACGACCGTCTCGCTCAACGAATCGGGGGTCCAGCGATCCAGGGAGCGCTCGACGATGGCGAACGTGGACGTCATGGCGTCGACCAGCTCGGCCGCGCTCCGTGGATGATCGAGATCGTCCTCCCAGCCCTCGCCGTACGGACCCGTGAACGGCGTCGTCTCAGAGCCCGGCTCGCCGAACACGTGGCAGAGCCAGTAGACGCGGCTGCCGGCCGTGTGACCGACGATCGCCCAGATCGGCCAGTGCTCGGCGGACGGCCGGAAGGCGAGCTGGGCGTCCGTCAGCTCGGCGACACGCTCGGTGAACCGGCGGTTGTACTGCGGCCAGCGGTCGTATGCGGCACGGACGGACATCGAGCCCGGAGTCTAGGCGACGTGCGACGCTCACCTTCTGAGCAACCACCTCTGATTTCCGCACGTAGGGCGTTCCGGTTCGTTGTCGGGCTCGGAGTGCTTGGCCCTGTTCAGTCGGCGTCGGGGAATGTGCGTAGGGTGAGACGCGGCCTTCGCGGGTTTGCGAAGGTGTCGTCGACGAGGGCGGATGGCTCCCGCGTAAATGTGCCGTCGGGTCGTCCGGCTGGCCATCGTGACAAGTGCCTCCGTCCTCGCTGACGAGCGGGCCAGGCATGGCTTCATAGGAGCGTGGCTGTTACCTCCACGCACATCTGCCCGCCTGGCCCGCGGCCATCGTACTGGTCGCGAGGGAGGCCGCAAGATGCGCGTGGTCGGGATCGACAGCCATAAGGCGACGCTGGCGGCGTGCGCCATCGACGAGGCGGGCGTGGTGCTCGCCGAGCACACCTTTCCCAACGAGCCATCTGGGTTCGAGGCGCTTGCCGCCTGGCTGAGCGATGGTGACGTCGGACGGGTCGGGATCGAGGGCTCGGCGGGCTATGGCGCTGCAGCCGCCCGGTTCCTCGTGACCGCCGGCAACGATGCCGTCGAGGTTCCGCCGCAGCTGTCCCACCGGGAGCGGATCCGGACGCGTCGGGCCGGCAAGAGCGATCCCGGCGACGCCCTCGCGATCGCCCGGGTGACCCTCCGCGAGGCCGAGCTGCCGCCGGTCCGCCTGGCCGATGCCAGCCGGGAGCTGCAGCTCTTGGTCCAGGCCCGCGAGGACCTCGTGGCCGAGGCGACCCGGGTCCGCAACCGGCTCCACGCCGACCTGGTGGTGCTCGTGCCCGGATACGGGAGCACGGCCGCCAACCTCGTGGCCCAGCGGCACCGGACGGCGGCGGGAAAGCTCCTGCGGCGCCTGCCGGGCATCCACGCCGAGCTGGCCCGAGAGCGCCTCGCGAGGCTCGGCCGCCTGACCGACGAGGTCCGCGAGCTCGAGCGCCGGATCGAGGCCGCCGTCGCGCGCCACCCGCTCCGGAGCCTGCCGGGGGCCGGTCCGCTGGTCGCCGCCAAGTTGATCGGCGAGGCCGGCGACATCCGGAGATTCCGATCGGCCGACGCCTTCGCGATGCTCGCCGGCGTGGCCCCGATCCCGGCGAGCTCCGGCCAGGTCAGCCGGATGCGCCTCAACCGCGGCGGCAACCGCCAGCTCAACCGAGCGCTGTGGTGCATCGCTTTCTCCCAGGCCAAAACCCACGAGCCGGCGAAGGTGTTCATCGCCCGCAAGCGCGCCGAAGGCAAGAGCTGGCGAGAGGCGATGCGGGCCCTCAAGCGCCACCTCGCCCGGGCCGTCTTCCGGCTGCTCAGCCAGCCGGCGGCTCAGACCTCGTCTTTGGGGGCTTGACGCGATAGGAGCTTGTCACGCGTTCGGTCATGGTCGAGCGGCGCTGCGCCACGGTCCGACCGTCGGTCGCGAAACAGCAGCACGACGTAGGCAGCGACGCCGAAGCCCACCGCGATCACGTAGACGAGCGCGTTCGCCGAGCCGTACAACACGTTGCCCGCAACGATGGCCGCAACCCACCCGACGAGGGACCAGCCGAGCGCATACGCGAGCCGACGACTGCGACCCGGCGACCGAGCCGTGACGAAATGCCGCCAGCCGACAACGAGAGCGACGAGGCCGGACACGATTCCGGCAAGGTACGACGCCAAAACGGCGGCGAACATCGGCGGCGTGTCGTCGATGCTGTTGAGGTCGTCGCCGTAGCGGAGGACGAGGATCTCGTGTCCCACCATTGCCGATACGACGGCAACCGCAAGCCCGATGATCGACGCGATCCCCAGCGCCACGGCGATCTTGAACGCCCGGCTCAGATGATTCACAGCTTCGCCCTTCGCTGAAGGCGGTCGGATCGATGCCGCCAGCTGCGATGACGCACGACGCGGGTCGACAGTGTCGCGGCCACGTCGCGCAACTCAGTCAGCGAAACGTCACGCCGGCGTGCCGCCGCCTCCGGCGGCGCGGCGGGATTCGAGCTCGACGACCTTGTTCTGCGGGTAGGCGACCCGCTGGTGGTACATGCCGAGAAGCTGCGAGACGAACGCCTCCTGGGCCTTGCCGATGTCGCGCAGCGTGAGGTCGCATTCGTCGAACTGGCCGTCCTCCATCCGGTCGCCGATGATCCGGGCGACCATCGTGCGGATCGCGGGCTCGTCGCGCGACGACAGCGATCGAACGGACGCCTCGACGCCGTCGGCCAACATGAGAAGTGCGGCCTCGCGGGACTGCGGCTTCGGGCCGGCGTGGCGGAAGCGCCGGGCGTCGACCGCCTCGGCGGCGCGCAATCCATCCGGGGTCTCGAGCCCGCCGAAGGGCGCTGCCGCCTCCTCGCGGGCCTTCGCGTAGAAGTACGCCATCACGGACGTTCCGTGGTGCTGCGGGATGAACGCGATCAGCGACTTCGGCAGCTTCGACTGGTAGGCGACGTCGATGCCGTCGGCGACGTGCTGCTTGAGGATCTGGGCCGACTCCTCCGGCTCGAGGATGTCGTGGACGTTCTCGCCGCCGGACTGGTTCTCGATGAAGGCCACCGGGTTCGCCAGCTTGCCGACGTCGTGGTAGTAGGCCGCGACGCGGGTGATGAGCGGGTCCGCGCCGATCGCCTCCGCCGCGCGCTCCGCGAGGTTCCCGACCATGAGCGAGTGGTGGTACGTGCCCGGCGTCTCGACGAGCAGGCGTCGAAGCAGCGGCTGCGAGGGGTTCGCGAGCTCCAGCAGCTGGAACACCGTGAGGAGTCCGAACACGCTCCCGAGCACCGCGAACGACCCGACTGCCGCCACCGCGGCACCGCCCGCCGAGAGTGCCGCCGCACCGATCAGCTGCACGACGCCCGTCAGGTCGCGCTCGCCCAGGAGCGAGAACGCGGTCACCACCACCGCCTGCACCACGAAGATCGCGGCGCCCGCCTGGATGAACGCCTGGAGTCGGTCGCCGCGCCGGATCGCGAGGACACCCGCGAGCCCGCCGAGGATGACGTATGCCCCGAGCTCGAGCGACGGGCCGTTCACCGCCCCGGCGATGATGGCCACGACCGACGTGACGACGACCGCAGTCTCCGCGTCCAGGAGCACCGCAACGAGGATCCCGATCGCGGCGATCGGGAGGATGAACGGCAGCGCCGCCCGCCCGGCGGTCAGCTGGAGCGCGAACGTCGCGAACGCGAGCAGCAGCCAGATCAGGAGCACGACGTTGTTCCGGTGCCAGTACTCGGGCCGGAACAGCCGCAGCCACGCGATCACGAGAGCGACGAGCAACCCGGAGAGCAGCAGCCAGCCGCCGAGCGGCGCCAGGTCGGGCCGGGTCTCGTCGAGGTTGAGGGCCTGGATCTTCGCGAGGTCCGCGGCGGTGACCTTGGTGAAGCTGCGGACGATGATCTCGCCCTGGACGATCTCCTCGATGACCGGGCGCACGGCCGCTTCCTGGCGATCGCGCTCCTGCTCGGTGAGCGTCGCGCTGAACGAGCTGTTCGGGACCAGCAGCGGGCCGATGAGCTCGGCGGCGAGCTGGCGCTCCGGCGTGGACAGGCCGCCGGCCATCTGGGACGCCAGCCGCGTGCGCGTGTCGGCAACCTGGGAGTCCCGGAGCTCGGCGCGCTCGGTGACGTCAAGGATGCGCGCCGCCTCGGTCCTGATCGCCGGCCAACGCTCCGGCTTGATTTCCATGAGCGTGGCCCGCGCGGCATCGGAAAGGTCCGGAAGAACGGTCTCCAGGAACGCCTGGCGATCCTCGGCGCTCGTCTCCGGGGCGAAGGCCGTATCGAGCGGCGTGGCGCGGCGGCTGAACGCCTCCAGCTGCTCGGCGGCGATGGTGTTCGCCCGCTCCGTGGCGTAGTCGTACTGCGGGGCCACGGCCAGGCGCACCTGCTTGCGTGCCTCCTCCGTGAGGATCTCGTTGGTGTAGGTGAGGGCCTTGGGGGCCCGGATGTCCGTCTGCGCGAGGTCGCCGACCTTGAGGTTGATGCCCGGCGACAGGTCCAGGCCGAGCGTGAGCGTCATGACCGCGATGAGCGCGCCGGCGGCCACACCGAGCCGCACCAGCTCACGGCGGCTCGGGAGCTTGCTCGGCTGGCCGGGCGCGCTCGACATCGAGGGGGAGGCCGGCATGACGGGCGCGGAGGTTGCGCTCACGGCCGTGTCAGCTCGCAACCCGGCCGGCGAGCGCCGCGGTCACAGCCTGGCTCACCTGGCGACCATCGGCGCGGCCCTTCGTCCTCGGGGAGAGCCAGCCCATGACCTTGCCCATGTCGCGGGGGCCGGCCGCTCCGGTGGTCGCGATCGCCTCCTCGACGAGGGCGGTGATGTCCGCCTCGGACAGCTGCTCCGGGAGGTAGGCGGCGAGGATCTCGATCTCCGCCTCTTCCTTCGCCGCGAGGTCCTCGCGGCCGCCCTTCCGGAACGCCTCGACGGACTCGCGGCGCGCCTTAACCTCTTTCGCGAGGACGCCCGCGACCTCGTCGTCGGTGTACGCGCGACGCTCGCGCTTCTCGGCGTTGTAGATGGCGCTCTCGGCCATCCGGAGCGTGTCGCGGCGCAGCGCCTCACCCGACCGCATGGCGGCCGTGATGTCTGCCTGCATTCGCTCTCGGAGAGACACCGGTATCGGCACCTCGGGTGGCGGATCGCTGTTCGCGGATCGCTCGCCCCGGGTTGTCGGTGGCGGTGGGCCGTCGGTCGCGTCGCGTGGCACTCGCGAGATGCGTCGGACGGTCCCGGCCGTCCAGCCGATCAGCCCTGCGGCGTTCGCGCGTTCTTCTTGCGCTTCGCTTCCTTGCGCTTCCGCTTCACGCTCGGCTTCTCGTAGTGCTCGCGGCGGCGGGCCTCGGCGAGGATGCCGGACTGCTGGATCTTCTTGTTGAAGCGGCGGAGGGCGCTCTCGAACGTCTCGTTCTCACCCACTCGGACTTCTGCCAATCCGGGATTCACCTCC
>DASTIE010000053.1:0-2684 GCA_035717865.1 Candidatus Limnocylindrales bacterium
GCGCCCTGCTCGCGCGAGCTCCGGATTGCCTCCCACTTGAGGAGGTAGTTGGCACGCGACTCCGCGCCGGCGGAGGTCATGCCGCCGTATGGCTCGACGACGCGGGTCCCGCAGCGCACCGTCAGGAGCACCGCCTGCACCTCGCCCTCGGCCTCGGCGAACTGCAGCCGGCTTTCACCAGTCGGTGCGAACGCCTCCCAGACCGCGCGGAAGGTCGCGGCAGATCGGAGGGGCAGCGCGGTCCGCTTCGACACCTCGCGCATCACCTGGTAGAACTTGTCGAAGGCGTCCGGCTCCGCTCGCGGGTCCACGTCACGAACGACGATGCCCGCGTTTCGAGCTTTGTTCACATATTGGCGCCATTTCTTGCGAAGGTCGGACCAGAGCGCGTCTTCCTCGGCGGTCAGGTCGACGATGCGCGTTCGGCGCGGCTGCATGTCGTGCGCGCGACGCCAGCCTGCCGACGCGAGCAGCTCTTCGATGGACAACGTGACGGTGTTGCCGCCGTCCTGGTCTGACGAGTGGTATGTCGTTCCGGCCTCGACCTCGGGATCCATCCGGAGGATCGCCGACCTCTCCAGCGGGCCGCCCTTCGCGGCTGCCATTGCGCAGGCGACCGACCATTCCAACGGGGTCCGGAAGGTCCACGTTTCGGTGATCGGTCCGCGCGGCGCGTAGGCGAATCGATAGGGAAGCAGCGGAATCGGCCGGTGCAGGACACGCGCGCCCAGCCGTGAGCCTTCCCCAGGGGGGCCTCCAACGTCGCCAATCAGCGTGGAGGCCCAGCCCGTGGCGGCTTTGACCCTGGACCATGCGTGCGTCTGAAGGTACGTTGCGCGCTCGTTCGCGCGGACGAACGCGTCCCATGTCTCGTCGGTCCACGACGAGGTGTGGGGGCCGCTGGGGGCGCCCTCATCTCCGAGCGTTCGCAGGCCGGAGCTCATCGGCGCACCACGCGCGCCGCGATTCGCCCAGCCGCATAGCGCCACGGCCGGAGGACCCGTTCGTGCGCACCCGGCAGCTCGACCCACTCCGCCCCGAACGACCGCTTGTGCTGGTACAGCCCGAACATCGGCTCGCCTTCCCGCGGCTCGTGCCGCGCGCCCGCGACATCCACGCCCCCGAGGTCCATCTCGGTCGCGCCCTCGCGGACCGCCGCCTGGATCGCCCGCCAGCGAAGCAGGTGGAACGCGCCGGGATGCACCTTCCGTGCCTCCTCGAGGTCGCCGGAGAGAACCGTCGACAGCCGCCCGCCGTGCCGGTACAGCATCAGGCCCGCGACGGATCGCTCGGCCTCGTCGATCGCTTCCAGGAGCACGAGGAAGCCGGCCGCGTACGCCCGCGTCGTCCAGTCGAGGAAGCTGGCGCGGCTCCCGAGGACGAAATGCCGCCGATCGGCGGTCTGCGCCGCGAGGCCGTGGAAGCGCTCCAGCGCGGTCTCGACCTTCCCAACGGGGTTCGCGAATTCGAGATCGGCGATGGCCGGGGAGGCGGCAGCCGGAGCCGGTGGCGGCGCCGCGTCCCAGCGCACGACCGACAGCCCGCTGCGCTCCGCCTGGCGGATTCGCTGGCGGGTCGACTTCGAGACGTTCTCGAGCAGCTTGTCCTCGTAGGGGTGCTCGTCGAGCCGCACGGAGAGACGGTGCCGGGACGGCTGGATCTCCTCGATCGGCCGGAAGCCGAGCTTCTCGATGCGTTCGGCGTAGCCGTCGGCGATGACCTCGGCGTCCGAGGCCACGACATCGACACCCTGCTCCGCGAGCCAGCGCGTCACGCCATCGAGGCGCGCGACTGCGTCGTCGAGCCCGCCGGTCGGGACGGGACCGCGCGGCAGGTACGCGCTGGATCCACCGACGACGGGCCACGGCCGAACGAGCGCGAGCACGGCGGACCCATCCTCGCCGACGAGGTAGCGCGGCTGCCAGCCGCGGCCGGCACGATGCTCGGCCCAAGCCCGGGACTGCAGGACGTGGCCACCCGGCGGCCGGACCGTCAGATGGTCCCAGCGCTCGAGCTCGTCCGGCGTGGCTTCCCGGAAGGCGACCCCGCTTTTCACCTGCCCGACCCTACCCGCGCCGGGGCTTGCCGGGGCATCACGAGGCGCCGCGTCGGCGGATCAGGTCCGCGAGGATCGCGACGATCGTCCGCAGCTCGCGCACGCCGAGGACCCAGCTCACGGCGGCATACGCGGCGCCGCCGGCGACGGTGACGATCACCGACTGCGCGAGGAGCCCCGCCTTCGCGGCCAGGCTCGACAGGTCGGCACCGGCACCGCCAGGGACGAGCGCGCCCACCGACTGCAGGACGACGTAGCCGACGCCGCCCGCGACGACCGCCGCCACGAAGATCCGCGCCAGGACGGAAGCGAGCGCCCCGAGGTCCAGTCCCGGGCCCTCCCGGCGGCGCAGCACCGCCAGCAGGAGCAGCGCCTCGGCCCAGGCCGCGACCGCGATCGCGAGCCCGATCGCCGGCAGCCCGAGCGACCCGACGAGCGCCACGGCGAGCAGCGTGTTGATGACGACGGCGAGCACGGCGGCGACCATCGGCGTCCGGGTGTCCTGGCGGGCATAGAAGGCGCGCGTGAGCACGGCGATCGCGCTGTGGGCCGTGAGGCCGAGCAGGAACAGGAACAGCGTGTCCGCGGTCAGCTGCACCGCGGCCTGGTCGAACCGGCCGTAGCCGAG
>DASTIE010000054.1:0-18143 GCA_035717865.1 Candidatus Limnocylindrales bacterium
GGCCCAGTGGATGGCCTCGCGCTTGAAGTAGTCGCCGAAGCTCCAGTTGCCGAGCATCTCGAAGAACGTGTGGTGGCGCGTGGACCGGCCGACCTCCTCGAAGTCGTTGTGCTTGCCGGCGACCCGCAGGCAGCGCTGGAAGTTGACGGCGCGCGTGTAGCTCCGCTTCTCCGCGCCGGTCAGCGCGTCCTTGAACGGCACCATCCCGGAGTTGACGAACAGCAGCGTCTGGTCGCCTGCCGGCACAAGGCTGGCGCTGGGCACGATCGTGTGGTTGCGCTCGGCGAAGTACTCGACGAAGCGCGATCGGATCTCGGCAGCGGACTTCCACGCGATCCGCGGATCGCGCTCGAAGGCGGGGTCTTGCACGGCGGAATGGTAGCCGAGGGCGCCGGGCGTTCCGGCCGTCGCGGGGGGCCGTCAGCTCGGGTCGAGCGATGGGACCGTCGCGGGGTCGAGAACGTACGCCGCGTTCGTATGGCCCCGCATAGAGATGTCGGTGCACGGCGCCGCGCCACCCGCGACGAGGACGCGCCCGTCGCCGAGCGGCGTGATCGTGCTGCCGATCGGGTTCGGCAGCCCCGAGACGAAGCGCTGGCCCCCGAACTCCGGTTCGAGGAGCTGCGCAGGAAGGACCGCGCCGATGCAGTCCCGCGCGCCGACGAAGAGGACACGCCCGTCATCGAGCGTGACCGTCGTTCGCATGTCGGTTGCGTACGGGGGCGTGTCCTCCGGATCCCAGGTTCGGGTGTTGGGGTCGAAAAGGAGGGACCGAGCCGGCCCGATGAGGAGCACCCGACCGTCGCGCAGGTTCGTGGCGGCTGACACTTCGAACCCGAACGGACCTCGCTGGAGCGCCGTCCAGGCGTTCGAGTCCGGCCCGTACGTCCATGCCCGGTCACTCGTCACCAGCACGTCCGCGCCGGTGCGGTCGGCAGGCCCGTCCTTCCACGTCGGCTCGGGAATCATCAGCACGGAACCGTCCGGAAGCGGCGCGACCGGGAATCCTCGCAGCTCGTCGCCGATGGCCACCCGGGTCCAGGCGTTGCGGGACGGGTCGAACAGGTGCATCTCGGCTGGTGGGATGCCGTAGAAGCCAACCGGCTGGCCCGCGACGAGGACGCGTCCATCCGGCAGTGGGATCGGCAGATCGAAGTCGCCCGTGAGGATCGATCCCGCCTCCGTCCACGTCCCTGACGCCGGATCGAACACCTCGGAGCTGTCGAGGAGGGCCGACACGTCCGCCGGGCGGCTTCCGCCGCCGAACACCAGCACTCGGCCGTCGCCGAGGCGGATCGCTCGATGGTTCGTCCGCGGCTGCGTCATCGCTGGAGCGGCGGTCCATGTTCCCATGGTCGGGTCGTACAGCTCCGTCGACGCAAGCGCGCGATCGAGTGACCGGTCCGCGAACTCCTGCCGCCCGCCTGCCACGAGGACGCGGCCGTCAGCGAGCAGTGTCGCGGTGTGGCCCAGCCTCGGCTCGATCAGCGATCCGGTCGGGACCCACGCCCCGGCCGAACTCGGAGCCGGGGTTGCGGTGGGGGGCGCGGTCGCCAGTGGGCTTGGGGAGCCCCCCGACGGCGCCGCCGACCCGGTTGGCGAAGGCCGCTGACAGGCGAACACGGCAGCCGCGACGACCGCACTGGCGAGGGCTACGACCGACCACCGTGCGAGGACGCGGCGCCGCGGCCCTCGGAACATCTCAGTGCGCGGAGACCCGGTCCTTCGGGTCTGTGACGCCGGCGAGGCGTCCAGCGGCTTGGGCCCGGTCGCGCGCTCCGCGAACGCGCGCCCAGAGCGTCGAGCCGGCAATCGCAGCCCCCACGAGGGCGCCAAGCGCCAGGCCTCGGTGGAAGCTGACGCCGTTCAGGAGGCGGCCAAACCGGTCGATCATTGCGCCTGCGGCTCCGGATCTGAAGCGATCGACCCTGGCGCCGCCGCGGCTCCTGCGCCCCCGCCGCGCTTCAGCTGGGTCGACACGATGACCGGCTGTCGCGGCGTCGTCCGCTCGGGCACGAGCATCGCAAGGATCGCAACGAGCGCGATCGCGAGCCAGGCGACCAGCGACGCGAAGACGAGGTTGAACTCACCGATCCGCAGCGGGTCCGCAGCGATGCGCCCGCCGACGGAGTCCCCGGCCCAGGCACCGAGCCACGCCGCCACCAGCAGCAGCGGGAGCCGGGCGCCCGCGCGCCCGCGGATGAACACGTAGGCGGAGACGTGGAACATCGCCACGATCGCGGCGAGCACCGGTGCAGGGCCGATCATTCGGTCCACATCATGCCGAAACGGGCAGGCGCCGCGCGATCCCCGACGTGACGCGGGGCGTGATGCGTCCGCCGCCGAGGCAGCGTTCCGCGTCGTACAGAACGGCGGCCTGTCCGGGTGCCGCGGCCCACACGGGAGCGTCCGTCTCGACGCTCCAGCTGCCGCCGCGAGCGTGGGACCCGCGACGGACCGTCCCGCCAACGAGGGCGCCGCGATGGCGGACGCGAACCTCGGCTCGGAACTCGCCGGCCGGCGGCTCCCCCGCGACGAACCGAACGTCGTCCAGCTCGATCGTGGTGGTCTCGAGGTCTTCGCGGCGCGCCAGCGTGATGACGTTCGAGCGCGGGTCAACGCGCGAGACGTAGCGCGGCTCGCCAAGCGCGACGCCGAGGCCCTGCCGCTGCCCGACCGTGTAGCCGGCCGCACCCTGGTGCTCGCCGACCGGCGCGCCATCGGCATCGACGACCGGACCGGGCTCCGGGGACCACCCGGCGCGCGACCGGAGCGCGCCGCGCACGTCGCCATCGGGGATGAAGCAGATGCCCTGGCTCTCCGGCTTGTCCGCCGTCGCGAGGCCGAGGTCGCGCGCGACGGACCGGACCTGCGACTTGGTCAGCTCGCCGAGAGGGAACCGCGCGTGCTCCAGCTGATCCTGTCGCAGGCCGTGGAGGAAGTAGGTCTGGTCCTTGTCTTCGTCGCGGGCGCGCCACAGTTGGGCGCGGCCATCCTCGCCCACGACCCGGCGCGCGTAGTGGCCGGTCGCGACGGCATCGCACTCGTACAGGTGGCGCGCGCGGCCCAGGAGCGCCCCGAACTTCACGGTCGTGTTGCAGTCGGTGCAGGGCGTCGGCGTCTCGCCGCCGAGGTACGCCCCGAGGAACGGCTCCAGCACGCCCTTCTCGAACTCTCGCTCCAGGTTCATCACGTAGAACGGGATCCCGAGCTGCCCCGCGACCCGCCGCGCGTCCTCCGCCGCGTCGAGCGAGCAGCAGCTCTTCTTGAACTCGCTGACGGAGTCGGCGACGTCGTGGAGCCGCATCCAGACGCCGACGACGTCCTCGCCCGTCTCGTGCAGCATCGCCGCGGCGACGGACGAATCCACGCCACCGGACATGGCGACGAGCACGCGGCTCATGGGCTGGCCCTGTGGTTGCGCACCGCGATCACGTCGCGACCGCCTGGCCGAGCGGGTCGGCGGAGAGGACGGCGGCGGCGGAGCGCGAATCGGCGATGACCCGCGGCACGATCTCGACGGCCTCGTCGATCTCGGCGTCGGTCGTGGCCCGCCCCAGCGAGAGGCGCAGCGACCCGCGGGCCTCGTCCTCCGGGTAGCCGAGGGCCGTCAGGACGTGCGACGGCTCGGTCGAGCCCGTCGTGCAGGCCGAGCCGACCGATGCGGCGAGGCCCTCCAAGTCGAGCTTCACGACCATCGATGCGCCGTCCGCGTCACCGACGACCACGGACAGCAGGTTCGGGAGCCTCTCGCGGGGGTGCCCCGTGAGCTCGACACCGTCCTCCGCCAGCACGGCGGCCTTGAGGCGGTCCCGCAGCCGCTTCACGCGCTTTGCGGTCGCTTCGCGCTCCTCGACCGCGAGCTGGAAGGCGACCGCGAACCCGACCGCGCCGGCGACGTCCTCCGTGCCTGCACGCCGGTAGCGCTCCTGGGTGCCGCCCTGCTGCTGCGAGAGGATGTGTGTGCCGCGCTTGATGTACAGCGCTCCGATGCCCTTCGGGCCGTCGACCTTGTGGCCCGCGAGCGCGAGCAGGTCAACGCCGAGGTTCTCGACGTCGATCGGCAGCCACGCCGCGGCGGCGACGGCATCGACGGCCAAGAGGCAGGCCTTGGGGCCCTTCTCGCGGACGATCTTCGCGATCGCGGCGATCGGCTGGAGGGTGCCGACCTCGTTGTTCGCGAGCTGGATCGACACGAGGGTGGTCCGCTCGTTGAGCGCGGCCGCGACGTGATCGGGATCGACGCGCCCGTATCGGTCCACCGGCAGCTCGACGATCTCGAACCCGAACTTCTCCAGCTGCTGGAGCGGATGCAGGACCGCGTGATGCTCGACGGCGCTCGTCACGATGCGGTGGCCGCGGCCTTTGCCCGCCCACGCCGCGCCCTTCAGCGCGAGGTTCAGCGCCTCCGTGCCACCGCTCGTGAGCACGAGCTCGCGCGGCCCAGCGTTGATCTGCGCGGCGATGCGCTCGTGGGCCTCGTCGAGGGCGGCGCGAGCGCGCCTGCCGAACGTGTGCGGCGACGACGGATTCCCGAACTCGGTGCCGAGGAAGGGCAGCATCGCCTCAAGCGCCTCGGGCCGCAGCGGCGTCGTCGCGGCGTGATCGAGGTAGATCGACATCGGGCGAATTGTAGGCCGGGGTCCTCCCGCATTCGGTCATGCGAACGCGGCTGGATCTGGATTCGTACGCCTCCGCCAGCGTGGCGCGCCACTCAGGCGCCTTCGCCGGCGGGCTCCGGGCGCCTTCCGGATGTCTGGCCGGCAGAGGGCCTGAAGCGCCGCTCCAGCCAGCGCGGCGTCTCCAGGCCGATCGCGAAACGAGCGAGCAGCGCAGTGGCGATGATCGCGACGACGATCCCGACGAGCACACCCTCGAGCGGCTGGCTCCGGAACCCGAAGACGCCCACGCCCCAGCCGACGATCAGCCAGTGGGTGAAGTAGATCGCGATGATGTCGGTGCTCCAGCCGTGCAGGAAGGTGAAGACGCGATTCGCGCGGACGTGCCGAACCACGAGGTCACAGCCCCAGAGCCAGACGAGCACCAGCCCGGTGATCGCGGTGAAGTACGACGGCGGCATGCGCCAGTAGGTGTTCACGTCGAATGCGGGCGGGGCGACGACGAAGAGGCCGATGCCTGCCGCGCAGAGCGCGACGCCCAGCAGGGCGCCGAGACGGAAGACACGGATCCGGGCGGCGGGCGCGCGACCGTCGGGTGCGCGGCCGGCACGCGCCATCGCCGCGCCGTACACGGCCCCGAAGAGGGGGAACCCGATCCACGGGATCACCGCGTAGTAGACGTTCGGGGCGCCGCTGAGGATCGGGGTGAGCGGGCCGTCCAGGAGCGGGATGCCGAGCTCCAACCCCCGCAGGAACGGTCCGACGAGGACCACGGCGGCGCCCAGCACGAGCCAGACCAGGCCCGGTTTGCCGGCTCCGGCACGAAGCGCGGCGATCCCGATCAGCGACAGGCCGGCCATGTGATGGACGTCGACCGTCGTCGCCAGCCACGGCAGCGTGAAGGGCGCGATCTGCTCCTGGGTGACCACGCCCGCCTGCAGCCCCAGGTAGGCCGGAACCACGCCGCGCAGGAAGTTCAGCAGGTAGCCGAGCCACAGCAGCCAGAGGCCCCGGACCGCAAGCGAGCGAAACGACGTTCGCGACGAGAAAGCAAGCGAGGCGCCCATCAGGAACATGAACACGGGCGCCGCGGTCGGGCCGCCGAGGAAGCTGATGACCTGGCCGATCGGGCTCGTCCAGGTGTCGGGCGCGCCCCAGTGCCACAGCACGTGGACCCCGATCATGAAGACGATCGCCAGGCCCCTCGCCAGGTCGAAGGCGCGGACGCGCTCGATCGGCGCGAGGCCGGTCACGGCGTCCGGCGCTGTGCCAGGCGGAGCGGCCGGGATCGCGGCGGCGGGCGCCTGCATCGCGGCGATTGTATTGGCCGCGTCGGGTCCGCCCGGGCGGGCCGGTCCTCGGGCGTCCCGAGCCCTCAGCCCCTCAGGCGAGGCAGACGTGGTCGATTCCCTGCCGGTCAGTCCCAGAACGCGATCTGCTCGAGGCCAAGCGAGCCGAGGGCGTCGTTGAGCTCGGCGACGTGCCAGATGTCGTGAGCGTACGAGCGCTGGAGCGTCACGCCTCGCGGGCGCGTCAGGTCGTCGTCCCATTCCGGATGGGCTACGACCTCCGCCAGCGACTCGAACGTCCAGTTGTCGAGGCACCACTCGACGATCGCGAAGGTCCGGTCAAGCGCGTCGAGAAGCTGATCGCGGCTCCAGAAGTGCTCGAGATCGTCGTCGCCTGGGCAATGCCAGCCGGCGTTCGGGAAGGGCGACTCGGCCGCACCCGGCGCGCCGGCGATGTCACAGAGTCCCCAGACTCGCTGGCAGGCGAGGTGCCCGATGGAGGCCCAGAGCGGCCACCGGTCGGGCGCTGGCTTCCTCGCAAGCTGGCCGTTGGTCATTGCGCCCACGCGCTCGCGCAGGCGGCGGTTCTGGTCGGGCCAGGACGGGAACGCGGTACGGGCGCTGCTCGCCACAGCGCTCATGCGACGCCGGTCTCGTCTCGCTCCATGCGCTCGCGATCGTAGGCCCGGCCGCGCTCGCGTTCGCGCTCGTGCTTGGTGAGCAGGCGCTTGCGGAGGCGTATCGAGGCCGGCGTGACCTCGACCAGCTCGTCCTCCGCGATGAACTCCAGGGCCGCTTCGAGGGTCAGCGGGCGCGGCGGGGTCAGCCGGAGCGCCTCGTCGTGCGAGTGGGTGCGGATGTTGGTGAGCTTCTTCTCCTTGGCCGGGTTGACGTCCATGTCGCCGGAGCGGCTGTTCTCGCCGACGATCATGCCCTCATAGACCTCCACGCCAGCGCCGATGAACAGCTCCGCGCGCTCCTGGAGGTTGAACAGGCCGTAGGCGTTGGACGTGCCTGGCCTGTCGCTCACGAGGACGCCCGCGGTGCGGTGGGTGACCTCGCCGGCCCACGGGCCGTAGCCCTCGCCGATCTGGTGGAGCAGGGCGGTCCCTCTCGTCTCCGTCAGCAGCTGCCCTCGATAGCCGATCAGCCCGCGAACGGGGAGCACGTACTCGAGGCGGACGCGGCCGTCGGCATCGGTCGTCATCTGCTCCAGGCGGCCCTTGCGCCCGGCGAGCGCCTGCTGGACGGCGCCGATGAACTCCGGCGGGATGTCGACCGTGATGCGCTCGTACGGCTCCTGCACGCCGTCGGGGGTGTCGTGGAGGATCACCTCCGGGCGCGAGGCAGTCAGCTCGAAGCCCTCGCGCCGCATCTGCTCGATGAGGACGGCCAGCTGCAGCTCGCCCCTGCCGCGAACCTCGAAGGTGTCGCCGGTCGACGTCGGGTAGACCTCGATCGAGACGTTGCCGAGGATCTCCCGATCGAGACGGGCCTTGATCTGGCGGCTCGTGACGTACTTGCCCTCCTTGCCGGAGAGCGGCGAGGTGTTGACGCCGAACGTCATGCGCAGGGTCGGGGCGTCGACGTCGAGGCGGGCGAGGGGGCGAGGGTCGGACGGGTCGGTGATCGTGTCGCCGATCGTGACGTCCGGCAGGCCCGCGACGCTGACGATGTCGCCGGGGCCGGCTTGCTCGATGTCGACCCGGTCGATGCCCTGCGCGGTCTGGAGCGCGGTCACGCTCCCCGTGAGCGTCACGGTGCGTCCCGGCTCGACCGTGCCCGCCGTGTCGTCCGCCTCCTCGCGGACGACGGTGATCCGCTGGCCCATCCGGATCGTGCCGTTGCGAATCCGCCCGACCGCCATCCGCCCGACGTACTCGTTGGCGCTCAGGTTCGTCACGAGCAGCTGGAGGGGATGGCCGGGCGCGTGGCGCGGCGGCGGCGTCACGCTGACGAGCACGTCCAGGAGCGGGCGGAGGTCCTCGCCGGGCTCATCGAGGCTCGCGGTCGCCGTGCCGGCCTTGGCGTTCGTGTACAGCACCGGGAAGTCGATCTGGTCATCGTCCGCGCCGAGGTCGATGAACAGCTCGTAGACGTCGTCGAGGACCTCGGCGGGGCGAGCGTCGTGGCGGTCGATTTTGTTGAGCGCGACGACCACCGGCAGGCGGCGGGCCATCGCCTTCTGGAGGACGTACCGGGTCTGCGGGAGCGGGCCCTCCGCCGCGTCCACGAGGAGCAGGACGCTGTCGACCATGAGGAGGCTGCGCTCGACCTCGCCGCCGAAGTCGGCGTGGCCCGGGGTGTCGACGATGTTCAGCCGGACGCCGTCGTAGTCCACGGTCGTCTGCTTCGCCAGGATCGTGATGCCCTTCTCGCGCTCGAGGTCACCGGAGTCAAGCACGCGGTCCACGAGCTGCTCGTTCGCCCGGAAGGCTCCTGTCTGCCGCAGCATCGCGTCCACGAGCGTGGTCTTGCCGTGGTCCACGTGAGCCACGATGGCGAGATTCCGGAGGTGCTCTCGGACCTCGGTCCGCGGGGGGGTCGCGTTCGGCGCCGTGGTCGTATTCGAGGCGGTGGCCGTGTTCGCCGGTGCCGCGCTCGCCGCGGGCACGCCGCCCGCGCTCGCGGCGGCGGCCGGGCTCACGGCCGTCGCGCTGGGCGTGTTCCCCGCTGCCGCGCTGGCGGTGCCGGGCGCTGCCGCGCTCGCCGCTGCCGGGCTGGCCGCTCCCTGGGGCTGCCGCTCGTCGATGGGCGCGCCAGTCCGCAAATCGTCATTCATGGGCCGCGGGATTGTGCCACGCCGGCCCTCCTGCCCCGTGCGCGACGCGCGGGCCGGCCTCTCTGTGTGCGATGAGTCAAGCTCATGAGTGGAGCTCGGCGACGCGAGCGGTTCGGCGAGCCCCCCAATCATTCACAGATATCAGTTCGGTTCATCTGCGAGCCGAGAAGGCGGTTCTCATACCTGTGGCCGATGAATTGCCGCTGTTGATATCGGTAGGCGATCGATTGAGGCTGCCAAATGTCCCGGGGAAGTCAACTGATACGTGTGGATGATCGCCAGGTAACCGGCGGGTAAGGGGTCTGCACGATGCTGCGGGGATGGCCGCTATCGAGCGAGCGGGAACGGTGGGCCGGCAGCGGGCCGATCGGCTCCTTCGCGATCTCGGGCGCGAGATTCGTGGTGTCCGAGTTGCCAGGGGTGTGAGCCAACATGTCGTCGCCTCCGCGGCGGGACTGACACAGTCTCAGGTGTCGATGATCGAACGTGGTCTGTACCCAGGAGTACCCATGGACTCGCTCGCTCGGGTCGGCGCCACGCTCGGGCTGGAGTTGAGTGTTCGCTTCTTTCCGGCAGGCGAGCCGATCCGGGACAGGGCGCACGCCACACTGCTGGAGCGGTTCCGGAAGGCGGTCGGAGAGCGGTGGGAGTGGGCCGCCGAGGTGCCGTTGCCAATCCCCGGCGACAGGCGCGCGTGGGATCGGCGGTTGCGTGGCCATGGCGTCGCCATCGGCGTGGAAGGTGAGACACGGCCGACCGACATGCAGGAGCTGCAGCGCCGCCTGGGGCTCAAGAAGCGGGACGGGCAGGTCGATCGGCTGATCCTGGTGCTGGCCGACACGGACTGGTGTCGACGGATCGTCCGGCTCAACGACATCGAGTCGATGTTTCCGGTTCCCGGGAAGGTCGCTCTGGGGGCACTCGCCGAAGGCCGCGATCCAGGCGGCGACGCGATCGTCATGATTTGAGCAACGAGGAGACGCGACCGAGGCATCGCGTACACGCCGAGGGCTTGACGCGCGCGCGGCTGCGGCCGATGCGGGCGGCGGGTGGGGCACTACGCCCGGGCGGCTATCACCACGAGCAGGTCACGGCTTGGACGTCCTGGCGCCAGACACCGAGGTGGATGTACGACGCCCTGATCGAGACGGGCTCGGGGTCCGGGGTCGTGGGTTGCGCGCGCCGGAGCTCCACCTCGAGGTGGCCCGGGGCGTAGCCGCGCTCCACGAGCTCCACGCCCCAGTGCCACCAGCCGCGTGACTCCTCGGCCGCCTCGGCCGTCATCTCGCGGCTCGGGTAGCCGCGGCGGCCGGAGTACACCCCGGCGAGCGTGTCCGGCGTGATCCCGATCAGGTACAACGGCCGCCCGAGGCCGTCGTCGCCATCCCAGCCGACGACGATCGCATCGAGGCCGTCCGGCAGCGGGCTCGACGAGGTCCACGACCAGTCGTACGTGATTCTGATGGTCGCGGGGACGGTTCCATCCGCGGCTGCGGCCCCGCAATCGACCGTCATCGACGACTTGAGGTCTGCCGGGCGAACGTCGACCGCGCCGCCCCAGTCGAACAGCGGCTGCGCGAAAAGCATGCCCGCGCTGAGCACGACGGCCCCTCCCAGCAGCGCGAAGCTCCGGCCTTGGAGCCGCGGGCGCGGCGTCACGTGCGGCCCGGCGAGCAGGGCCCAGATCGCGAGCGCGGTGTCGAACGGCACGCGGAAGCGGCCGCCGAGCACGGCCAGCGCGAAGACGTACGCGCCGGCAAGCGCGATGACGACGAGCAGCGGACGCACGGCGGCGATCGCCCAGGGCCGGAGGCGGTCCAGACCGCGCGCCTCGACAAGCAGCAGCACGACCAAGAGGACGGACGCGACGTTGAACGACAGGGTGAGCAGCCGCGCCGGAGGGACCGGCGGCGGGAAGAACGCGAGGATCACGCCGAAGCCGTTCAGCGCCGCGATGATCTTGAGCGCCAGCGACGCGCGCCCCTCGAGCGAGCCCTGGTCCGGGCCCTCGACCTCGAGTGGTGGTCGAACGAACGTGCTCATGCGAAGGCCGCCCGCGCCCGGTCGCGAAGCCGCGCGATCGGGAGCGTCGCGATGCCGATTCCCGCGATGACCAGCGACACGCCGGCCAGCTGCTCGATCGACGGCTGCTCGTCGAGCAGCACGCGGGCGAGCACGACCGTGGCGACCGGCTGGGTCAGCAGGATGATCGAGACGAGGGCGGCGGGCAGGCGAGGCAGCGAGATCGAGATCACGAGGTAGCCGATCGACTGCGAGGTGATGCCGACGAGCGCCAGCCAGCCGTGGCTCGGCCAGGCCGGCACCGGGTCGAGCTCGCCGAGGAGCACGCCCACGACCACCGCGACGAGCGCGGTCGATGCGGTCGAGATGGCGACCGGGCCGGCGGGACGGCGAAGGTCATTCGAACCTCTGCGGATGATGAGCAGGTAGCCCGCGTAACAGAGCGCCGTGAACAGCCCGAGCGTGACACCCAGGGGCGGATCCGCTCCGTAGGCCCCGGTCCCGACCACGCCGGAGATGAGAATCACGCCCACGAGCACGACCGGCAGCGCGTACAGGACGGGTCGTGGCGGCTTCTCGCCGAACGCCACCCACGCGACGAGCCCGACGACCAGCACCTGGAGGTTGCCGAGCACGGTGGCGAGACCCGCCCCGACCGCGTCCACGGCGTGATGCCACGACAGCAGGTCGCCCGCGAAGAACACCCCGGCGACGATCGCGAGCCAGATGGCGCGGGACGGCAGCGGGCCGTAGCGTCGGTGCTCCAGCAATCCGACGAGGGCCAGGATCGGGAGCCCGTACAGGCAGCGGAAGACGGTGGCCGTCGCGGGCGTGACCTCGGCGAAGCGGTAGAAGATGCCCGAGAAGGCGATGCACATCGCGCCCACGAGGGCGGCGAGGCGCGGCCGCCGTGCGATGGGCTCAAGGAAGCCGAGCGACAGGGTCGCTGGAACGGCGTCGCTCAGGCGGCGGGCTCCGAATCGGCAGGCGCCGCGACGGGTGCTGCGCCTGGCGCCGCGGAGTCGGCACCCGGGGGCACCGCTTCGTTGGTCGCGCCGGGCCCCACCGCGGGCGCCCGCTTGCCGACGAACTTCAGCCCCAGCTCCTCGAGCTGCTCCGGCTCCGGCCTCGATGGCGCCTCGAGCATGAGGTCCGTCCCGGACTGCGTCTTGGGGAAGGCCATGACCTCGCGGATGTTGACCTGGTTGGAGAACAACGCGGCCCAGCGATCGATGCCGAACGCAATCCCGCCGTGCGGCGGCGCCCCGTAGTCAAACGCCTCCAGCATCGCCCCGAACTTCTCGCGCATGTCCTCGAGCTTGTGCCCCTGGAGCGCGAAGCTCTTCTCCAGCAGGTCGCGGCGCCAGATCCGGATCGAGCCGCCACCGAGCTCCCAGCCATTGAGGACGACGTCGTACTGCATCGCGCGAGCCTTGCCGGCAGGGTCGCGCGGGGAGGGCCGGTATGGGTCGCCATCCGCGGTGACGAGCAGCTCCTCGTCCTCCGGCAGCACGCCGGAGAACGGGTTGTGGGTCGCGTGCCAGCGCTCGTTGTCGGCGTCCCATTCGTACATCGGGAAGCGCGTGATCCACTCATATGACAGGGCGTTCTGGTCTGCCAGCCCGAGCTTCGCGCCGAGATCGGACCGCAGCTTCCCCAGCACCTCGTTGGTGACCTTCGCGCTGTCCGCGACGATCAGCACGAGGTCGCCCGGGTTCGCGCCCGCGTGCGCGACCAGCCGTTCGGCACCGTCGTCGCCGAGGAACTTCGCGATCGGGCCCTTGACCGACCCGCCGTCCTCGACCGCGAGGTGCGCCAGCCCGCCGGCGCCGTAGCGGCGCGCGGCCTCGGTGAGCTCGTCCGTCTCGCGCCGCGAGGCGCCGCCCATCCCGGGCGCCACGATCGCCTTCACCACGCCGCCGCCGGCGAGGTTCTCGTCGAAGACGCGGAAGCCAGACGCCGGCTTGCCGGCGTCATCCGTGAGCACGGGAGCGAGATCCACCATCTCCAGCCCGAATCGCAGGTCCGGCTTGTCCGAGCCGTAGCGGTCCATCGCCTCGGCGTAGGTCAGCCGCGGGAACGGCACCTGGAGGATCGGCCGGTCCGGCACCACCGCGTGCGAGACCTCGATGATCATCGCCTCCACGAACTCCATCACCGCGGCCTCGTCCACGAAGCTCATCTCGACGTCGAGCTGCGTGAACTCCGGCTGGCGGTCGCCGCGGAGGTCCTCGTCGCGGAAGCAGCGCGCGATCTGGTAGTAGCGATCGACCCCCGCGACCATCAGCAGCTGCTTCAGCTGCTGCGGCGATTGGGGCAGTGCGTAGACCTCGCCCGGCCGAAGCCGCGACGGGACCAGGAAATCGCGGGCGCCCTCGGGCGTCGCCTTCACAAGGTCCGGTGTCTCGACCTCGACGAAACCGGCCTTCTGGTGGGCGGCATGGATCGCGTGCACCAGCCGGCTCCGGAGCGCGAGCCGGCGGGCCATCGGCTCACGACGCAGGTCCAGGTAGCGGTACTTGAGCCGCAGCGACTCGTCGATCTGGGCGTCAGGGTCGTTGACGTAGAACGGCGGCGTCTTCGACTCGTTGAGGATCGTCACCTCGGTCGCCTGGAGCTCGATCTCGCCCGTCGGCAGGCGCTTGTTCTCCGTGCCCGCGAGCCGCTTCGCGACCGTGCCGGCGATCGTCACGACGAACTCGGAGCGGATCCGGGTCGCGGTCGCGTGGGCCTCCGGTGCGTCCGTCCGGTCGATCACCACCTGCGTGATCCCGGCGCGATCCCGGAGGTCCAGGAAGATCAACCCGCCCTGGTCCCGGCGGCGGTTGACCCAGCCGGAGAGTCGCGCCTCGATTCCCTCGTCGGACAGGCGCAGCTCCCCGCACGTGTGCGTGCGATAGGGGCTCGCGAACATGCTCGGGACGCGCGCTGCCGCGCCGGCGGGGCTCTGGGACATGGCCCGCGTATGGTATCGACCCGTGAACGTGCTGCTGATCAGGCGCCGCCGTCCCGCCGGCGAGCCGGATGTCGGCCGCGGCCACGGCGGTACGATCGGCCGCTCCCCAACTCTCCAGCTGCTCGACGGAACGACGGGTGCCGGCCGGATCTGCGCGGCGCTCCTGGATCTCGGCGTCACGCTGGACGGCGTGCGCCAGGCCGTCTTCGATGCCTCCGCGCCCGTCGAGGACCTCGAGTCGATCGACCTCGCCGAGCGGGCCCGGCTCGTCGTCCTCGGGAGCCACCTGGTGAACGCCCCGGAGCCGGAGCGACGCGCGGCGTTCCTGGACCTCGCAGCCCGCCACGTCGAGCTTGGCGGGACACTGATCGTCGAGCACCACCCGGTCGACTGGGCGGAGACCGCGGGCGACGTCGAGCCGACGCCCGGCAGCGCGCTCGGGATGGTCAACGTCCGGCGCGACCCGCCGTTCGTTTCGGCCGTCTCCGTGTTCGACGCCTTCGGGCGCGTGGTCCGACAGCCGTTCAGGGCGCGCGTCCTTTCCGAGGCGGAGCTCGTCTCGGAGCTGGACTCCGCGGGCTTCGCGGTCGCGCGCCGACTCGGACCCACCTGGATCGAGGCGCGGAGGACGACCGGCTAGTCGGGGCTGCGAATCCCACGCAAGGATTCGGCGGGCGACGACCACGGGGCCACCCCTTCCGCCTTCTCAGCTCTCGGTGGCGCCGTCGGTACCGTGGCGATGCGTCTTCGTGGCCCGCTCCAGCTCGCGAGCGAGATTTGCCAGCTCCACCGGCCGCTGCGTGCCGGCCTCGAGATCGCGGAGCTGCACGTGGCCGCCGGCGAGCTCGTCGCCGAGGATGACCGCGAAGTGCGCCCCGTCACGGGCCGCGGCCTCGAGCTGCTTGCCGAGCTTGCGCTTCCCCAGCTCCGCCCGCGCCGCGAGGCCGGCGGCCCGCAGGTCCGTGGCCACTCGAAGTCGCGCCACCGTGTCCTCGGGGTCGCTCCCGACCACCACCGCGACCGGCGCCTCCTCCGGCGCGTCGATCTCGCCCGCTCCCCCGCCCTGCTCGCGAAGCGCGAGCAGCACGCGATCCAGCCCGAGCCCGAACCCGATCGCGGGCGTCGGGCGCCCGCCGAGCAGCTCGACGAGCCCGTCGTACCGGCCCCCGCCCCCGATCGCCGATTGCTGTCCCCGGGCGCCTTTCGGGAAGACCTCGAACGCGGTCCGCGTGTAGTAGTCAAGGCCGCGGACGAGCGTCGGCTCGATCGTGTACGCCACCCCGAGCGCGTCAAGATGCTCGCGCACGGCCGCGAAGTGCGCGGCGCACGCGTCGCACAGCCGGTCGGTCACCTTGGGCGCAGCCGCGTTCAGCGCGGCGATGGACGGATCCTTCGAGTCCAGGATCCGGAGGGGGTTCCGCGCCAGCCGCGACCGCTCGAGCGCCGGCAGCTCCTGCTCGTGCGCCCGGTAGTAGGCCGTGAGCTCCTCGATGTACGCGGGCCGGCAGACCGGGTCCCCGATCGAGTTCAGGAGGATCGTGAACGCGCTGAGGCCGGCGGCCGTGTAGAAGCGCGAGGCGAGCTCGATGATCTCCGCGTCGACCGCGGGGCCCGGGTCGCCGATGGCCTCGACGTCGAACTGCCAGAACGATCGATATCGCCCCGCCTGGGGCCGGTCGTAGCGGAACATCTCGGCGGTCGTCGTGACCTTGACCGGCTGCGGCCAGGTCTGCAGGCCGTGCTGGACGTAGGCGCGGACGATGCCCGCGGTCGGCTCGGGACGAAGCGCCCAGCGCTCGCCGTCCTCCTCGCGTGGCGCGAGCAGGAACAGCTCCTTCTCGACGACGTCCGTGACCTCGCCGATCCCCCGCTCGAACACCGCGACCTGCTCGAACAGCGGGGTCGCGATGGGGTGGTAGCCGTAGCGCTGGGCAAGCTCGGTGCCCAGGCGCTCCAGGCGCATGAGAGCGACGCGGTCCTTCGGGAGCAGGTCGCGCGTGCCCCGCGGGGCGCGAAAGGCGGGCATCGCGCGAAAGTCTATGTCGGCGGGTCAGGCAATCGCGAGATAAGCGGCGCTGCCCATAGTCGCTCGATGGACGACCTGCGACTCGGACGGACCGTCCGAGTCCTGCGACACCGGCTCCGCCTTCCGCAGCGCGAGGTGGGTCAGCGCTCCGGTTCGAGCCAGGACTTGGTTTCGCGCGTCGAGCGCGGCCGGATCGAACGGATCACCGTCGGCCGGCTCCGGCGACTGGTTGCGGTGTTCGATGCAGAGCTGGTCCTGTTCGTGCGCTGGCGGGGCGGCGAGATCGACAGGCTCCTCGACCGGGCGCACGCGAGCCTCGGTGAGGAGACGGCGCGCCTCCTCCGTGACTTCGAGTGGGAGGTCGTCGCGGAGGTTTCCTACTCCGAATACGGTGAGCGTGGGTCGATCGACCTCCTCGCGTTCCACCAGGCGACGTCCACCCTCCTCGTCATCGAGATCAAGTCCGAGCTCACTTTGCTTGAAGAGACGCTGCGACGCCTCGACGCGAAGCTGCGCCTTGCTCCGAAGGTCGCGCTCGAACGTTGCGGCTGGCAAGGCGAGCGCGTGGCGCGGCTTCTCGTCCTGCCGGACGAGCGCACACCCCGGCGGCGCGTCCAGCTCCACGCGGCTCTCTTCGCACGTGGGTATCCGCTGCGTGGGCGAGCGGTTCGCCACTGGCTTGCCGAGCCGGGTGGCGCTGGTGCGACGACTGGTCCCGCGGCCGCCGGCGGCATCCTCTTTCTGCCATCGAACGATGGCGTGCGTCCTGGGCGCGCTTCCCCGGCGCGTAGGCGCATCCGAAGCCCGCGCAAGCCCGTCTGAAGCCCCAGTTCCGGCCAATTTGCTGCCAGAAGCCGTCATTCATCGTTCGTGTTGGCAGGATCTGGCAGGCGGACACGCCGGCCCGCTGCCTAACACGCACCCCAGATGTAGATGGCAGGTAGGGGCCGCGGTCGAAGCCGGCGGGCGCCTCGTGCCGCGGTCGAAGCCGGCGGGCGCCTCGTGCCGCGATCGCCAATGGCGGGCGCCTCGTGCCGTGCAGATCGGCCGGCGCCTCGTGGCGCGGCCGGGGCCCCGTGGCGGTGCCGGGCTACCCCAGGTCGCGCTGGACGGAGATGACGTCCTTGAGCTGCTCGATGCGGCCGAGGACGCGGGCAAGCTGGCTGACCGAGCCGACCTCCAGCGTGGCTCTCACGAGCGCCGAGTGGTCCGGCCCCACGGAGACGTCCGCCGCGAGGATGTTGACCTTCGCCTCCGCCACGACCTGGGTTATGTCGCTGAGGAGGCCCGTCCGGTCGTAGGCCTCCACTCGGATGGCGATCGGGTATGTCTGGGCCGGCGCCGACTCCCACTCCACGTCGATCAGGCGGGAGATCTCGCGCTCGTTGAGCACCGTCGGGCAGCTCCGGAGGTGGACCGTGACCCCCTTGCCCCGGGTGATGAAGCCCTCGATCGGGTCACCCGGGATCGGGTGGCAGCAGCGCGCGAACCGAACCAGCAGGTCGCCTACGCCCTTCACGCGCACCCCGCCGGCGCGCGTCGGCGACGGTGGCGGCGCGGTCGTCGGCAGCGCGACCTGCGTGTCGTCGGCAACGCCCAGGCGCATCACGACGGACTGCGCGCTGACCGCGCCGTAGCCGATCGCGGCCAGGAAGTCGTCCATCGTCTCGTAGTTCAGCTGCTTCGCGACGTCCAGGATCCGGTCCTGCCCGACGGCCGACGACGACGTCCGCGCCAGCCGCCGGAGCTCGCGGTCGAGCGCCTCGCGCCCGTGGACGATGTTCTCGTCACGCTCCTGGCGCTTGAACCATTGCCGGATCTTCTCGCGCGCGTGGGACGTGCGGACGAGATTGAGCCAGTCGCGCGACGGCCCGTGCCCGGCCCGCGTGGTGACGATCTCGACGATGTCGCCGTTCTTGAGCCGGTAGTCGAGCGGGACGAGGCGGTTGTTGACCTTCGAGCCGATCGTCTTGTGCCCGACGTCCGTGTGGATCCGGTACGCGAAGTCGAGCGGCGTCGCGCCCGCGGGGAGGTCCTTGATCTCGCCCTTCGGCGTGAACACGAAGACCTGGTCCTGGAAGATGTCGAGCTTCACGCCCTCGACGAACTCGGTGGCGTCGCTGACGTCGCGCTGCCAGTCCATGAGCTGCCGCAGCCAGGCCAGCTTGGCGTCGTACTCGCGCTCCGCCTTCGAGCCTTCCTTGTACCGCCAGTGCGCCGCGATCCCGACCTCGCTGACCTGGTGCATCGCGTAGGTGCGGATCTGAATCTCCAGCGGCTTGCCGTCCATCGCGATGACCGCGGTGTGCAGCGACTGGTAGAGGTTGTTCTTGGGGACGGCAATGTAGTCGTCGAACTGGCCGGGGATCGGCCGCCACAGCGCGTGCACGATGCCGAGCGCCGCGTAGCAGTCTCGGACGTCGTCGACGAGGATGCGGATCGCGTAGAC
>DASTIE010000055.1:0-21932 GCA_035717865.1 Candidatus Limnocylindrales bacterium
CGGCGGCCTCCTGCTCGGCATCGTGCTGACGATCGTCGTGCTGGCCGGCGTGTGGTGGTTCTTCCTCGGTGGCAATGGCGCCGGCAACGGCGGCGGCGGCGGCAACGACGGCGGGAACAACCCCCTTCCCACGGTCGCGGCCCCACAGGGGTCGTAAGCCCCTCTTCACCGTCGCAAGTTCGCGTTCGAGACGCGCGCGCGACGATCCCGATTTTCGACCGGCCGCGTTGCGTCCTGCACCGGCGATGTCCGGCGTTTCGGTCAAATCGCCACGGTGTGACTCTTCGTCATCGAGTTCTCGTCAAATAGCCCGCCGCATGAATGGCTGACGAGAATCGCGACATCGCCCACGCTCGACCGGTGACCAAACGTGTGACGAAGAGTCATGGGGTGATGATCTGACAGATCGCGCTCCGGGTCGCTCGCGCCTGCGACGGTATGGCGTGTCTCGCGCCGCGCCGCTCGCGCCCGCGCCCGCGCCGCTCGCGCCCGCGCCGCTCGCGCCCGCGCACGTTGGCGTGCCCTTCGCGCCGCTCTCGTCGCGCCGGGACAGCGCGGCCGCTCAGGACGCGGCTTGGGAATCCTCGCCGACGCCGATCAGTTGCTCGTGGAGCAGTCGCTCGCAGTCGGACTTGCCGATCGCGATGACCTTGTCGCCCTCCTGCAGCACGGTGTCCGCGCGCAGGGGCGTGGCAACGCCGTCACGGACGACGGCGAAGAGGGAGCACTCGGGAGGGATCACGAGGTCCGTCGGCGTCTTGCCGACGGCCGGCGAGTCGGCCTGGAGCTTGGCCTCGATGATCTCGAGGTCGTTGTCCAGGGCGGCCAGGTGGAGCAGCTCGTGGACGGGGATGTCCTGCTCGATGGAGCCCAGCGCCATGCGCGTCGGGCTGATGATCTCGTCGACGCCGAGGTGCCGGAACAGGTCCTCGTTCTTGGGGTTGTTGACGCGCGCGATGGTCTTGGGGACGTCGAAGTGGTGCTTGGCCATCTGGCAGATGACGAGGTTGTCCTCGTCGTCGCCGGTGACCGCGGCGACGATGTCCGCCCGGTTCGAGCCCGCCTGGCCGAGGTACTTGCCCTCGCAGCCGTCGTGGGGCACGACGATCGAGCCGAGCTCGTCGACGATCTGGGCCGCTCGTGCGCGGTCCTTCTCCATGAGCACCACCTCGTGGCCGCTCTCGACGAGCTCCTTGGTGAGGTAGTAGCCGACCTTGCCGCCGCCGACCACGAGGACGAACATCGAACTCAGGCTTCCGGTGCGCCGGCGACCGGCTGGGCGCCGAGCCGCGGCGCGGCCGTCGCGTGCCCGCCGCCAAGGTCGTCGTCGTCGTGCACGTGGGGCACGGGCGCGATGACCGACGGCATGCCCGTCGGGCGCTGCGCGAGATAGCCCAGGATCGCGTCGGTCAGCATCGTCGTGCGGCAGACGGTCGCGATCCCGAGCTCGGCGTACGCGGCGGCCCGCACGGGATCGTTGATCTTGGCCAGGGCCTTGCCGACGGCCAGCTTCTCCATCGCGACCTGCGCGGCCATGACGTTGCGATTGTCGCCTTCCGTCAGGGCGAGGAACGCGTCCGCGCCCTCGGCGCCGGCCTTCCGCAGGACGTCCTCGTCCGTGCCGTCGCCGCGAATCGCCTCGCCCTTGAACTCGCCCGACAGTCGATCGAACGCGCGCGTCGAGGTATCGATGACGATCACCTCGTTGCCGCCGCTGTCGAACGCCTCGGCGAGCGCCGCGCCGACACGCCCGCAGCCCACGATCACGAGCTTCACCGCGCCTCCTTGCGGCCGCCCGCGGCGACCGTGCTCCGTGCGGGCTCGGCCGGGATCGGCTCGCGGACGACCCAGACCTCGCATGGTGCGTGCTTCAGCACGTAGGGAATGGTGCGCCCGATCGCGAAATCGCCTCCAAATCGCTTGCGATACGGCAGCCCGACGACGAGCAGGTCCGCGTCTCGCTCGCTCGCCTCGTCGACCAGCGCCGCCCCGACCTCTCGCGCCTGGAGGAGCACCGGCTCCAGCTTCACCTTCCGCTGCTCCGCCTCCAGCTCGGCATGGTCGAGGACCTTCTGCGCCTCGTCGGAGCGCGCCGCGATGTCCGCATCCAGGGGCATCGAGAACCCGACCTCGACCACGTGCACGCCGACAAGCTGTGCGTGGCTCGGCCTGCCGAGCTCCGCCGCGAGACGGACGATCCGATCGTCGTTGCTGCCGCCGGCCAGCGCCAGGATGGCGCGCCGGAAGGCGCCGGTATGGGGTTCGGTCACCTTGGGTTGGGCTGCCTCGCGGTGCGACGATAGGTGGGCGGTCGGCGGCCCGGAGCCGCGCCGCCACGATAGCACCGGCACGTGCTCCGGCTGCCCGCGCGCCGAACTCGCACCGCAGTCGCCCCGGACGCGTCCCCCTCCGCTAGAGACCCACCGCCAGCCGGGCCGCGAGCGATGGCGGAAGGCCGGCGTCGCGCATCGAACGCTGGACGGCTGCGACGTCATACGGGACGCGGTGCCAGGTGACGCGGTCCAGCTCGGGCTCCCAGATCAGGTACGAGGCATCAGCAACGCCGTCGCGGGGCTGGCCGACGCTGCCGGGGTTCACCAGGGCCAGCCGCCCTCCCAGCTCGAGGGACGCCCCGGCGCGCCCGCGGACGAGTCGAACGCGCCCGGCGACTTCCATGCCGATGCCTGTCGCGCCCCGTGTCTCGCCGCCCGTACCGGCGCCGGCCTCGCCGCCCGCCGCGGCATCCTCGACCGTCGCCTCCTCCACCCAGGCCACCGGCACGTGGGTATGCCCGTGGAATCCGATCCGGGCGCCGCGCGCGAGCACGGCGAGGTTCGCTGCCGCCACGTCGTCCGAGGTCACGTACTCCCAGAGGGGCTCGCGGAGGCTCCCGTGAACCAGCTCGCACTCGCCCTCGCGGCCACGATCGGGCAGCGCGGCCAGCCATTCGACCGTCCCCGACGCGATCGCTCGCCGGGTCCACTCCATCGCCCGTCGCGCGTCGGGGTTGAACCACTCGATCTCGGAGCCGCCGCAGGCGGCGGCGTCGTGGTTGCCGCGAACCCCGATCGCGCCGACCTCGCGCAGGCGCTCGACCACCGCATCCGGCTCGGGGCCGTAGCCCACGATGTCGCCGAGCTGCCAGATGCCGTCAACGGATCCCGCGTCCGCGAGCACTGCATCCAGCGCCGTCAGGTTGGCATGGACGTCCGAGAGCACGGCGATCCGCATGGGGGATCGAGACTAGCAGGGCCCTGACGCGCGTCGGAGGCGGTGCTCGGGGCGCCGGCACTCCCTCGTCGGAGCACGGGTGCCGCGAGCGCCGCCTCCGGCGTCTCGGTGTTCGGCCTGGGGTGTCGGTCTGGCGCGCCCCGTTCGGTTCGCGGTCGAGTCTCCTCGAACCCCTCCCGGGTCACGCTCCCCGGAGATTCCCCGGCGCGGATGCCGGATGTTGCCGGGCTCCGCGGCGAGCGTCAACCCGGTTATCCACCGAAGTGGACGGGCCCTCGACGATCGTGGATAACTCGGTCGCACGCCCCGAGGGCGTCGGCGCACCGGTCACGTCCGGCTCGCGCTCCGGACGGGTCTGCCGAGGGTCCTGCGAACGACATCGACGACCTCGTCGACGTAGCGATCTGCGTCGCCGTTGGCCGCGGCGGTCCGCACGCAGCCCTGGACGTGGTCCTCGAGGACGAGCACGGCCAGCGAATCGACCGCCGCCCGCAGAGCGCTCGTCTGCTGGAGGATGTCCACGCAGTACTCCTCGCGCTCGATCATCCGGCTGATGCCGCGAACCTGGCCTTCGATCCTCGCGAGCCGCCGCACCAGCTGCGACTTATCGCGCGTGTAGGAGTGGCGGAAATGGTCGGCACCGTCGTGGTCGACGGTCGGGGTCGCGCGTGTCTCCGGGCTGGTCATCGCATCGATCATACCCCGGGGGAGTATCCGTCACAACTCGTTGTCCGAGGGCGGCCGATCGGCTGACCGGGTACACTCCGCGCTGGATGGATCCGCTGGACCACCGCCTCGCGCTCCCGGACGGGCTTCGATGCACCGTCTGCGACGAGCACGTCCCCGCCGATCGCCTCCGCCTCCTCGCCTGGCGCGACGAGCTGGTCTTCCTCCAGATCGACTGCCACTCCTGCCTCAGCACGAGCCTCGGGTTCGTGGTCTCCGGCGCCGGCGACGAGCCCCTGGAACGCCCGGCATCCCCGCCGATCTCCTCCGACGACGTCCTCGACATGCACCAGTTCCTCGCGTCCTGGCGCGGCGACCTGAGCGGGCTCCTGGAGAGCGACCGCGGGCGCCCAGAACCGCGCCGGTGAGCGGCGGGGCACAGGAGGCGACAGGAACGCCTCGCGTCGAGACCCAGGACGCCGGGGAGGCGGACGAGGCCGCAGAGCAGCCGATCAGCGCGGTCAACGCGACCAGGTTCGCGCACGCCAGCGAGGCCGAGATGGCCCGGATCCTGGACTTCTACCAGGTCCGCTGGGAGTACGAGCCGACGACCTTCCCGATCCTCTGGAACCTCGACGGCGACGTCGTCGAGAGCTTCGCCCCGGACTTCTACCTGCCGGACCTGGAGCTGTTCCTGGAGATGACGACGCTCAAGCAGCGCCTCGTCCGGAAGAAGAACCGCAAGCTCCGCCGTCTCCGAGAGCTGTACCCGGGCATCCGGATCAAGCTGTTCTACGCCCGGGACTTCCGGGCGATGATGCTGAAGTACGGCCGCCTCGCGCTCGCCGAGTCGCTCTCCGGGACCCCGGGCCAGGTCGTCCCGGAGCGGCCCTCGCTCCCGGCGGACCCGGCCGGCGAGCCGGAGCAGATCGAGGACGTGCTGCCCGTTGTCGAGGTCCCGACCGAGACGCCCGATGGTGAGGCCGTGCTCGCCGCATGCTCGCCGAAGGCGCGCAGCCGTGCCGGCCGGCGCCGCCGCCAGGCCGCCGGTCGAACCGCGCCCGCGCAGGGGATCGAGGCATGACGATGGCGGTGTCACAGGCGGCGGACATCGGGGAGGTGCTCCTGACGGAGGACCAGATCCAGTCCAAGGTCGCGGAGCTCGGCGGCCAGATCAGCCTCGACATGGCCGGCCGCCAGCTGACCCTCGTGAGCGTGCTCAAGGGTTCGCTGCCGTTCATGGCCGACCTGATGCGGGCCATCGACCTACCGCTCCGGATCGACCTCATGGAGGTCTCGTCGTACGGCGGCACCACGACCGAGTCGTCGGGGCTCGTGCGGATCCTGAAGGACCTCTCCTCGAGCATCGAGGGCGAGGACGTCCTCATCGTCGAGGACATCATCGACACCGGGCTGACGCTCAACTACCTCGTCCGCTACCTGCGCGGCAAGAAGCCGGCGTCACTCCGGATCTGCACCCTCCTGGACAAGCCGGCGCGGCGCCTCGTCGAGATCGACGTCGACTACACCGGCTTCACGATCCCGGACCAGTTCGTGGTCGGCTACGGCCTCGATTACGGCGAGCTGTACCGGAACCTGCGGTTCGTGGGCGTCCTGCGGCCCGAGGTGTACAGCCAGGGGTGAAACCGGACGGAACCGGGACCGCCCGATGACGATGCACCGCCGGCCCGTCGGCCGGACGCGGCTCCTTGCCGCCATCGGCGCGCTGCTGGTCCTCGCCGGCTGCTTCCTCCCGTGGTGGACGCGCGGCGGCGGCACGGACGAGCTGACGACCCTCAGCGGCACGGCCTTCGAGGGCATGGGGATCGTCGTGTTCGCGGCGGCCATCGCCACGCTCGCGCTGGTCACGCTGCCGTATGCCACGGAACGACCGGTGAGCATCGATCGCTGGAGCAGCTACGCGCTGATCGCGGCGGCGGGCTGGCTGGCCTTCGGCTACCGGATCGTCGAGCTGGGCTCGATCAACGCCTTCAGCTTCGCGGAGCCGGCCGACCTGATCACGAACATCCCGGGGCTGTGGCTGGTGCTGATCGGGCTGATCGTGCTGGCCCGCGCGACCTACGAGATGCTCGGCGAGCCGCGACTGCGCTAGATCCGGCCGCTGCCCGGCGGATCGTCCGGCGTGGCTCACCTGAACGGCGGCCGCAGCTCCTTCGTCGGGTCCGTGGGGTTCGGGCTCCCTGCGAGCGGGGGGTAGACCTGGAAGTCGACGATCCGGACATCTCCGAAGGTCGGCGTCAGCTCCAGCCGGTACAGCCCCGGCTCCCAGGGGGCGGCCTGACCCCGCTCGACCGGGTCCTCCGGGGCGATCACCGTGAAGTGACTGGACTCCCAGAGCGTCGGCAGCCGCACGATCGGCACCGGCGTGACGCGCTCGTCCTCGACGCGCGAGAGCTCGACGGACTCGAGGCGAACGTCCAGCGGCGTGTTGATCCCCAGCGCGAGCAGGTGGTCCGCGGTGCCGAGGTCGATGAGGCCCTCGATCGCGGGAGGCTCGACGCCCGGCGTCGCGACGGCCGCCGGTCCCTCGGTGGAGGGAGATGAAGTGGCCACCGGTCCCTCGGTGGCCGGTGATCCGGTGGCCGGCCCGGCGCTCCCGGCGGGCGCAGCGGTCTCGCTCGAGCCGTCGACCCGCACCGGGCCCGCCAGCCCGAAGCGCACGACGTAGCCCGCGGGCCACAGCTCCCACCCCGGATCCGGCTCGCGAAGGCCGAACAGCACCGGGTTGTACGGGCGGGCGCCCGTGCGCTCGGTCGGGCTGACGTAGAACGTCGGCAGCGGCGTCGCATCGCCCGAGCCGGCGGTGCGCACCATGTCCCACGGCTTCAGGATCGCGACGCCCACGAACAGCGCGACGGCAACGCCGAGCCGGGACAGCCAGCTGCGGTCGTTGCGCGGGCGGAGCGGAACGCGCTCGAACTCGGCCATGGCGGCCGGGCTCAGTCCTCCCCGAGGTAGGCCTTGCGCACGGCCGGGTCCGCTCGCAGCTTGGCGGCGTCCCCGGTGAGCACGATCTCCCCCGTCTGGAGGATGTACCCGCGCTTCGCGACGTTGAGGGCCATGAGGGCATTCTGCTCCACGAGCAGCACGGTCGTGCCCTGCTGGTTGATGTTGACCACGATGTCGAAAATCTGCTCAACCAGGATCGGCGAGAGGCCCATCGACGGCTCGTCGAGAAGCAGCACCTTCGGGGCCGACATCAGCGCCCGCCCGATCGCGAGCATCTGCTGCTCGCCGCCCGAGAGCGTGCCGGCGCGTTGCTGGCGCCGCTCCCGGAGCCTCGGGAACAGCTCGTAGACCCGCTCGAAGTCCGCCGACAGCCCGGAGCGGTCCTTCCGGGCGAACGCGCCCATCTCGAGGTTCTCCTGGACGGACATCCTGGGGAAGACGCGGCGGCCCTCCGGCGACTGGCACACCCCGAGCTCCACAACCTCGTGGGGCCGCTTGCCGTCGATGCGGTTGCCGCCCAGGGTGATCGAGCCCTCGCGCGGCCGGAGCAGCCCGGAGATCGTGCGGAGGGTCGTCGACTTCCCGGCCCCATTGGAGCCGATGAGCGTCACGATCTCGCCCTCGTCGACATTGAGGGTCACGCCGCGCAGCGCGTGGATCGCGCCGTAGTAGGTGTGGACATCCTTGAGCTCGAGGAGCGCCGGCATCGTCAGCCCTCCCCCGCCGCACCGCGGCCGAGGTAGGCCTCGACGACCCGGCTGTTCTTCCGCACCTCGTCGGGGGAGCCCTCGGCGATGACCTCGCCGTAGTCGAGGACCGTGACCCGGTCGCTGATGCCCATGACGACCCGCATGTCGTGCTCGATCAGCAGGACGCTCAGCCCGAACTCCGAGCGCAGCCGCCGGATGAAGTTCGTCAGGTCGCGGGTCTCTGCGTTGTTCATGCCGGCCGTCGGCTCGTCGAGCAGCAGGAGCTTCGGGTTGGTGCCCATCGCCCGGGCGATCTCCAGGCGCCGCTGGTCGCCGTAGGGCAGGTTCCGGGCCCAGGTGTTCTCACGCTCGCGCAGCCCGACCAGGTCCAGGAGCTCCCGGGCGCGTTCGCGCGCGTCGTGCTCCTCGCGCAGCTGGCTCGGCGTCCGGAAGATCGCGTCCCACCAGTGGCTCCTGAGGTGGACGTGCAGGCCGACGAGGACGTTGTCGAGCACGGACATCGTGCTGAACAGCCGGATGTTCTGGAACGTCCGCCCGATCCCCAGCGCCGTGACCCGGTGTGGCGCGAGCGACCTGACCTTGCTGCCGCGACGCCACGCGACCGGCTTGCCGTCGAAGACGATCTCGCCGCCCGTCGGCGTGTAGAAGCCCGTGATCATGTTGAAGAAGGTTGTCTTGCCGGCGCCGTTGGGTCCGATCAGCGAGACGATCGAGCCGCGCGGGATGTCGAAGTCGACCTTGTTGACGGCCAGCAGGCCGCCGAAGCGCTTGGTGACGCCGCGGGCACGGACCAGGATGTCGGCGTCCGCGACCTCGCCCGTATTCGGCACAGTCCGCTGCATGACCTCGGTCACCGGCCGTCGCCCCGACCCGGTGCGGATGGGTCATCCTCCGCTTGCGCAGCGTCGGAGGTGGCCTCGAGGGACGCCGCGGACTCCGCGGCCTCGATGTCCGCCTGGACCTCGGCCTCCACCGCGTCGACGTTGTCCGGCTCGAGCAGCGCCGCGGTCGCGATCGCCTCGGTGGGTGGGGCGTGGTGGAGCTCCGCCGCGCGCTGGCGCGATGGCAGGAAGCCCTCGGGTCGCAGCCGCATCATCACAACGAGGATCAGGCCGAAGATGAAGAAGTTGAGGCTCGCGACGTTGAACGACGCGAGGTCCTCCCAGTTCAGCGCCCGGCCGATCTCCTGGGTCCGCTGGCTGATGTACGGCAGCAGCGACTTGTCGACGTAGACGAGCACCAGCGCGCCCGCCAGGGCGCCCCAGATGTTCCCCATCCCGCCGAGGATGATCATGATCACGACGATGATCGAGGTCGAGAACTTGAAGAAGTCGGAGGTGGTCGCGCCCTGATAGCTCGCCTGGAGCGCGCCCGCGAAGCCGGCAAAGCTCGCCCCGAGGGCGAACGCCAGGAGCTTCGTGCGGACGGTGTTGACGCCCATCATCTCGGCCGCAAGCTCGTCCTCGCGGATGGCCATCCAGGCGCGGCCCATCCGGGACCGCTCCAGGTTGCGCGCGATCACGAGGCACATGAGGACGATGAGCATCGCCAGGTAGACCGGCGCGATGCCGCCCGACGCCCCGAACTTGAGCCCGAGGATGTCCGGTGCGTCGATCGGGTTGATGCCCAGCGGGCCGCCCGTGAGGTTGGCGTTGTCGAGCTTGATTGGACCGAGCTCGAAGTTCACGTTCACGAGGTTCTTGAAGATGATCGGGACGATCTCGCCGAAGCCCAGGGTCACGATCGCGAGGTAGTCGCCGCGGAGCCGCAGCGTCGGCGCGCCGAGCAGGGCGCCGAAGACAGCGGCCACGCCGGCCGCGAGGAAGACGATGATCCAGAACGGGATGTGGATGCCCGGGATCGTGTCCGGCGCGGCCGTCGCAAAGTGGAAGTTGATCCCCAGGGCGCCCCAGTGGGGCGAGGCAAGGAACGCGGCGGTGTACGCACCGAGGGCGTAGAAGGCGACGTAGCCGAGGTCCAGCAGGCCGGCGAACCCGATGACGATGTTCAGCCCCAACGCCAGTGCGGCGAAGATGAGCATGAAGACCATGATCGTGTCGTCCGGCAGGGGCAGCGGGATCACGTTCCGCGAGAACCCGGACAGGACGTACCGGAAGATCAGCGGGTAGAGGACGATGACGAGCGCCAGGATCGTCAGCCCGATGGTGCGCCTGCGGTTCCGGGCCAGCGCCGCGCGGTACATCGCCGGCCAGCGTGCGGCCGTTTGGGTCACGTGCTGGAGCCAGCCCGCAAAGCCACCCGACTGCGGCAGCTCCAGCGTCTCGAGCTCCTCGATCGCCGGCTGGTTGCCGCTCATGCGCGATCGGCCAGCTGCTGCCCGAGAAGGCCCGTCGGGCGGAACACGAGGATGCCGATGAGCACCGCGAACACGATGGCATTCGTCCAGGCGGCTGAGATGTAGCGATCGCTGAAGGCGTTGATCAGTCCCAGCACGATCCCGCCGAGGACGGCGCCGGAGAGATTGCCGATGCCGCCGAGCACGGCCGACGTGAAGGCGTTGAGGCCGAACCGGAAGCCGAGGGTGTAGACGGTCGCCTGGTTGAACAGGATCTGGACCACGCCCGCAGCGCCGGCGAGGGCGCCGCCGAGGATGAAGGTCAGCGCGATGGTGCGGTCGACATTGATGCCCATCAGGCCCGCGGCATTGGGATCCTGCGCGGTGGCTCGCATGGCCTTGCCCTGGCGGGTGTTCTTGACGAACCACGTGAGAGTCACGAGCAGCGGGATCGTCACCGCGGCGACGAAGAGCTGCTTGTAGGTGATCTCGATCGAGGTCGTCAGCCCGAGCAGCGTGGTCAGCACGTTCTCGTTGGGAATGACGTTCTCGAAGCCCTGCACGGCCGGGCCCTTCCAGAGCAGGCCGACGTTCTGGAGCACGAAGCTCATGCCGATGGCGGAGATGAGCGGCGCGACCTTGGGCGCATTGCGCAGTGGTCGATAGGCGAATCGTTCGATCGACACGTTCAGGAGCGCCGTCGCGCCCATCACGAACAGCAGCACGCCGAGGACCATCACCACGGCGAGGACGAACGGCGTCTGATGCGTGAGGCCGATGGCCATGAAGACCGTCAACGCCAGCATCGAGCCGAGCATGAAGACGTCGCCGTGGGCGAAGTTGATCAGCTCGATGATGCCGTAGACGAGCGTGTAGCCGAGCGCGACGAGCGCGTAGATCAGCCCGTTGGACAGGCCGATGATGATCGTCTGGATGAACGCGTCGTCGAGGGCCATGTCGGGGGCGACTCCCAGGGGTGCGTGGAGCCGGACTTGGTGGTTCGCTCGGTCGGAGTGGGCCGGGTCGCAGTCCCGGATAGGACGAAGGCGGGCCCGGGGGGCCCGCCTTCGTCAGCGCTACTGAGGTTACTCGGCGACCGAGAGGATTTCCTTGAACGTCGGCGGCCAGGACGTCTCGACCTGGTAGCCCGTCATGGAACCCTGCGGGTTGTCGCCATTGGCATCGAACGTGACCTTGCCGAGGACCGTGTCGAGGTTGGCCGCGAAGACGTTCTTCAGGACCTCGTAGCGGTCGTTGGTGGCGGCCTTCGTGAGCGCATCCAGCGCGATCGCGGCGGCAGCGTTGCCGTACGCCGTGTAGGTCGCGGGGGAGTTGCCGCTGTGGCTCGCCTTGTACTCCTCGAACCACGTCTTGCCGGCGCCGGTCAGCTGATCCGGACCGATGCCGCCGAAGGTGAGGTACGTCGCGTTGCCGGCCGTGCCGGCGCCTTCGTACCACGACTTCTCGAACACGCCGTCACCCGACATGATCTTGAAGTCCGCGCCGAGCGCCGCCCGGAGGTCCTTCCAGAGCTTGCCGGTGTTCTGGCCGGTGATCGAGCCGATGTAGATGAAGTCGGCGCCGGAGTCCTTGATCTTCTGCGTGAGCGCGGCGTAGTCCGTCGCGGCCGCGTCGAAGCCCTCGGACGTGGCGTTCGGGGAGACGACCGTCAGCCCGATCTTGTTGGCGTGCAGCGCCCACGCTCGCGCGAGGCCCTTGCCGTAGACCTGGGTGTCGTCGAGAACGTAGGCCTTGGTCGCGCCGAGACGCTTGGCCCATTCGGCGCCAGCCGAGCCCTGGGCGTCGTCCGTGCCGATCGGCCGCGCGTAGCTGCGGAAGCCGGCCGGGTAGTAGATGTCCGGCTCACCGGGCTCGGTCACACCGTCGACCTTCTTGGTCAGGCCGGGGTAGGTGTTGGCCGGGCTGATCATCACCAGGCAGCCCTGGTTGAGGATCGGGATGGACAGCTTCGCGGCGCCCGAGTTGTAGGTGCCGATGTAGACCATCGCATCCGGGTCGGCGACCGCCTTGTTGGCGTTCGACTGCTCGACAGCGCCGTCCCAGTCGCCGTTGTTGGCGGCCGACGAGTCGTCGAGGTCGAAGTACTTGATCGTGAAGTTGCCGATCGTCTTGCCTTCGAGCGTGTTGCGGATCTGCTCGACGAGCGTGTTGGTCTGCTCGGTGTTCGTGCCCTGGCGCGGCAGGCTGGAGTAGACGTGGATCTCCGAGCTGCTCGTGCCCTTCTTGTTCTCGCAGGCCGCCGGCTTGGCACCGGTACCCGAGGTGCCACCCGGTGCCGCGCTTCCGCCCGGCGCCTGGTTGCACGCCGAGAACGCGAGGGCCGTGATCGCGGCCAGCGTTCCCGCTGTCCTGAGCTTCATGCAGTGTCCTCCTCGAAACCGATCGCCCGGTACGCCCGGGACGATCCCCGGTCGAGCCTCCTGCGACCACCGGAGCCGACCTGCCGATGCGGCGCTGCTGCCTCTCCCCGGACGTTCCTCCGACGGGCCTCGGCTCGGGGTCGAGGTCTGGAGGGACGCGGTAGGTGGCGCGCGGCGGCCGCCGATCAGGAGCGGCTCCGAACGGCGCGCAGGTGGCCGCCGAAGCGATGACGTATGATAAGGACCGGCGCACCGATTGCAAGGCCGGTCGTTCTGCACCCGGGAAGGTTTCAGACGCGCTTCACGCGTCGCTCCCGTGCGGTCCCGAACCCGGCGGTCAGGTCGGCCACGGTCGCGACGACTTGATCGGTCTGGCGCCTCCGAAGCAGCAGGGGAGCACCCCGGCACGTGGAGTACAGGGTCCGAGCGGCCCGGATCACGGACATCGAGGCACTCGTCGCCCTGAGCGGCGACCGCCTCGGCGACCTCGCGTCCGGCCCCCTGGGACACGCAGATCTCCTGCGCCAGCTGGTGTTCCTGCCGCACGCCACGGTCCTCGTCGCGGAGTCGCGCCGGGATATCGTGGGCGGTGCGGTCCTCGCGATCCGACCGTCGGTTCGCGCAGGCGGCTACGTCGGGACCATCGACCTGCTCGTCGTCGACCCGACGGGCGAACCGGACGCCGTGAGCGACAGCCTCATCGAGGAATGCCTCAGGTCGGCGGCCAACAAGGGATGTGCGTCGGTCGAGGCGCCGCAGCCGGACGACCCGGCAGAGCTTGCGCGCTGGGAGCGCCAGGGCTTCGTCGACGAACAGCCGGTCCTACGGCGAGTCGTCGACCCGGCCGGGCGCCGGCGCTGAACAGGGCGCGCGCCCTCACCCGGCGCAGCAGCCCGGAACGATAGGAGTCAGGGTGAGTAAGAACGTCGCCGTCTTCGTGGACGTGGCGAACATCTTCTACGCGGCCAAGGCGGCCGGCGTGGACATCGACTACGTCACGCTGCTGAAGGCGTCGAGCGCCGGACGGGACCTCGTGCGTGCCTACGCGTACACCGGCCTCGATCCGGACAACGAGAACCAGCGGAACTTCCACGACTTCCTGCGCCGCCATGGCTACAAGGTCGTGAGCAAGGACATCCGCAAGTACGGCGACGGGAAGGTCAAGGCCAACCTGGACATCGAGCTCGTCGTCGACATGATGAAGACGGCCAGGAACCTCGACATCGCGATCGTGGTGTCCGGCGACGGCGACTTCGCCCCGGCGATCCGCGCCGTCCAGGAGCAGGGCGTCCGCGTCGAGGTCGTGAGCTTCCGCGGCAACACATCGTCCGACCTCATGGACGTCGCGGACCAGTTCACGGACATCACCCAGATCGCCAAGGTGGAGAAGGGCTCCTCCCGCTCCGGCCGCCGCGTGGCGGACGATGACGCCGACCTGTCGATGACCGAGGTGCCGGACAAGCAGTCCGAGGGCACGGGCGATCGCGGTCGCGGTCGTGGGCGTCCGCGTCGCGGCGCCGCACCGGTGGCGTCGGTCGGCCGCGGCCGCTCCCGCAGCACCGCGGCCTCCCGGGACCGCGACGAGGTCGCGGCTGCTCCCCGCGATACCTCCGATGCGCCGATCGTGGTCCTGCCGGGCGAGAAGCTGTCGCGCGCCGCGCGCCCGGCCGCGCTCGCCGGCGGCACGGACGCGGAGGCCGAGGACCAGTTCGACGGTGACGTGGACGACGAATCGTCCGAGGCCGGGCTCGCGGGCGCGGCTCGCGAGAACGGCGAGGTTGGCGAGATGGGCGAAGACGGCCCGCGCCGCCGGCGCCGTCGCGGTGGTCGCGGTCGGGGACGGGGTCGTGGTCGCGAGGGCGTGGAGGCCGAGAACGGCCAGTACGCCACTGCGGCGAACGGCCGGCCCTCGAACGACGACGACGCCGATGCCGATGCGGATGCCGGCGACGAGGAAGAGGTCGCTCCGCGCACGACGCGGCGATCGGCGTCGACCTTCGGGTCGGTCTGGGATTCGCAGATCGGCGCTCCCGCGGCGCCATCGTCGCGGCGCCCGATCCTCGAGGACGAGGAGGACCTGGAGGAGCCGGCGATCCCGGAGTACCTCCTGACCGAGCGACGCCAGCGTGACAATCGCGGGCGCGGCGGCGCGGGTCGCGGGCGCGGCGGCGCCTACGCTGCGGCGCTCGAGCGCGAGCGGTTCGGTGGTGGACGCGGCAGCACGCCGTCCCGCTACGCCGAGCCGGCGCCACGGCGCGAGGGCGGCTACGGCCGCTCGGATCGCGATCGCGGTGGCCGCATGGATCGCGACCGCGGTGGCGATCGCGACCGCCAGGCGTTCCGCCAGGCGCCACGGCCGGCCCCTCGGGGCACCGGCGACGAGCCCTGGAGCGAGGTCCCGCCGGAGATCGAGGCGATGCTCCGGGCCCAGATGGGCACGCGAGCGAGCTCCCAGCCCCGACGTCCCGCATCGGCAGCCGGGCCCGCCGAGGCGGCGCCGGAGCTGACCGCGGATTCGGCGGCGGAAGCACCGGCCGATGAAGCGGCTCCCGTGCGACGGACGCGAACGCGACGCACCACCGCCTCCGCAGGGGCCGTGGCGGCGCCGGACGGGACCGCGGACGAGGTCGCGGAGGCACCGGCCAAGCCGGCGCGGACGCGGACTCGCAAGGCCGCGACGGATGCGGCCGCAGAGGGCACGCCGGAGACGGTCGCCGCTTCCGGCACGACCCGCACCCGCAGCACCCGAGGGACGGCATCGACGTCGCGCACGACGACCCGGCGGACGACCGCTGCCGCGTCGACGGCGACGGATGACGCCGCGGCTGCCGCCGATGCGGTGTCGGCGACGGACGCGGACACTCCCGCGCCGAAGCGTCGAACGACCACGCGCCGCAAGGCCGAGCCCGCCGCCTGATCGAGACGGGCGGCTTCCGCACGCGGGGCCAGCCGGCGGCGGTCGCTGCCGCGCTTGCGATGCTGCGCGGCGGCATGCCGCACGCCGTCCTGGTCACCGGACCGGGCGGCGTCGGGAAGATGACGTTCGCCGAGGACGTTGCCGCCGCGCTGCTGTGCGTGAACGAGGACATGTCCGCGCGGCCGTGCCGGACGTGCCGGGGGTGTCGCGCGCTCGCGCACGGCAACCATCCCGACGTGCACCGCCTCGCCCCGACCGGAGCGGGCTGGGTGATCCCGATCGGCGGGCGTGAGGATCGCGGCGTGCGCGACCTGGTTCGCGACCTCGCCCTGCTGCCCGTCGAGGGCGGCGCGCGGGTGGCGATCATCACGGCCGCGGACCGGATGACCGAGGACGCGCAGACCGCGCTGCTGAAGACGCTGGAGGAGCCGCCGCCCCGCACGGTCCTGTTCCTGACCGCAACCGACGAGGAGCGCCTGCTCCCCACGATTCGGTCGCGCTGCGTGCGCGTCCGCCTCGGTCCGGTCGCGCGCGAGGATGTCGAGGCCATCCTCCAGGACGCCGGGCTCGCGGACGCGCCGGTCGCCGCGCGGCTCGCACGACTGGCCGCGGGCCGCCCGGGCGAGGCGGTCGCGCTGGCGCGGGCGCCGGAATCGCTGACGATCAGGGCTGAGGTCGGGCGCACGCTGCTCGATCTCGCCGCTGCATCGCGGACCGATCGACTGCGGATCACGCGCGACCTGCTCGGCCGGACCGCGGCGCTTGGCGCGGCGCTCCACGGCGCGGCAGCGTCCGCCAACGCCGCCGCGGCAGACGAGGGGCGCGCGGCAGGTCGAGGCACTCGTGGGCGCGGGAAAGGCCGTGGCGCGAGTGCCGCTGCGGGCGTCTCCGGCGCGTCCGCTGCGAGCGCCTCCGGCGCGGCCCCCGGTACCTCCGAGGCGGCGACGGGAGACGCAGAAGTAGCCGCCGGCCCGGCGGCGCGCGTCCCCGCAGCGGAGCGGCGAGCGGCGGCGCTCGCCCTCGTCGCGATCTGGCGCGACGTGGCCCGGGACCTGGCGCTGGTGGCGCTCGGCCAGCCGGGCGACGTTCGACAGCTGGACCTGCTCGACGATTTGGAGGCGGTCGCCCCGCGAGTCGGCCGGCAGTTCCCCGTCGAGCAGCTCAGGAGGCTGGAGCTCGCCGGCGAGCGCCTGGAGGGCAACGTCAGCCCGGAGCTCGTGGTCGATGCGCTCGCCCTGGGCTGGACCGGATGAGCGAGCCCGAGTCGGACCGCACGACGCCGGACGTCGCCGGCGGAAGCCGCTCGCGGCTCGATGCCGTCGTCCTCGGTCGGGTCCACGGCGTCGGGTTCCGGGTCCACGTGCGCCGCGCCGCGCGAGCGCTGTGGCTGACGGGCTGGGTCGCGAACGAGCCCGGCGGCCGCGTCCACTGCGTTGCCGAGGGCCCGCGCGAGTCCCTTGAGCGCCTGCTGGAGATCCTCCGGGAGGGACCGCCGGGGGCATTTGTGGAGGCCGTGCAGGCCAACTGGCCGCCGGCGACGGGCGAGTTCACCGAGTTCGGCGTCCGCAGCGGCTGGCACGGCGGAGACTGACGCGGCGCGGACTGATGCGACGGCACCCCCACGGGGCCGGCTGGTACCCGCTGGTACAAGCGGCCCGTAGCGGCCGCCGCATCCAACCGCGATGGTGGCCGCGATGGAATCGCTCCCCGTCTCGGAAGTCCTTCCCGGGCTGTATCGCGCCGTGCTCGACGGCGTGGCACACCTGGAGTCCATCGGACGCCGCCGAGACGCCGCGGGGATCCGCGCGGAAGCGACCGCCGCCTACTCGGGCGCGTGGAATGCGGCCGCCGACCGCCGCCTCCGGTCGCTCCGCGAGCGCGCCGAGCGGCTCGCCGAATCCCAGCACCGCAAGGGCCCGCGAGCCCTCGAGAGCCGGCCTCGGTCGGCCGACCTGGGGCACACGCCGATCTGACCCGGCCGCTCGCGGCCCGCTGGGATGGCCCTCGCTAGGCTGGCCGCGATGGCCGCCTCCAACACGCAGATCCTCGACCCCGGGCTGACCGGCCAGGACGCACGGCCGGTCGACGGTGTCGACAACGGCTACCTCGCGGGCTACCGGGTCCGCTTCGACGAGGCCGGTCCGGACGGCAACCTCCGAACGTCCGTGCTCCTCCGCTACGCCCAGGACATCGCGTGGCGGCACTCCGAGCAGCTCGGGTTCGATCGCGAGTGGTACGCCAGCCGGGGCCTCGGCTGGGTGGTGCGCGGCGTGGAGCTGGACCTGGCCGCTCCGATCCCCATGGGCACGACCCTGCGCATTTCCACGGCCGTCGTCGGCCACCGCCGGATCTGGGCGCGGCGCCTCGGCGAGTGCCGCTTCGCAGACGGCCGGCTCGCGGCGCGCATCACCACGGATTGGGTGCTGCTGGACGCCCGCGGGCGCATCGTCCGCATTCCCGACGACTTCGGTGTCGCATTCGCGAACCCGGAGGTCCGGAGCGAGATCCTTCGCCTTCCGGCGGATGCGGCTGAGCCCCTGGCACGCCATCGGTTGACCGTACGCCCGAGCGACCTGGACCCGATCGACCACGTCAACAACGCCGTCTACGTCGACTGGCTCGAGGAGGCGATCGAGGCGGCCGGCTGGTCCAGCAGCAGCGCGGCGTCCGGGGCGGCGTCCGGGGCTGCGTGCGGCGCTGCGCCGGGAACGCTTCGGATCGAGTACCTCGCCTCCGCTGCCCGCGGCGATGCGATCGAGGTCCAGCTGTACGGCGCCGCGCACGCCTGGCGAGCGCGCATCCGTCGTGCGGACGGGCTCGATCTCGTCCGTGCTGCGAGGGATTTGTCTCGATCGCCCTCGGGTTGAGGCGCGCCGCCGACCCTGCGTGCTGGGCACGCTGTCCGCAGGCTGAAGCTCGAGGAGGTCGCGAATGGCCGAGATTCGAACCGTGATCGCCGTCGCCGGCGAGGACGATCGCTACGAGCCCGTCCGCCGTGCCGCGGTGGAGCGGGCCCGCGCCGAGCGCGCGACGCTGATCCTGTACGACGTCGACGCGGCCACCGGGCCGCTCGAGAGCGCCACGCCGACCGGCTGGTCCGCCGAGGGAACCGAAGAGGACGCCGGCGACCGGCTCGGCCCCGAGGAGCTCGAGGCAGCCGGCCACGAGGCGATCGCGCGGCAGGTTCGCGAGGCCCGCGACGGCGGGCTCGACGCCTGGGGCTGGCTGCCGTCCGACGACGGCCGCGACGCGCTCCTGGACTATGCCGCCAGGCAGCCGGGCGCCCACGTGCTCGTTCCGGAGGGCGACCCGGACCTGGACCTGTCAGATCTGCCCGAGGCGGAGGCCGTCCCCGCGACCCGGTAGCCCCGCCCGCCGAGGGTTCACGGGGCGGGCGTCGCGGCGCGCGCGCCGTGACATCCGGCTCGCGAGGGTCGATCATCCGGCGATGCCGACGCTGGTCGAGACGTACCTCGCCAGGACCCCTGGTTCCGCCGCGCTGTTCGAGCGCGCCGCGCGCTCGCTCCCGGGCGGCTCCACGCGCACCACGATCTTCAGCGCGCCGTACCCGCCGTACATGGTCCGCGGCGAGGGGATCCGCACGTGGGACGTGGATGGCAACGAGTACCGTGACTTCCTCGGCAACTACACCTCGCTGATCCTCGGCCACGCGCATCCGGAGGTGGTGGCTGCGGTCGAGGCCCAGGTGCGTCGCGGCTCGGCGTTCGCGGCGCCGACGGAGACCGAGGTCGAGCTGGCGGAGGAGATCCGCCGGCGCCTCCCGTCGATCGAGAAGATCCGGTTCACGAACTCCGGCACCGAGGCGACGATGTTCGCCCTCCGTGCGGCCCGGGCCTACACCGGTCGCGACGTCATCGCGAAGTTCGACAGTGCCTACCACGGGACCCACGACACGGTGCTCGCGGGCACGCCCGGGGTGCCGGACGCGACCTCCGGGCTCGTGCTCGAGCTGCCGTGGGGCGACGCGGCCGGCGTGGAGCGAGCCCTCGTGGGTCGGGAGCGGGACGTCGCCGCGATCATCATCGAGCCCGTCCAGGGCGCGGGCGGCGTGCGGGCCGCCGAGCCGTCGTTCCTGCACTTCCTCCGGGAGCTCACGGACCGCATCGGGGCCCTGCTGGTCTTCGACGAGGTCATTGCGTTCCGGATCGGGCCGAACGGCGCCCAGGGCCGCCTCGGGGGCGTGCGCCCGGACCTGACCACCCTCGGCAAGATCATCGGCGGCGGCTACGCGTCCGGGGCGTTCGGCGGGCGCGAGGACGTGATGCGCCAGTTCGACGCGCGGCAACCCGGCTCGCTCGTCCACGGCGGCACGTTCAACGGCAACCCGGTCGCGGCTGCCGCAGGCCTCGCGACCCTGCGGCACCTGACGCCGGAGCGGTACGCGGCGCTGGAGGCCGCGGGTGATCGGCTGCGCTCCGGCCTGACCGCGGCCTTCGAGCGCGAGGGCATCCAGGCGACGGTCGGCGGCATCGCCTCGATCTTCCAGGTCTACCCGGCGCCGGACCTCGAAGCACCCGAGGGGCTCACACCGCAGTCCGCGATGTTCCTGGGCCTGCTGGTCGATGGGTTCCATCTCGCTCCGCGGGGCATGGGCGCGCTCGCCACGCCGGCGACCGACGCCGACCTCGACGCGCTGACGGCGTCGGTGGTGCGCCGGCTCGGCGATTTGCAGCCGCCGGAGCGGCGCCGGGCACGGAACGCACGGCAGGCGGTCGCGGCCGGCTGACCCGGGCTGGCCCAGGAACCCGATATCGTGCCGCGATGACCTGGCACCGCGTCGCCTCGGCCGAGGAAGCATCGAGCGCTCGCCGCTGGCTGGCGGCCTCCGTCGACGGCACGGACCTCGCGCTCACCCGCCTCGGCGACGAGTGGTTCGCGGTCGAGGACCGCTGCACGCACGCTGGGTGCCCGTTCAGCGAGGAGGCGTCGATCGAGGACGCCCGGATCGTCTGCAACTGCCACGGCTCCGAGTTCGAGCTGCGGACCGGCGAGGTCCTGCGCGGCCCGGCGGAGTACCCGGTTCGGACGTTTCCGGCGCGGCTGAACGGCGACGCCCTGGAGGTCGAGCTCTGATCGGCCCACCCCGCGACCTGGCCGGCGTGACCGTCGAGGAGCTCGAAGCGGATCCGTACCCGATCTACGCAGCGCTCCGCGAGCGATCGCCGGTGGCCTACATGCCCTGCCTGGACGTCTGGATGGTCACGAGCTGGGCGACGGTCGAAGCCGCCTGCACGGACCCGGACGCGTTCCCCGCGCACGTCGCGAACTCGCCCACGGACCGCGCGCTCGGCGGAATCTCGATGATGACCACCGACGGCGAGCCCGCGAGGCGTCGGCGCCGGCCGTTCGACGCGACCCTCCGGCCGCGCGCCGTCGAGGCGACGATGGCCGCGGTGTTCGAACGGCTCTGCCGGGAGCGGCTCGAGTCGATCGCGCCGTCCGGCGCCGTCGACCTCGTGCCGGAGTACTTCGAGCCCGTCTCCGTGCTGTCGCTCGCCCACGGCATGGGCATCGCGGAGGCCGTGGACGGCCCGACCCTCGTCCGCTGGTTCGGCGGGCTCGCGGCGGGCGTCTCGAACTACGAGGGCGACCCCGCGAAGACGGCCCACTGCGACGCGATCTCCGCGGAGATCGACGAGGCGATCACCCCGCTCTTCGCGCGCCGCCTCGCGGAGCCGGCGGACGACCTGATCGGCCACCTCGTGTCGGCCTTCGAGGGGCCGCTGGAGGCGCGCCTCGACCTCTTCATGCCCTCCTTCAAGCTCGTGCTCCTCGGCGGGCTGCAGGAGCCCGCCCACGGCGGCGCGACCGTGACCGAGCGGCTGCTCCGGCACCCGGACCAGCTCGCGGCGCTCCGAGCCGACCCGTCGCTCGTTCCCGCGGCCGTGGAGGAGGGGCTGCGCTGGACCGCGCCGATCGGGAACCTGCTGCGCGGAATCGCGCCCGGGACGTCACTCGGGGGTGTGGACCTTCCGGCCGGCGAGCGGGCGATCCTCGTCGTTTCCTCCGCGAACCGCGACCGCGAGGTGTTCGGGCCGACGGCCGACGACTTCGAGATCGCCCGCCCGAAGCGGCCGCACCTGTCCTTCGCGACCGGCCCGCACTACTGCATCGGCCACCACTTCGCGAGGGTTCAGCTCGCCACGGCCGTGCGGCTGCTGCTGGAGCGCTTCCCTCGGTTGCGCCTGGACCCGGAGCAGGAGCCCGTCTACCGGGGCCACGAGTACCGGTCCCCGAAGACCCTGCGCGTCCTGCTCGACTGACCGTCCGAGCCCGTTCGCGAACCTTCAGAATCGGACGCTGTCGATGACGCGCTGGCCCTGCTGGAGCACGCTCTCGAACTCCGGCACGGAGGGAATCTGGGTCCAGTCGGCGCGGGTCAGGATCGCGATCGTCTGCTCGCCGGCGGCCAGCGAGATGAGCCGGAACTGCTCGCCCGGCGCGAACCCGATGACCTCGTTGCCCGCGATGAACAGCCCGACGTCGCCGCCCGCGAGACCGCTGCAGGCGGAGAGGACGCCCTCGGGGATCGAGATGTCGACCTGCTGGCCGGTGTAGGCGCCGACGGCCACGGGCTGCCGCGCCGACACGCTGAGATGCGCGAGGTTCTCCAGCTGGATCAGGAGCGTCAACGCACTCGGAGGCTTCCGGATCCCGGTGCCCTCCCTGACACACGGGTCGCCGATCACCTCCTCGACGCGCAGGAACGACAGGCTCCCGCGCGGCGATTCGACCCGCAC
>DASTIE010000056.1:0-26745 GCA_035717865.1 Candidatus Limnocylindrales bacterium
GCGCCGACGGAATGAAATTCGCCCACGGCACAACGGGTCCGCGCGCGGACCGGGGTGGGGATGGCGTGAGAATACGTTGCCGGTCTGGCGGCGTCAATCAACGCCGCGAGGCAGCGCGCAACTCCCGCATACCATTCGCCGGCCATGCCGATTGAGATCCGACCCTTCGACCGCGCCGACCTCGCCGCCGCCGCCGAGCTGCTCGCCGAGCGACACCGCCGCCATCGCCTGGCGGAGCCATTGCTGGATCCCGTGTACGAGGATCCGACCGCTGCCCGGGCCGAGATCGAGACGCTCCTCGGCGCCGACGACGCGGCGGGCTGGGTGGCGCATCGGGACGGTGCGCTTGCCGGCTACCTGATCGGGACCGCGAAGGCCGACGCGACCTGGGGCAGGAACGTCTGGGTGGACCCGGCCGGCCATGCGGCGACGGACGCGGCGGTCGTGCGGGCCATGTATGCCGTGGCCGCCGACGCCTGGGCGGTTGAGGAACGCTTCAACCAGCACGTGCTCGTTCCCGCGAGCGACGACGCGCTCGTCGACGCCTGGTTCAGCCTCGACTTCGGGCAGCAGCACCTCCACGCGGTCCGAGAGAACCCGCCGGCGGACTTCGGCGTCGTGCCCCGCTCGGAGCTCGTCATCCGGCGCGCCAACCGCGAGGACATCCCGGTCCTCGCCGAGCTGGAGCTCGTCCTGCCGCGCCACATGATCGGCGCCCCGGTGTTCTCCAGGCTGCCCCTCCAGCCGGTCGAGGAGATCCGCGAGGAGCTCGAGGCTGACTTCGACGATCCGAAGTACCACTGGCTGGTGGCGGAGCACGAGGGCGCGGTGATCGGCGACGCGATCGGGCTCTCGCTGGAGCACTCGCCGGGGAACAGCAGCCTCATCCGGCCCGCGAGCGCGGGATTCCTCGGCTACGCCGCGGTGCTGCCCGAGGCGCGGGGGCTCGGCGCCGGGCGGGCGCTGGGCGAGGCCATCCTCGCGTGGTCTCGCGACGCGGGCTTCGGCTGCGCGGCCACGGACTGGCGCTCGACCAACATCGAGGCCGATCGAACCTGGCGCAGCCTGGGCTTCCGCCCGACGTTCCGACGGATGCACCGCCTCATCGCCTAGGCTCGCCCGCGCTTGGCGGCCATCGCTGAAGGGGCGCTAGCCGACCTTCGCGGGCGCCTTGGCTCCGTCGTTCAGCGCGGCCCGGGCGGTCTCCCAGTCCTTCTTGAACTGGACGATGCCCTTGTCCGTGAGCGGGTGGCGCACCATCTGCTGGAAGACCTTGTAGGGCAGCGTCGCGATGTGCGAGCCGTTCAGCGCGGCCTCGGTGACGTGGCGGGGGTGCCGGACGGAAGCCGTCAGAACCTCGGAATCCAGCTCGAAGAAGCGGACGATCTCGGCGAGCTCGCGGACGACCTGCATGCCGTCCTCGTTGATGTCGTCCACGCGCCCGACGAAGGGCGACAGGAGCGAGGCGCCGGCCTTCGCAGCCAGCAGGCCCTGGTTGGCCGTGAAGATCAACGTGCAGTTGGTCTTGATGCCCTCGGCCCTGAACCCGCTCATCGCGGCGAGCCCGTTCTCCGACATCGGGACCTTGACGTAGATGTTGTCGGCCAGCTTGGCGTAGCCGCGGCCTTCCCTGAGCATCCCCTCGACGTCGTCGGCGACGACCTCCGCGGAGACCGGCCCGCTGTTGATCGCGCAGATCTCCTGGAGGACCTCCTCGTAGGTCATGCCCTTGACCTTCCCGAACAGCGTCGGGTTCGTCGTGACGCCATCGAGGACGCCCCACGAGTTGACGGTTCGGATCTCTTCGATGTCGGCGGTGTCGAGGAACAGCTTCATGGCGGGCTCCGGGGTGCGGTGGCGAGAGGTGGTGCGCTGATTCTAGGCCGACCGGCCCATCAGGCCCGTGCGGTCCGGATCAGGCACCCCGGCGACGGCGAGTCAGGACCCCGACCAACCCGAGCAGTCCCACGACGCCGATCCCGACCACACCGAGCGCGGCCACGGGCAGCGCCCCGGTGGCGCCCACCGTGTCCGCGTCGTCCGGACCGAGGCTTGCGCCGGCCACGGCGCGCGGGCCTCCGCTGCTCGGCAGCGGGGCAGTCGAACCCGGCATGATCGTGGCCGCTGGATCACCCGTCGCAGCTGGGTCGGCCGACACCCGCGGATCGATCGACGGAGCCGCTGCAGGCGATTCCAGCGGGAGGAAGGACGACCCTGGCGCCGGGCTCGGGTTGACCTGTGCAGTCTTGCTCGGCGCTGCCGTTGGAGGCGGCGGTGTCGCACCTGCTGCGAGTCCCACCACGGACCGGCAGCCACCGCTGGACGCGCGGTAGCGGCCGTCGCCGCCGTAGGTCCAGGCGAAGGCGTACGGACCCTCGGCCAGGGTACGCGTCAGGCCAGTGACGTCCGCCCTTCCCGCAACGAGCGTTGCGTCCAGGGAGCCCGCGGGCACACCGGAGCAGGTGCCGTTGCCGAAGAAGCGCACCGTCACCATGCCGCTCGCGGGCCCGGCCACGCCGGAGACGCTGACGGCGAGGTGAACGCTCCCGCCGGCCATCACGCCGGTCACGGGAGCGTGGGCCGCGTCGTGGACGTCCGTGGCGACGTCGGGATCGGCCTGGGTGATCGCGTAGCTCCAGCAGTCACTGGCCTTTGGGAGGTAGCTGCCGTCGCCGCCATACTCGACCCGGACCGAATAGCGGCCCACGGAACCCGCCGGCCACGAGAAGACCGGGTCCTTGTCGGCACCGCCCGTTGCGGAAAGCGTCAGGATCGGCGCGCTCCCGCAGGTCCCATTGGCGTAGATCCTGCCCGTGAGCTTCCCCGTCGGCGCCACACCGGTCACGTTGACCCGCACCCGGGCGTGCAAGGGTTCACCGGTCGGGAAGGTGGCCTCCGGCGTGTGCCCATTCCCCGCGTGCGTCTCGACGAGCACGCTCTGGACCGGCGACTTCACCTTCAGTCGCAGGCACGTGCTGGTGACCGCCGCGTACGTGGCATTGCCTTCATAACGAGCGTGGTAGGAGATCTCTCCCGGCGTGCTGCGCCCGACGAAGGACCCCGTCGCCGTTCCCGCCGACGTGAGCGTGACGCCGAAGCTCGTCGGCGTGCCGCTGCAGGTGCCACTGTCTTCGAACGCGTCGAGCCAGACCTTTCCGGCGACGGGACCCGCCGCGCCGGAAAGGGTCACGCGCTGGCCGTAGCCGATGCCCGTCGGAACTGTGCTGCCATCGGCGACGGCCTCGCCGCTCGCGCTCGTCAGCACGTTCTCGGTGAACGTGGGCTTGGCCCTCGAGACGACGAAGGAGCGGCACAGCTCCGCGACCGGCTCGTAGCGGGCGTCGCCCTCGAACGCAAAGCCATATGCGAAGGTGCCCGTCCGGGTCGGCGTCCATGAGCTGGCGTTGTCAACGGTCCCATCGAATGGGACCGGCAAGGCCACTGAAGCCACCGGGGTGGCACATGCGCCATCGGAGAACCGTCGGACGACCACGGAGCCGGTCGGTGTGTATCCGCCGTAGGCAACCGTCGCCCATCCGTGGACGGTCGCCCCAAGCGCGACAGAGGTGACCGCCTGGTGCGGCTCGAGGCTATGGACTGCGTGGGTCAGCGTGACCACGCCCTTCTGGACGACGAACGTCTTGGTGGCAGACGTCGGGGCGAAGTTGGCATCGCCACCGTACGAGACGCTGATGCACGGCTGGTACACGGTCGGCGGGATCTCCGTGATGGAGGTGGCGTCGAAGACCCCGTTGACGAGCTGGCCGGTGGCGGTGAGCCCGAATTCGTCGCAGGCGGGGTCGGGGAGCAGCGCCACGGTGACCGAACCGGTGACCGGAGTCGTCTTCGAACTGCCGAACAGGGTGATTCTCGGGTGGAACGGGACACCGACCTGTGGGTTGGCGAGAAGCAGGTGGTCGGAATCGTGGAGGCGGATCTGGATGGTCGGGATCTCCAGGGCGGCGGCCGGTGTCGCGGTTGGGAGGGCCGCAGCGACCGCGACGAGGGATGCGAGGATGAGGCGTGCGGGTGGGTGGTTCATGCGCACACCTTCGCGGCGTGGCGTTCCCGAAGTGTTCCCGCAGCACGCCGTCGTCAGGACCCGGTCGGGCCGGGACGGGCGGTCGCGTCAGGCGGCCGGGGCGACCTCCGCAGCGGCCTCGCCGGCGTCGCCGGCTTGCGCCGCGGCCGCCGGCTCGCTGGCCCGCACGCCGTCGCGGGCTTTGCCGCGGACCGGGCCCTCCTCGAGCGTCGCGGCGATGAAGCCATCGAACAGCGGGTGCGGCCGCTCCGGACGGCTCTTGAACTCGGGGTGGAACTGCGAGGCCACGAACCACGGGTGGTCCCGGAGCTCCACGATCTCGACCAGGCGGCCGTCGGGCGACTGCCCGGAAAGAATCATGCCGGCGCCCTCGAGCATCGGGCGGTACTGGTTGTTGACCTCGAAGCGGTGGCGGTGCCGCTCGTAGATGACCTCCTGGCCGTAGGCCGCGGCGGCCTTCGTGCCCGGGGTGAGCTTCGCGGGGTACAGCCCCAGGCGCATCGTGCCGCCCTTGTCCTCGAGCTCGCGCTGGTCCGGCATGAAGTCGATCACGGGGTTCGACGTGAACATGTCGAACTCGGTCGAGTTGACGTCCTTCGAGCCGACCACCTCGCGCGCGAACTCGATGACCGCGCACTGCAGGCCCAGGCAGAGCCCGAGATAGGGCACCGCGTGGTCGCGGGCGTAATGGGCGGCCAGGACCTTGCCCTCGATGCCGCGATGGCCGAAGCCACCGGGGACGACGACGCCCGCCGCGCCCTCGAGCTGCTGGTGGAGGTTCTCCTTCGTGAGCGCCTCGGAGTCGACCCACCGGATCTTGACGTCCACGTCGTGCGCCCAGCCGGCGTGCTTGAGCGCCTCGGTGACGCTGAGGTACGCGTCCGGCAGCTCGATGTACTTGCCGACGAGCGCGACCTCCAGCTCCGGCTTGTCGCGCTTGATCTTGTCGACCAAGGCTCGCCACTCGGTGAGGTCCGGGGCCACATCGGGATCGCCGAGGGACAGCTCCCGCACGATCAGCTTCCCGAGGCCGTGGTCCTCGAACTGCAGCGGGACCTCGTAGATGGTGTCCGCGGTCGGGGCCGGGATGACCGCCTCGGTCGCGACGTCCGTGAAGAGCGCGATCTTCTCGCGGATCTCGTCCGGGACCTCGTGGTCCGAGCGCAGCACGATCACGTCCGGCTGGATGCCGATCCCGCGGAGCTCCTTGACGGAGTGCTGGGTCGGCTTGGTCTTGAGCTCGCCCGTCGCCGCGAGGGCCGGCAGCAGCGTCACGTGCACGTACAGCACATTCGCGCGCCCGACATCCTTGCGCATCTGTCGGAGCGCCTCGAGGAACGGCAGGCTCTCGATGTCGCCGACCGTGCCGCCGACCTCGACGATGACGACGTCCGGGCTGCCGTCGCGCGCGACGCGCGCCATCCGCTCCTTGATCTCGTTGGTGATGTGCGGGATGACCTGGACCGTGCCGCCGAGGTAGTCGCCGCGGCGCTCCTTCGCGATCACCGCCTGGTAGATGCGGCCCGTGGTCACGTTCGAGAGCTGCGTCAGGTTCTCGTCGATGAAGCGCTCGTAGTGCCCGAGGTCGAGGTCCGTCTCGGCGCCGTCGTCGGTCACGAAGACCTCGCCGTGCTGGTACGGCGACATCGTCCCCGGATCCACGTTGATGTACGGATCCAGCTTCAGGATGGAGACCTTGAGACCCCGTGCCTTCAGCAGCCGACCGATGCTCGCTGCGGTGATCCCCTTCCCGAGCGAGGAGGTCACGCCTCCGGTCACAAAGACATACTTCGACATGGGTCGGGCGCCTCCGGGGGTTTTTCGAATGCTACCGAAAACCGGCCCCGGCGGCAATCACCGACGTCACCGAACGCCTGCGACGGAGGGTCAGTTGTTCCGTCTGGAATCGATGGCCGAGGCCGAATATCGGACCTGGCGGGCCGCCAGCCAGCGCGCCTATGCGGAAGAGAAGGTCAAGGCCGGCAACTGGAAGGCCGACGAGGCGGAGGTCCTGTCCGCGGAGGCGTTCGAGAAGCTGCTCCCCGGCGGGCGCGAGACGCCGGGCCACGAGCTTCGGGCCATGCGCAGCGACGCCGGCGATTGGGTCGGCCATGCCTGGTTCACGATCGAGGATCGCGAGCCGGGCCGGGTCGTCTTCATCTACGACATCGAGGTCTACGAGTCCCACCGCCGGCGCGGGTACGGGCGGGCGGTCCTGGATGCGATCGACGACTACGCCCGCGAGCAGGGCTGCATCGGCGTGATGCTCCATGTCTTCGGCTACAACACGCCGGCCCGCGAGCTCTACCGCTCCCAGGGCTACGAGGAGACCAACGTGATCATGCTCAAGCGGGTGGACGGCAAGGGCTGAGAGCGCCGACTCCGCCTAGGGGTCGATCGTCAGGACGTCGACCGCGTTGGGAATGCCCCGGCTCTGCCCGGCCTCGGCGATCAGCACGACGCGACCGTCCGGAAGGACGGCGCTCGCGTCGTACATCTGCTGCGGATCGATGCCGAGCGCCGACGCTCCCGTCGTCGGGTCGTAGCTCTCGAACACACGCCCCGTCCGGACGTCGATGACGCTCACCCAGGACTTGGAATAGGCATCGGCATCGCTGGCGCAGCCACCCGGCGTGACGACGTACTGCCCGAACATCACCGCGCGGCCATCCGGCAGGGGCACGATGCTCGGTGCGCCGTAGAAGTGCGGGAGCAGCGGGCCGTCGACCACCTGGTTGGTCCTCGGATCGAAGACCGACGTCAGCCCTCGGGACTCGAAGTGGATGGCCATCGGAGCGCCCGACGGGCTTGACGCGGGCGTCGGCTCGCCACACGGGTACTCGAGCCGCAGGCCGCGCGGGATCAGGACCCGGCCGTCGGCCAGCTGGACGGGGGGCATGCGGAACGGGCCCGCGAACAGCGCCGAGAAGCTGTCCTGCGCCTCGAACGTGCCGACCGTTGACGACGCGCCGGTGGCGAGGTCGTAGACGTCGACGTCCGTGACCTCGCCCGACGGGGGTCCGTACCGGGCACCGCTGACGATGAGGATCCGCCCGTCCTCCAGCTCGAGCATGTGGTGCTGGTACCGGCCCTTGCCGAGGGGTGTGAGCTCGGTGGTCGCGCCGGTCGCGGGATCGAAGATCGTGACCTGCTTCTGGTCGCCGAGCGCAAGGATCGGGGGTGGCGTGGACCCCGGCTCACATCCTCCGGGCGCACAGGGTGGGTGTTGATCGCCCGGAAAGAGGACGCCGCCCGACGTGAGGATCCGTCCATCGCGCAGGACGAGCCGCGATGACGCGAAGACCTCGTCGTGGGGGATCGTGCCCCGAACATCGAGGTCGCCCGACACAACATCGAGGTATGCAACGTGGGGTTCGGTGCCGTCCGTCGGCAGCTCGATCAGCACAACCCGTCCATCGGGCAGGACGGTGGCCCGCAGCGTTCCATGGAGCTGCTCGCCCAAGCGGATGGTCGAGGTCACCCCCGAGCTCGGGTCGAGGACGATGGCGGTGGTCTCGTCCTGGCCAAGGACGAAGAGCCGCCCATCCTTCAGCACAGCGACCGTGGGCGCAACGACGTAGTCCGAGAGGGTTCCCAGCGCCTCGAGCCGCGCGTGCGGCGGGCGGTCCAGGAGCCGAGCCCCGACCGCGACGACAGCGCCGGCCAGAACGACAAGGAGCGCGACGAGTGCGAGCCGCGCCACGCGGTGGACATTCGGGTCGCTCACCGAGCGCCGAAGCGGCGGCCACGCGCGTCGGTCGAGGCGAGTGATGCGGGCGCGCCGCTGGGGCAAGGTCGCGGCCCGGGCGAGCGCGCGGTCGACGAGGCTCGCAGGCGCGGAGCGCGGACCCGCGGCAAACAGCTCCTGGAGCTCGCGGTCCAACGTCAAGTCGCTCATCGAGCCGCTCCTCCGGCGATCGCCTGGCGGTCACCGGCCTCGATGGCCGCCCGCATCGTCCTGGTCGCGTGGTGAAGCCGCGAGGCAACGGTGCCGCGCGGAATGCCAAGGACCTCGGCGAGCTCGTCGATCGAGAGGCCCGCGAGATGGCGAAGCACAAGGACGGCTCGATGGTCCGGGCTGAGCATCGCCAGCGCGCGATCGAGCTCGTCGCGAGCCGCTGCCCGAGCAACGAAGTCACCCTGCCGGGCGACGAGCTCCGGAGAGAGCGCGACCACGTTCGCGCGGCGGCGCCGTCGGAGCTCCTGGAGGGACGCATTGCTGACGAGGCGGTAGGTCCAGCCCTCGAAACGGCTCGGGTCGCGAAGGCTCGGCAGGTCCCGCCACATCGCGACGAGCGCCTGCTGGACGGCATCGTCGGCGCGATCGGGATCCCGGGTGATCTCGTACGCGATCGCATACAGGCGGTCGACGCTGGCGCGCGCCAGCGCCTCGTAGGCGTCCCGATCGCCTCGCGTCGCCCGTTCGACCAGCGCCTGGTCCACACCACCCTCGTGACGAGCCGGCAGCGCCGGCGTTCACAGGCTAGGTGTCCGGGCCGCCCGAAAGTTTCAACCTCGGGTCAGCGGACCCCGAAGACGATCGCGGTTGCGAGGACGGACATCGCGAGCGCCGTGGCCAACGCCACGCGACCGATCCGCTCGAGCCACGGGCTTGGAGCGGCCGGCGAACCGCGCCTGCACGCCCCAACCGCCGAAGTCCTCCGAGACGGCGATGACGAGCTGGTTCTGGCCGGTCTCGAGCGGGAGGTAGACGGTGTCCCACCAGCCGATGCTCCCGAGAAACCGGTAGTCGCGGTTGCGATACGTCTCGTCGCCGCGGAACAGGGCGCGGCCGTTGAGGAAGACCGTCGCGCGGTCGCTGAACCCGATTTCGAGAGGTCGGAGGACGGCGACGTCCGATTCGATCGTGGCTCGCGCGAGCGCCGTGTTTCGATCCTCCTTGATGGGCTGGATGCGCCCGAGATTGGCGAGACCGCTCCGCTCTGCCTCGAGGGGCGTCCAGGACCGGGCTCGTAGCAGGGCCTCGGAGACCGTGGCTGCACCGTCGAGGTCGGACTCCGGGAAGGCGTCCGAGACCTCCCAGTGGCGGATGACGCCGGGATGGGGCGACGGCTCGGGCTCCGGCACGCCCACGAGCGGCGCCGTCCCGATCGCATAGTCGAACCTCGCGACGTGCAGCCCAGGGCCGCCGACCTGGATGCCGACGTCCCCCGCGCGACGCGGAAGCTTGAGCTCGCCGACGGCGAGCACAGGCCGGTGGACGTTGCCCACGAAGATGTCCGCGCGATCCCCGGCAAACGCCACCCGGATCGTGCACCAGTCGCCGATCGGGAAGGTGATCGGCGCCCAGAACCCGGGGCCGTGATAGAGCTGCCAGGACGAGATCCCGTTGGGGTTCGGCGTGTACTGGATGGCGTCGGGATTTCCGACCTGGTGGGGGCGAACGAAGAACGACTCGAAGTCGGCGCCGGCCGAGCGCCACACAACCCCGTGAAACGAACGCTCGCGCGGAACTGCGATGTCCGTTTCGATCGTGCCGTCGACGAGCTCGACGCCGGCCACCAGCGCGTTGAACGATCCGTCGACGAAGCGCAGCGCGCGCCGGCCGAGATGCTCCACGACCTCGGCTTCGTCGGGTGCAAGGCCGAAGGCCGCAGGCTCGATCGGGACGGATATGCCTTCGGTCATTCGGCGGATCGTCGCACGGGTCGCCTCAGGCGGGCAGGCGTTCCCGCAACCACCCGCCGAACGCGGTGACCCGATCCGTCCGTGCAATCGCGACGCCGAGCACGATCACGGCGCCGCCGAGGAGCTGGTCGACCCGCACCGGCTCCGCGAGGAACGCCGCGCCCATCAGGACGGCCATGAACGGCACGAGGAACTGATAGGCGGTGATCCTCGTGGGGCCGAGCAGCCGGATCGCGCTGAACACCACCACGTTCGCGATCCCTGCAGGCACGAACGCGGAGAAGAGGAGTCCCGCCCACGCGTCGGCCCGGACCGTCCCCCACTCCACGCCGATCCCCTGGAGCACACCGGGAACCAGGAGCACCAGCGCTCCTCCGACCATCGCCCAGGCCGTGGTTCGGAGCGGCGAATGGCGCCGGAGGATCGGCGCGCCGAAGGCCGTGTAGACGGCCCAGCAGACCGCCGCGACGAGCGTCAGGGCGTCGCCGACGAGGGCGCCGCCGAGCGTGATCCCGTGGCCCGCCGCCACGATGATGGCGACGCCCGTGAACGACACGAGGCTCCCGAGGAGCTTGGTCCGGGTCAGCGTGTCGGTGCGGCTTACGACGGCCAGGAGCGCCGTGATGACCGGGGTCGTGGCGATCAGCAGCGCCGAGTCACCCGCCGGGATGTCCTGGAGGGCGGTGGCCCAGAGGATCTGGTAGACGCCGAACCCGAGCGCGCCGAGGCCGACGATCGGGAGCACGTCCCGCCGCGGCAGGCCGAGCCGGCCTTCGCGCCAGCGCAGGATGAGCAGCAGCGTGAGCGCCGCCAGCGCGAAGCGCAGGAACGCGAAGGCCACGGGCGGGATCTGCTCGTTCGCGGCCTTGACGACGATGAAGTTCGCGGCCCAGAAGGCCATGACGACGAGCACGCCGGCCTCGGCGAGGCGTCGCTCGCGGACTGTCGACGGCGGGCGCGCAGGAACGGAAACGCCCGCCGGTCTGCCGGCGGGCGTTCGATCCGCTGGTGGCGGTGGGGCGTCGATCAGACGTCCTCGTCCAGCTCGAGCGCCTCCTCGTCATCCTCCTCGGTGAGCTTGAGCCAGACGAAGAGCCCGGCCAGCACGAGCAGCGGGATCACGAGGATCGCGCCGAGGGTGATCCCCAGGGCGACGGCAACGGTCTTGAGCGCCTTCATGAGCGAATACCTCCTGGTCAGGCCGGCTTGGCCTGGGTCTCCGATCGCCGGAGGGCGGGTGCCTGGGCGATGAGGTCGGCGATGTCGCCGGGGGTGAACTCGACCACCTCCTGCCGGAGGCCGGTCTGCCCCGATTGCGTGAGGCGGGCGATGTACGCGCCGTCAAGCTCGAACAGGCAGACGTCGCGCGGCTTCTTCTCGTCGAGGTAGCGCCCGATGACGCGGAGCTGCGCCTCGTAGTGCGTCGGGCTGGGGTCCGGACCCTCGCCACGGCGTGCCAAGCCCTCATCAATGAACGCGCCGATCTGCTCGTCGTCCAGCATCAGCGTCTCGCGCCTGGCCTGGCCCATCGACTCGCCCCAGGCGGAGCCGGCCGCGGTCGACACGGAGGTCCCCTGGACGATCAGACCCGTGTCCGTCTCGAGGATCACCAGGCCGCGCATCCCGTGCTCGTCGACGTACGCGCCGATCGACCGAAGAACCTCTTCCCAGTCCTGCCGCGCACTGCCCTCGTAGATCCGCATCGGCTCTCCAGCGCGAGGTGGTGGCGTCGAGCGGCGCTCGACCGGCTGAGTCTATCGACGCTCCGCCGGCGCAGCAATGAGCGCGACGGCCAGCTGTCCCGCGACGCGCGCGTTGTTGACGATCAACGCGGTGTTGGCCCGCACCGACGCTCCCTCGGTGACCTCGGCGATGCGCGCGAGGAGCCACGGCGTGAGGTCGGGACCGTGCACGCCCGCGGCCTCGGCGTCGGCGGACGCGCGCTCGATCGCCGCCCGCGCCACGTCCTCCGGAAGGGCCAGCTCCGCGGGCGGCGGGACGCACACCAGGATCCCGGATCCGAGGCCGAGCGCGAGGTGCGTCCGGACGAGCGCGGCCGCTCCCGCGAGGTCCGGCACGGAATGCGGTGCGGAAATGCCGGCGCTGCGCGAGTAGAAGCCCGGCAGCTCCTCCTGGCCGATCGCGACCACCGGAACGCCCCGGGTCTCCAGGACCTCGAGCGTGTTCGGCACGTCGAGGAGGGCCTTGGGGCCGGCACAGACGACGGCCATCGGGGTGCGCGCGAGCTCGTCGATGTCCGAGGAGATGTCGAACGTCGTCGGCGATGCGGCGGTCGGTCGATGGACGCCGCCGATTCCGCCGGTGCCGAAGACGCGGATGCCCGCCGCGTGCGCGGCGATCATCGTTGCCGACACGGTCGTCGCCGCCCAGCCCCCGCGCGCCAGCGCCGGCGAGAGCGACGGCCGGGCGGCCTTCATCACGCTGGCGCGCGGGGCGGTGGCGAGGGCCTGCAGTGCCGCAGCCTCGAGCCCGACCCTGAACCGGCCGTCGTGAATCGCGACCGTCGCGGGCACCGCGCCGGACTCGCGCACCGCCGCCTCGGACGCGGTCGCGACCTCCAGGTTCGCGGGGTACGCGAGGCCGTGGCTGATCAACGTCGACTCGAGGGCCACGACCGGGCGTCCCGCCGCGAGCGCCTCCGCGACCTCCGGGGCGACCTCGAGCCGGTCGGCCACGGCGCCCGCGGCCGGCGCGGTTGCGCGGCGCATGGCGTCGCTGCTCATCCCGGCGGGAGTTCGGCGCGCGGGCTGCGCAGGTGGCGAGCGGCTGTCCGATGGCCGGCGAGCGTCGCGCGGTGCAGCGCGTCGGCGCCCGACCGCCCGCTCGCGAGCGCCACCAGCCAGCCGGCGATGAACCCGGCATCGAAGGCATCGCCTGCGCCGGTCGTGTCCTCTGCCGCGACCGCCTCCGTGGCGATGTCGAAGCGCAACGGCGGCTCGGGCTCGCCGCGGCCGTGGTCGATCCGTGCGAACACCCGGGCGCCGCGCGGGCCGCGCTTGATCACGGCAACGGCGGCGTGCTCCAGCAGGCCTTCGGGCCCGGCCCGCCCGACGAGCGCCTCGGCCTCCGGCTCCGTGGCGAACACCAGGTCGGGCCGGAGGCTCGCGACCAGCTCGCGGGCCTCGCGGCGGCCGCGGGTCATGAGCGGCCCGACCGACGCCAGGTCGACGGAGACCCGGGCGGTCCTGGCCCCGCGTGACCGCGTGAGCTCGACGGCGCGGACGGCGGCGCTCCCGAGCGGCTCCACCAACAACGAGTACGCCGGAAGGTGGATCAGGTCGATGCCGTCGAACCACTCGGGCTTGAGGTCCGCGGGCGTCATGCGCGTCGCGGCGCGCCGATCCGCGACGAAGGACCGCTCCCCATTCGGCGCCACCAGCACCCCGATCCGGCCCGTCCGGTGGCCCGCGATGCGGACCGCGCGAACCTCGACCGAATCTCGCCGGAGCTGGGCCACGAGCGAGCGCCCCGCGCCGTCCCGCCCGACTGCGCAGACGAGCTGCGAACGGACGCCGAGGCGGGCCAGCCAGCGGGCGGCATTGGCCGCGGACCCGCCCTGGCGGATCTCGACGCGGCCCGGCACGTCCGTGCCGCTCTCGATGGGCTGCGAGGCCTGCAGGACGACGTCGAGCACGAGGTCGCCGAGGACCAGGACGCGCACGGGCGAGCGGCGGACCAGCGACGTCGGCGCCGAGGCTGTGGGGGCCGTCACAACGTGGATGGTATCGATGCAGCCGTTCGCTCAAGGCCGACGGCCGGGGGCGGCGGTACGATTCACCGCGATGGCCCCCACCCTCGAGCAGCTCGCGATCAACACGATCCGAACGCTGTCCATCGATGGCGTCCAGAAGGCGAACTCCGGGCACCCCGGCGCGCCGATGGGCGCGGCGCCGATGGCCTTCGTCCTCTGGACGCGCCACCTCCGCTTCTCCCCCGACGACCCACACTGGGCCGATCGCGACCGGTTCGTGCTCTCGGCCGGGCACGCCTCGATGCTGCTGTATTCCCTCCTCCACCTGACGGGCTACGACCTGCCGCTGGAGCAGCTGGAGCAGTTCCGGCAGTGGGGCTCGCGGACCCCGGGTCATCCCGAGTACGGCCTCACGGCAGGGGTCGAGGCGACGACCGGGCCGCTCGGCCAGGGCTTCGCGAACGCCGTCGGCATGGCCATCGCCGAGCGCCGGCTCGCGCTCGAGTTCAACCGGCCGGACCACGCGATCATCGACCACCGGACGTTCGTGCTGGCGTCGGACGGCGATCTCCAGGAGGGCATCGCGTCGGAGGCGGCGAGCCTCGCCGGGCACCTCCGGCTCGGGAAGCTGCTCGTCCTCTACGACGACAACCACATCCAGCTGGACGGCCCAACGGACATGGCCTGGTCGGAGGACGTGCTCAAACGCTTCGATGCCTACGGCTGGGGCACCGCCCGGGTCCAGGACGGCAACGACCTCGAGGCCATCGATGCGGCGATCAAGGCTGGGCTCGAGGACGGCCGACCATCACTGATCGCGGTGCGGACCCACATCGGCTACGGCAGCCCGAACAAGCAGGACACACAGAAGGCCCACGGCTCGCCGCTCGGCCCGGACGAGGTTCGCCTCACGAAAGAGGCATATGGCTGGGACCCCGACGCCCAGTTTCTCGTCCCGGACGAGGTCGGGGAGCTCATGGGCGACTACGGGCGCCGCGGCGACGCGGTCGCGAAGGCATGGGGGCAGCGGTTCGCGGCGTACGGCAAGGCGTTCCCGGAGCTGGCCGGAGAGCTGCGGCGGCGCCTCGATGGCAAGCTCCGAGACGACGCCTTTTCCAAGCTCAAGGGCTACGCCGTCGGCGAGGAGCTGGCCACGCGGCAGGCGAGTCAGGCGGCGATCCAGGCCCTGGCCGGACCCGTGCCGGAGCTGTTCGGCGGCTCCGCGGACCTTTCCGAGTCGAACCTCACGATGATCGAGGACGAGGACCCGTTCGAAGCGGGCGAGGCCGGCCGGAACCTGTGGTTCGGCGTCCGCGAGCACGCCATGGGCGGAGCGGGCAACGGGATCGCCTACCACGGCGGATTCATCCCGTACGTCGGGACGTTCCTCAACTTCAGCGACTACATGCGCGGTGCGGTCCGACTGTCGGCACTCGCCGGTCTCCACATCGTCTACGTCTGGACGCACGATTCGGTGGGGCTCGGCGAGGACGGCCCGACCCACCAGCCGATCGAGCACTACGCGGCGCTGCGGGCGATGCCAAACCTGTGGTTCGTCCGGCCCGGCGACGCGAACGAGGCGACCGAGGCGTGGCGCATGGCGGTCTCCCGGCGCGGCGGCCCGGTCGCCCTCGCGCTGACGCGCCAGAAGCTGCCCACCCTGGCCGGCACGCCGGAGCTCGCGCGCGAGGGTGTGGCCCGCGGCGGCTACGTCCTGCGCAAGGCGAGCGGCGAGGCGGAAGGCCGGGATCCCGACGTCATCGTCATGGCCACCGGGTCGGAGCTCCAGCTGGCGTTCCGCGCCGCGGAGGCACTGGAGCGAGATTCGATCGGGGCTCGCGTCGTGTCGCTCCCGTGCTGGGAGGCGTTCGACGCCCAGGACGAGGCCTACCGCGAGTCCGTGCTGCCGGCCGCGGTGCGGAAGCGCGTGACCGTGGAGGCGGGCGCCACGTTCGGCTGGGAGCGCTTCGCGGGCGACGAGGGGGCGATCATCGGGATCGATCACTTCGGCGCGTCGGCGCCGGCCGGGACGATCTTCAAGAAGCTCGGGTTCACTGCCGACCGCGTGGCCGATGTCGCGCGGCGCGTGGTTCGGGAGGGCCTCCACGGCCGGATCCCGACGCTCGACCCCGGGCACCAGCCGGCCGGCCTCGGGCTCGGCCGGGCCACCGGGAATGGTGGCGAGCACCCGACCCTCGCGCAGGGCGAGTCCGGCGTCGACCGGACCGGCGCGTCGGATCCAGGGCACTCCTGATGCGGATCGGATTCGCGGCGGACCACGCGGGAGCGGCGCTCAAGGCGGACCTGCTCCGGCGCGTGGCGGAGGCGCGACCCGGCGACGAGGTGGTCGACCTCGGCGGCGACGGCTCCGACCCCCAGGACGACTACCCGGACTTCTCGCAGCGTCTCGGGAGCGCCGTTCGCGACGGCGACGTGGAGCGCGGCATCCTCATCTGCGGGTCCGGCGTCGGGGCCAGCATCGCCGCCACCAAGATGCGCGGCGTGCGCGCCGCCGTGTGCCACGATACCTACTCGGCGCACCAGGGCGTCGAGCACGACGACATGAACGTTCTGACGCTTGGCTCGCGCGTCATCGGCCCCGAGCCCGCGTTGGAGTGCGCGCTGGCGTTCCTCGGTGCGACCTTCAGCGGCGAGCCACGCCACCGTCGCCGCCTCGACAAGGTCCTGGCCATCGAGGCCGCGGAGAGCGGACACGGCGCTGGGCCGGGCGCGGCAGCCGATCCCGACGTTGCCATCGAGCTGCCGGCGGGGCACGGCTGATGCGCGCCCGGATCGAGCTGCAGCTGCCACCGGCCGAGCGCGCGGCCGTCGACGAGGTGCTCCAGCGCGCGACGCGGGAGCGCTGGGTGGAGCGGCTGTTCGATCGCGACACGACCCTCTGGACGACCGATCCCGATGTCGCCGCGGAGATCGCGGACCGGCTCGGTTGGCTGGACGCACCGCGGCACTTCACGCTCCAGGTACCAGCGCTGGAGGGCTTCGGCGATGGCGCGATCGACGCCGGCTTCGACAACGCCGTCGTCATGGGGATGGGCGGCTCCAGCCTCGCGCCGGACGTGTTCCACAGGACGTTCGGCACGATCGAGGGCTACCTCGACCTGCGCGTTCTCGACTCGACCGACCCGGCAGCCGTGGCGGCCACGGTGGACGACCTCGATCCGCTCGAGACGCTCTGGATCGTGGCCAGCAAGTCCGGCACGACGACCGAGCCGCTGGCGTTCCTCGCGGAAGCCTGGGCGAGGATCGAGGCCTCCCTCGAGGCGCGCGACGAGGACGACCAGAAGCCCGGCGAGTTCGTGGTCGCGATCTCCGACCCGGGCAAGGGCATCGAATCGATCCCCCACCATGACGACCTTCGCGAGCGCTTCCTGAACCCGCCGGACATCGGCGGGCGCTACTCGGCGCTCACGTACGTCGGGCTCGTGCCCGCCTCGCTCATCGGGATCGACCTCGATCCGCTGCTCGCCGCCGGCACGGCCATGCTCGCCGCGTGCCGCGAGCCGAACGCGACGCGCAATCCGGGGCTGCAGCTCGGCGCCGTGATGGGCGGTCTGGCGAAGGCGGGTCGCGACAAGCTGACGATCCTCGCCGACCCCCCGATCTCCAGCTTCGGTGCCTGGGCGGAGCAGCTCATCGCGGAGTCGACCGGCAAGCACGGCGTGGGGGTGGTGCCCGTTGACCTCGAGCCCGCCCGGGACCCCGACGGCTACGGGCCGGATCGCGTGTTCGTGGCGCTGTGGCTGGCGGGCGAGGGCGGCGAGGCCCAGCGTCGCGCCGACGCGCTCGAGCAGGCCGGCCAGCCGGTCGTTCGGATCGAGCTGGACGACCCCATCGACATCGCCGGTGAGATGGTCCGCTGGGAGCTGGCCACGGCGATCGCCGGCTCGATCCTCGGCATCAACCCGTTCGACCAGCCGAACGTCGAGGACGCCAAGGAACGGACGCGGCGCGTGCTCGCCGGCGCGTCGGGCGGGTCGGGCGATGGACGTGGCGCCGCCGCCCAGTCCGGTGCGGGCGCGGAGGACGACGGCGGCATCCGGATCGCCGTCCACGACGCGGACAGCCTCGCGGAGCTGCTCTCCCCGACGCTCCGGGCGCTCCAGCCGCCGAACTACGTGGCCATCCAGGCGTTCATCGCACCGTCCACGTCGACGGACGAGCGGATCGCAGCCATCCGAGAGGCCCTCGCGGTCACCCGCTGCGCGACGACGGCGGGCTACGGCCCGCGCTTCCTCCACTCGACCGGCCAGCTGCACAAGGGCGGTCCGTCGACGGGCGTCTTCCTGCAGCTTACGTCCGACCACCCGGCGGATCGGCAGATCCCGGGCTGGCCGTACACCTTCGGGCGGCTGATCGACGCGCAGGCCCACGGCGATCGCGAGGCGCTCCGGGCCGGCGATCGCCCGGTCGTCCACGTCCACCTCGGCGCGAACCTCGCGGCCGACCTGGCCACCCTCGAGCAGGCGATCCGCCGCGCGCTCGGCTGAGGAGGAAGCGATGCAGATCGGGTTCATCGGGCTCGGGCGCATGGGTTCGAACATGGTCCGCCGGCTCGCCCTCGACGGGCACGAGATCGTGGCCCACAACCGGACGGTCGAGAAAGCCGTGGAGCTCGCGAACGAGGAGACTGCGGCCGGCCACAAGGTTGCCTCCGCCGCGAGCGTCGAGGAGCTCGTCCAGAAGCTCTCCAAGCCGCGGGTCGCCTGGATCATGGTCCCGGCGGGCGACGCCACGGAGGAGCAGATCCGCGAGCTGCTGGAGCACCTCGAAGCCGGCGACACGATCGTCGACGGCGGCAACACGAACTTCCACGACGACGTCCGGCGGCACGCGATGTGCGCCGAGCGCGGCGTCCACTACGTCGATGCCGGCGTCTCCGGCGGGATCTGGGGTCTCGCGAACGGCTTCTGCCTGATGGTCGGCGGCGAGCGGGAGGCGGTCGAGCCGATCGAGCCGGCGTTCCGGTCCCTCGCACCCGAGAACGGCTATCTCCACGCCGGACCGCCCGGCGCGGGTCACTACGTGAAGATGGTCCACAACGGCATCGAGTACGGCCTGATGCAGGCCTACGCGGAGGGCTTCGAGATCCTGCACGCCAGCGACTACCCGCTCGACCTGCCGGCGATCTCCGATCTCTGGAACCACGGCTCGGTGGTCCGGTCGTGGCTCCTCGAGCTCGCGACGGACGCCTTCCGGAAGAACGGCCCGGACCTCGCCGAGCTCAAGGGCTGGGTCGCGGATTCCGGCGAGGGTCGCTGGACCGTCCAGGAGGCCATCGACCGCGCCGTGCCCGCGCCCGTCATCACCCTGTCACTGCTGATGCGCTTCCGTTCGCGCCAGGACGATTCCTACGGCGCGAAGGTCCTCGCCGCGCTGCGGAACGAGTTCGGCGGCCATGCCGTGAAGACCGAGTGAGCTGACCAGGCGCACCCAGAGCGACGAGCTCGACCCCATGGTGGTGACAACCTGACGATGGCGACCACGAAGGACAAGCCCGCGACGACGGTCCCCAAGCCGCGGCCGCGCCCGAAGGTCCCGCGGCCCGCGCCGACGGTCGCGGTGCCCTCGCCCGGCGCCCTGCCGATCCGTGACGAGCGTCTCGCCCGCGACGGCAAGCGCCGCCGGACGCCGTCGCATCACGACGTCAACCCGCTGCGCGAGGGCCTCCGCCTGGAGCGCGTGCCCGATCCGCACGTCATGGTCCTGTTCGGCGCGACGGGTGACCTCTCGCACCGCAAGGTCTTCCCTGCCCTGGCCCAGCTGTGGCGCACCAACCTCCTGCCGGCCGACTGGGCGCTGCTCGCCGTGGGCCGGCGGGAGTTCGACGACGAGTCCTTCCGGGAGGACGTCGCCGGCTCGCTGCACGTCCACTGCCGGATCCAGCTGGAGCCGGACATGGAGCGCGACTTCCTGTCGCGGATCTCCTACATCCGCGGCGACTTCGCGGACAACAAGCTCTTCGACGACATGTCTGCGCGCCTGGAATCGATCCACGAGGAGATGGGGACCGGGCACAACGTCCTGTTCTACCTCGCCACCCAGCCGTCGGCCTTCGCGCAGATCGTGAGCCAGATCGGGCGTTGCGGCCTGGACCACGAGAAGCACGACGGCGGGTGGCGGCGGATCATCGTGGAGAAGCCGTTCGGGCGGGACCTCGACTCCGCGCGGCGGCTCAACCGGGAGATGCTCCGGGTCTTCCGCGAGACGCAGGTCTACCGCATCGATCACTACCTCGGGAAGGAGACCGTCAGGAACCTCCTGGTCTTCCGGTTCGGAAACGGCATCTTCGAGCCACTCTGGAACCGGCGCTACGTGGACCACGTGCAGATCACCGTCGCGGAGTCGATCGGCGTCGAGGAGCGGGGAGCGTTCTACGAGGAGACCGGCGCCGTCCGCGACGTGCTCCAGAACCACCTGCTGCAGCTGCTCAGCCTCGTCGCGATGGAGCCGCCCGCGACGTTCCAGGCGGACGCCCTGCGCGACGAGAAGCTGAAGGTGCTGCGCGCGATCGGCGAGCCGTCCTACCAGGAGGTCGGGCGCGACGTCGTGCGCGGCCAGTACGCACCCGGCTGGGTCGCCGGCCAGCAGGTCCGGGGCTTCCGCGAGGAGCCGGAGGTCGATCCGCAGTCCGAGACGGAAACGTTCGTGGCGGCGCGGTTCGACATCGACGACTGGCGCTGGTCGGGCGTCCCGTTCTACCTCCGAACCGGGAAGCGCCTCGCGAAGCACGCCACGGAGATCGCGATCCAGTTCCGCGAGGTGCCGCATCGACTGTTCGAGGGCACCGACACGGACCCGCAGTCGAACCTCCTCGCGATCCGCGTCCAGCCGGACGAGGGCATCCTGCTGCGATTCAACTCGAAGCTCCCGGGTCTCGGGCTGGACATCCGTCCGGTGACGATGGACTTCACGTACGGCGCGGCATTCTCCGCGGACACGCCCGAGGCCTACGAGACGCTGCTCCTGGACTCGATGCTCGGCGACCAGTCGCTGTTCACGCGAGCGGACGAGGTGGAGGCGGCCTGGTCCATCGTCGCGCCCATCCACAACGCCTGGCTGGACAGCCCGGCCCCGGAGTTCCCGAACTACGCCGCCGGCTCGTGGGGGCCCGTGCAGGCGGAGCACCTGATCGAGCGCGACGGCCGACGCTGGCGGCGCCTGTGAACGCGGGCGGTCCGATCCAGGTGCCGTCGTCGGTCATCGGCAAGCCGGCGCTGCGGTGGTCGTCGCGCGCCCGGAGCATCGCCGGCATCGAGGCGGAGCTCGGCAAGATCTGGTCCTCGATCTCGCTCGCGACGCCCAACGAGGAGGGCCAGGACGAGCGGCGCGTGGCGGCTCGCTCGAACGTGATGAACCTCGTCGTCGTGGCAGCGCGCGGCGAGATCGGCGAGCGCGTGGCCTCCGTGGTGGAGGGCCTGACCGGGCGCCACCCGTCGCGCACGATCATCGTCTCGCCCGCCGACCCGGACGGCCCGGCCTGGATCAACGCCCAGATCGAGGCCCACTGCATGCTGCCGTCCGCGACGGCGCCCGAGACGTGCTCGGAGCTGGTCTACATGACCTGCGGCGGCGAGAGCGGGTACCACCTGTCCGGGCTCGTGGCGCCGCTGCTCATCCACGACCTGCCGGTCACCGTCTGGTGGCCGGGCGAGCCGCACTTCGAGTCGCGCTCCGCGCAGGAGCTGCTGCCGATGGCGGACCGGGTGATCGTCGACGGCTCCGCGTGGCCCGGGGACGGGATCGCCGGCCTCGTGGCGATGTGTGAGCTGCCGGACCGCTTCCAGCTGGACGTGGCGGACTTCGCGCTGCTGCGCCAGACCCGCTGGCGCGAGGCGATCGCCTCGACCTTCGACCGGCCCAACCTGCTGCCGTTCCTCGGGCACCTGGAGCGGATCGAGGTCCGCTACGCGGCGGCCGAGGGGACGCCGGGCAGCGCGAACATCGTCCGGCCGCTGTACCACGTCGCGTGGCTCGCCTCGCGGCTGGACATGTCTGTGGTCGAGCCCGTGCGGCGCGGCACGGTGGCGTGGAGCGGGTACGACGCGCTGCTCCGGCACGACCGCAAGCCGATCCCCGTGTCGCTGCGGCCGATCGAGTCGACGGCGCCGCGCGGCACGACGCTGGCCGTGGAGCTGTACGCGCGCCGCGCCCGCTCCGAGCTGGTCCTCGAGGTCACGGCCTACGACGAGGGCGTGGTCGTGACGGCATCGGTTGACGACCATCGGCTGCCGGAGCGGCGCTTCTTCGCCCCGCGGCGACGCGAGCCGGAGCTCCTTGCGATGACGATTGACGCCGCGGGCGGCGACCACGTGGCCCGCGAGGTCCTGGCAATGACGGGAAGGCTCGTGGCAGGAGGAGGCGCGCCATGACCGGTGATGCGGAGATCCGGGTCTTCGACGACGCGGACGCGGCGGCCAAGGCGGCGGCGGAGGTGATCGCCCGCACGCTCCACGAGGCCATCGACCGGCGGGGCCGGGTCGACTGGGCCACGACGGGCGGCTCGGCGCCGGTCGGCGTCTACCGCCACCTCGCCAGCGACCCGCTGCGCCACCGCGTGCCGTGGGACGAGGTCAACGTCTGGTGGGGCGACGATCGCTACGTCCCGCGCGACCATCCGCTGTCGAACGTCCTGCCGCTCGACCAGGTCCTGCTGTCCGCCACGGCGCGGGCCGGGCTCTCGGGGACGGGCGCCGACGGCGCGCTGGTCGAGATCGAGTACGACCCAGGCGTGTACATCCCGCCCGCGAACATCCACGCCCCGCGCATGACGGAGGGGATCGGGCGGGCGGCCGGCGCCGAGTGGGTCGCGGAGCGATACGTCGAGGAGCTCCGGGCTGCCGGGCTGCCACAGGGCGAAAATGGGCTGCCGGCATTCGACGAGCTGTTCCTGGGCGTGGGGCCCGACGGCCACCTGCTGTCGGTCTTCCCGAATTCGCCCCTCTTCGACACGGACGCGTGGGCCTCCGCGGTGCCGGCGCCAACGCACGTGGAACCGCACGTGGAACGGGTCAGCCTGAACCCCGGCGTCGTCGCGGCAGCGCGCCAGGTGCTGCTGGTCGTCCACGGCGAGGGCAAAGCGGCGATTCTCGCCTCCGTGTTCGGCTCGGAGCGGAACGAGCGCAAGTGGCCGGCGCAGCTCGCGAGGCGCGAGGGCGCCATCTGGTTCCTGGATCGGGCGGCGGCCGCGCAGCTGCCGCGCTGACTCCCTGAGGCGTTTGTCGAGCATGCCCGGTCCCTTCGGCGACGTGCCGGCCTTCGAGGCGGTCTCCCGGGACGGCGTGCCGCTCGCGCTGTTCGAGGTGCTCCCCGTCACGGGAGCCGACGACTCCGCCGAGCCGGCGTCGAGCACGCTCGCCGCCGAGACGGGCTCGGGCGGCTCCACGGGTGCCGCGCGGCCGCCCGCGCTGCTCCTCGTCCACGGCGCGACCGCGGATCACACCACGTGGCGAACCGCCGGTCCCGCATTCGCCGAGCGCCGACGCGTGCTGGCGATCGACCGTCGCGGGCGCGGGGCGTCCGGCGACGGCCAGGCCTACGCCATCGAACGCGAATACGAGGACGTGGCCGCGGCGGCCGAGGCAATCGTGGACGCGACCGGCGCCCCGATCGACGTCGTCGGACATTCGTACGGTGGGCGCGTGTCGCTGGGGGCGAGCCTGCGCTCGCGGGCCATTCGACGGCTGGTGGTCTACGAGGGCGCGCCCGTGCCGGCCGGCATGTCGTACCGCCCGCCCGGGATGGTCGAGGCTGTGCGGGGCGCCCTCGACCGGGGCGACAACGAGGCGGCCCTCGCGACCTTCCTCGCGGGCATCGTCGGGATGTCCGAGGCGGCGCTGGACGCCTACCGCGCCGATCCCGTCTGGCCGACCCGCGTCGCGGCCGCGCCGACGATCCTGCGCGAGGTCGAGGCGGAGGGGAGCGCCGCCGCTTCCCTCGACGCGCTGGGTGGCGTGACCGCGCCGGTGCTGCTGCTCCTCGGGTCCATCAGCCGCTCGCCGTTCCGGATCGGCACGGACGAGCTCGCGGCGCGACTCGCGGACGTCCGCGTCGTGACCATCACCGGCGCGGCGCACGCGGCCCACCACACCCACGCCGCGGACTTCGTGCGCGCCGTGGAAGCCTTCCTCGACGAGGGTGCCCGCTAGATCGTTCAAGCGAAAGTGATCGCGGCGGATCGGCCGGGCGTCGCCTCCGGATCGGCCGCGCGGCTCCGACCTGCCGCGGCGTCGTGTGCATGAGCCGCTCCGCAGATGGGGGATCACGGCGGCCGGCTCGCTTGCCGAGACGGAGTTGGCCTGGATGTCCGCTCCAAGGACGAACGTGACGACCTTTAGCGAACGCACGCGCCTGGAGCCCGTCCAGCGACGCCAATCTCGTCGACATGGTCGCGCTGGGGAACATTTCGACGAGGTACGAGTCGGTTCCTCGGCGATCCAGCCCCAACCTCGTCACGTTGGTCCTCACAGCGGACATCCAAGGCCGGGCGGTGTGGCTGAGGTGTGGGATGGTCGGTCGGTCGGTCGGTCGGCGGTCGGGCGGCGACGCCGGGGGCTGGGCGCCTGAGATGCGCGACGGCCGGGCGGCCGGCGCTGGGAGGCTTGAACCGGCCCGTAGACTCCGGGCGTGCGCGACCGACAGCAGGATCCGTGGAGCGACATGCCGCGCTGGTCGGACGATGGAGGCCCGCCCGCGGCAGAGGCCGCACCTGGCGCTGACGCCCCCGTCGGGACCGGGGCCGAGACCGACGTCGGCAGAGCGGTCGAAACCGTCGCCGACACCGGCTCGAGCAGCGAGCGGGCTGCGTGTCCATGGTGCGCGACGCCTGCCCCGGACGGCGCGACCCGCTGCGCCAGCTGCGGCGCGGCGCTGGCCCAGCGTGAATCCATCGGCGACCTGGTCGTGCCGGGGCTGACCGCGGTCGATCCCGCGCTGAAGGACCTCGACGGCCGGCCGCTGCACCTCCGCGGCCCAAGCCCGACCCAGGGGGTCGCGTCCGGCCTCGTGGTGGCCGCCGCGGCCGGCGGTCCGATCGGGCTGGCAATCATCGGCGGCGTCGGGGCGCTCGCCGCGGCGGAGTACATGGGTGCCGGCGGCGACGGCGGCAGGGGTCACGAGAACGTCGGCGAGGCGAGCGACGCCGTCCGACAGGCGATCGAGCGCCTCGACCGTGGTGAGACCCTCCCGACGGCCCACGACGTCACGCCGCGGCCGGAGCTCGATTCGACATCGACGGCATCGGGCGCACAATCTCCCGACCCGAGCGCCCCGGGGGGCGCGACAGGCGGCGCCGCCCCAAGCGCCGGCCGGACCACGCAGGAGGAAGCAAGCGATGGCGGCGGTTGATTCGAAGCTCGAGCTGCTGAAATCCGTTTCGCTCTTCTCGTCGATGCGGCGGAAGGACCTCGAGGCTGTCGGGCGGCTTGCCGACACGCTGGATCTCCCCGCCGGCAAGGAGCTGATGCGGCAGGGCGCGCACGGCAACGAGATGTACGTGATCGCGTCCGGCTCGGTGAGCGTCGAGCGGGACGGCAAAGAGATCGCGACGATGGGCGCGGGGGAGGCGGTCGGGGAGATGGCGTTGCTGTCCGAGGGCCCGCGGACAGCAACGGTGACGACGCTGGAGCCGACGACGGCTTTCGTGGTCGGCCACCGGGAGTTCCATACGCTGCTGGCCGATTCGGCGGAGCTTCGCCAGTGCATCTTCGACAACCTTGCGAAGCGCATCCAGATGGTGGACGAGGGCGGAACGACCTGAGCGGCTGACCGGCGCCGGCATCCCGTGGCACCGGCGCGAACCGGCGCCCGATCCGGTCCTCGCGGCTACCATTTCGAACGTGACCGACGAACGTCCCTACTCGCCCGGGCTCGAGGGGATCATCGCCTCCGAGACGGCCCTCGGCTTCATCGACGGGGAGCGCGGCAAGCTCCTGTACCGGGGCTACCGGATCGGCGATCTGGTGGAGCACGGGACGTATCCCGCGATCGCGAACCTCCTCTGGACCGGCGAGTGGGACCCGGGCCATCGAATGCCCACGGCACCCGTGCCGGACGCGGTGCTGGCCTCGCTCCGTGCCCTGCCCTCGAACGCGAAGCCGATGGACGCGCTCCGCACCGCGGTTTCCGCGTGGGGCGCCACGCAGACGCTCGCCTATCCCCCGACGCCCGAGCAGGCACGCGCACTGACGGCGTTCTCGCCCTCGGCGCTGGCGGCCTTCGCGCGGCTGCGGAGCGGCAAGGAGCCGATCGACCCGGACCCGAGCCTGGATCTCGTCCCCGGCTTCCTGTACCAGCTCACCGGCGAGAAGCCGGGCGCGGGCACGGCGCGCGCCCTCGATGCGTACTTCATCGTGGGCGCGGAGCACGGGCTCAATGCCTCGACCTTCACCGCGCGGGTGATCGTCTCGACCCGGAGCGACCTCGCGTCCGCGGTCTCGGGGGCGATCGGCTGCCTGAAGGGACCGCTGCACGGCGGCGCGCCGTCGGAGGTCGTCGAGCAGATCCACGAGGTCGGCTCGGTCGAGCGGGCGGAGCAATGGGTCAAGGACATGCTGGACAAGGGCGAGCGCCTGATGGGTTTCGGCCATCGCGTCTACCGGGCGTATGACCCGCGCGCCGCGGCGCTGCGCAAGGTCGCGGAGTCGATGGACCGGCCGCCGGAGTGGCTCGCGCTCGCGATCGCCGTGGAGGACGTCGCGCTCCGCGTGCTCGCCGAACGCCATCCCGAGCGGGCGCTCAAGACGAACGTCGAGTTCTACGCGGCGCCGGTGCTGATGGGGGTCGGCCTCACGCCGGACCTCTTCCCCGCGACGTTCGCGCTCGCGCGGCACGCCGGCTGGACCGCCCACGTGATCGAGCAGGCAGCGGACAACCGACTGATCCGGCCGGACGCGAAGTACGTCGGGCCCGGGGAGCGCGACCTCCCCGCCTGAGCCGTCGCGTCGCCGCCTGCGCCGTCGCGTCCCCCTCCCGATCCGATCGCGGGGCCTCCGGCGTAGACTCCGCCGGAGGGTTGGATCGGGCATAGGAGGTCGGCTGTGCTCGCGCGAATGCTGCTCCGGGTGATCGACGCGCAGGGTGCGTGGACGAAGCCCCTGGGCGACCTTGCCCACCGCTTCCTGAACTGGCTGTTCCACGGCATGCCCGCCGTTCGGGACCTGCTGAACGGTCGCTGGCTGGGGCACCCCCTGCACGCCGTCCTCACGGACGTGCCGATCGGGATCCTGTTCCTCGTGATCGTCTTCGACGTGCTGCACCTGCCGGACGCGGCCGCGTGGGCGCTGGGCGTCGGGATCCTCGCGATGCTGGGCGCGGCGCTCGCGGG
>DASTIE010000057.1:0-2115 GCA_035717865.1 Candidatus Limnocylindrales bacterium
CGCGCGGTACACGGCGCCCATCGCCCCGCTGGAGATGGGCGCGACGATCTCATAGCGCCCCTGGAGCGCCTCCCCCCCGACGGCTGTCGCCTGCTGGTCCGGACGGGTCACTCGGTGCGGATCGTCCCCCTCAGGCCGCCTGCGCCAGGCAGGCCGGCGCGGGCCTGCCCAGGGCTTCGAGCATCTCGACGACCAGCGCCCCGGCCGAGGCCTGCCGGTCGTCGGGGTCCTTGGCCATGCCGGCGGCCAGCACATCGTCGAGCGCGCGCGGAAGCTCCGGCCGGCGCTCGCGGACGCTCGGGGGCGGGTCGACGATGTGGGCGTACATGGTTGCGGCGTCAGTGTCGCGCACGAAGGGGACGGTACCGGTCAGCGTCTCGACCGCCATGCAGGCCAGCCCGTAGATGTCGGCCGCGGGGCCGACGCAGTCGCCGTCGATCAGCTCCGGCGCCATGTAGTCGATCGTGCCGAGCACCTGGCCGGGAGCGGTCAGCGCGGCGCCGTCCGGGTCGCGCGCGAGGCCGAAGTCGCCGAGGAAGACCTGCGGCCCGGGGTCCATCAGCACGTTGGCGGGCTTGACGTCGCGGTGGACGACGCCGAGCGCGTGCGCCGCGTCGAGCGCGTGCGCGACGCGCACCAGCACGCTCATGGCGAGGTCCACCGGGACGCGGCCGGCGGCGATGACGCTGCGCAGCGTCGTCGAGACCAGGCGGGTGGCGATGTAGAGGTGGCCGTCGAGCTCGCCCATGCCGTGGATCGGGATGATGTGCGGGTGGTTGAGCGCGGCCAGCAGCTCGCCCTCCCGGCGGAAGCGCTCGCGGTACACCGGATCGATGTCGACGTCGTCACGCAGCACCTTCAACGCGACGGCGCGGCCCGCGTTGCGGTCGATCGCGAGATATACGACGCCCATGCGCCCCACCCCTACGATCCCCTCGATCCTGTAATCACCGAGCGTTGGCTTGTCCATAGCGAGATCGGCCCCTAGTGTCTCGGCTCGGCCGCCGGGGCGCAAGTCGCCGCTGACCGGAAGTCGGGGGGACGACCGTCGCGCCCGGGTCGAACGGATATGCTTGGCCCGCTCGCATGCCTGAGATCGCAATCGAGCCCAGGCCGGGCGATTCCGTAGGTCCGTACCGGGTGACCCGGGTCATCGGGCGCGGCCGCATGGGCGTCGTCTTCGAAGGCGTCGAGGAGGGCGGCGAGCCGGTTGCGATCAAGGTCGTGACCACCGAGCTGTCGCAGGACGAGGTGTTCGTGCGGCGCTTCAAGCGCGAGGTCGCCGCCGCTCAGAAGATCCAGCACCCGCACGTCGTGCCGGTGCTCGGGGCCGGCGAGGCGGGCGGGCTGCCGTACCTCGTCCAGGAGCTGATCCCCGGGGGATCGCTGCATGAGCGGATCGTCGCTGCCGGGCGCCTCGATCTCGCGACGACCGTTCGTCTGCTGACCGGCCCGGCCGAGGGGATCGACGCGCTGCACGCCAGCGGGCTCGTTCACCGCGACATCAAGCCGGCCAACATCATGCTCGACGGCGACCGCGCGTACGTGACGGACTTCGGGCTCGCCAAGGACAGCCAGGCGTCGAACCTCACGCGGCCCGGCCAGGCCCTTGGGTCGCTCGACTACATGGCGCCCGAGCAGATCCGCGGCGAGGACGTCAGCGCCGCCACGGACATCTACGCGCTCGGCTGCGTCGTGCACGAGTGCCTGACCGGCACGCCCCCGTTCGGCGGGCGGCCGAGCATGCGGGTGCTGTTCGCGCATCTCCAGGAGCCGCCCCCGGACATCTCGACGCTGCGGCGCGACATCAGCCCCGCCGTCGCGAAGGCGGTCAGCCGCGCGCTCGAGAAGGAGGCGGAGGACCGCCCGGCGACCGCCACCGGCTACATACACGGCATCGAGCGCGCCGGCGGCCTTTAGAGCCGCGCCTTGATGAACTTGGTCGCGTCGTTGGCGGGCTTGCGGCTCGTCACCACGCCGCCGTGGTCGACGCCCGCGTACGTCTTGTAGGACACCTTGGCCCTCAGCTCGCCGACGAGCTGGTCGGTGAAGTTCGGGAACACGGTCGTGTCCGCCTTGCCCTGCTCGATCCGGACCGGGCCGCGGATCTTCAGC
>DASTIE010000058.1:0-11844 GCA_035717865.1 Candidatus Limnocylindrales bacterium
ACCCACTTCGACACGACCAGGGCGAACGTCGAGTTCACCGGCGCCGAGGCCATCGACCTGGTCATCCCCGAGGGACGCGACCCCTCGCTCGTCCACCCGTTCAAGGGCAACATGGACGTCGAGGCGCTCGACCGGCTGCTCGCGGCGCGTGCCGTCGACGTCCCCGTCGTGTTCGTCACGATCACGAACAACTCCGGCGGAGGCCAGCCGGTATCGCTGGAGAACCTGCGCGCGATTCGCGCGACCTGCGATCGCCACGCCGTCCCGCTCTTCCTGGACGCGTGCCGCTTCGCCGAGAACGCCTGGTTCATCAAGCTCCGCGAGCCAGGGCAGGCGGATCGCTCGATCCCCGAGATCGTCCGCGAGATGGCCTCGCTGGCGGACGGCATGACGATGTCAGCGAAGAAGGACGGTCTCGCCAACATCGGCGGCTGGCTCGCGCTGAACAACGACGCGCTGGCCGAGCAATGCCGGAACCTGCTCATCCTGACCGAGGGCTTCCCGACGTACGGCGGGCTGGCCGGGCGCGACCTGGAGGCGATCGCCCAGGGCCTGCGAGAGGTCGTCGACGAGGACTACCTGCGGTACCGCGTCGCGTCGACCGCGTACCTCGGCGATGCGCTCGACAACGCCGGCGTCCCGGTCGTCAAGCCGATGGGCGGCCACGCGGTCTACATCGACGCCCGGGCGCTCCTGCCGCACATCCCGCCGCTGGAGTACCCGGGGCAGGCGCTCGCGATCGCCCTGTACCGCGAGGGCGGCATCCGCGGCTGCGAGATCGGCACGGTCATGTTCGGGCGGCGGCCGGACGGCTCAGAGGAGGCCGCGGCGATGGATCTCGTGCGCCTCGCGATCCCGCGGCGGACGTACACCCAGAGTCACGTCGACTACGTGATCGAGGTCGTGCGCTGGGTCGCCGAGCGGGCCGCGTCGCTGCGCGGGGTCCGGATCGTGGAGCAGCCGCCGGCGCTGCGGCATTTCACCGCGCGGTTCGAGCCGATCTAGCGGCCCGCGCCGCGGGTTCAGGCCGTCGCGGCTTCGCGATTCGCGCCGGTCGTGCCGGCGGCCGGCGAGGGCAGGTCCGCGAGGGTCGCATCGTCGCCGGGGACCGGCACGGCGCCGTTCTCGGCAACCACGGCAGTCCCATCGGCGAGCAGCGCTCCGCCGAGCGTCGGCACGGAGGCGCCGTTCGACGTGGCGGGCCGTTGCTCTCGCTCGAAGACGTGGACCGAGTCGTCATCGGCAAAGTCGAGCTCGTCCACGTAGGCCGGGATGCTGAAGCCGAACTCGGAGCCGCCGTCCGGCAGCGACTGCGCCCAGATGCGCCCGCCCATCGCCGCCACGAGCTCGCGACACACGAACAGCCCGATGCCGGCACCCGGCGCGGTGGAGGCCGCATGCGCGGAGCGGTAGTAGAGGCCGAACAGCCGCTCCGCGTCGTCCTCGGAGAGGCCGGGTCCGTTGTCGCGGACCTTGATGAAGACCTCGCCCTCGCCGTCCTCGAGCGCGACCTCGACGGTCGAGCCGGCGCCGCTGTACTTGGCGGCGTTCGAGAGGAGGTTCCGCATGATCTGCGCGAGGTACTCCTCGTCCGCGGCGACCATCTGCACCGGACCGTTGGAGGCGAGCTTGATCGTGACCTCCGGCCAGAGCGCCTTCTCGCGCTCGACGAGCTGCTTGATGATCCGCTCGAGGAGCACGGGGCGCACGCCCCCGAACTCGCCACCGCGCTCGATTCGCGCCATGGCGACGAGGTTCTCGATCATCCGCTGCAGGCGCTCGGCCTCCGCGGCGACGCTCACCAGCAGCTCGTTGCGCGTCTCCGGGTCCAGGCGCGCACCGCGCCCGAGCAGCAGCTGCGTCCCGCCGTAGATCGACGTGACGGGCGTCCGCAGCTCGTGGGACAGCACGCCAAGGAATCGATCGCGGATCTGGTCTGCCTCGTGCCGCCAGGTGACGTCCGAGATGACCGCGACCTGGAAGGGCTGCCCGTCGAGCTCGAAGGAGCTGCGAGCGATCTCGGCGGGGAAGTGGGTGCCGTCGATGCGGCGCCCGGTGGTCTCCGACCGGAAGACCGGGCGATCGCCCAGCTGGGTCGGCGTCTCGTCCTTGTGGAGGGCGACCAGGTCCGCGAGCGGAACGCCGATCAGCTTCTCGACGGGGCAGCCGAACAGCTCGCCCGCCTGGCGCGTCGCCCACGTGACCCGGCTCTCCTCGTCGAGGGCCAGGATCGGGTTCGGGTCCGCTTCCAGCAGGGCACGGAAGCGGGCCTCGCTGGCGCGCGCGGTGCGTGACTCCTCCGCCTCGCGGCGGGCCTCGCCCAGCCCGATGAGCATCTCCTCGCGGTCGATCGCGTGGGCGGTGAGCGAGGCCAGGTCCGCCAGCAGGGAGAGGTCATCCCCCACGAACAGCGGGCGGCCCTCGATGTCCGCGACGACGTGCTCGGTGATGTCCTCGCCGGGGCGGACGGTCAGCTCCACGGTCGAGACGATCGGCTGCTGCGCGCCCGGGACCCACTCGCGCTCCGGCATCTCCCCGACGATGGCGAGCGGCGCGCCGGGGATGCCCGCCAGGATCGAGACCCGACGTGCGCCCAGGATGTCCCGGGCCGTTCGAGCGAGGTCGGTCCAGAGGGCGCCGGGTGTGAGATCCGTCGGTGGCGCGACGAGCTTCCTGACGAGCTGGAACGACGCGGCTCGGTTGATGAACCGCCGGAACCAGCCCGGCGGGACGAACGCGGCGATGTAGCCGGCGGCGGCCACGAGCACGAGGAAGCGCGTGACCGTGGCGGAGTCGGTGGACGCGGCCGCGGGAGCGCGGCCGATGCTGGTGATGCCCGCGATGAGGATCGAGGCGCCGAACAGGCCGGTGGCGACGGCCGCGGAAGCAAGGCGCAGGCGCGCGACGCCGAAGCGCAGGCGGCTCTCGCGCGCGAACCACGTCGCGGCACCGATCTCGACCGCGAAGAAGTAGAAGACGGCGAGCACGGTCCCGATCGAACGGAGCATCGGCGCGCCGAGCGCGTCGGCGGCGGGCGGCAGCAGCGTGACCGCCTCCCAGGCAGCGATCGCGCTGAGGAGCGAGATGCGCTGCAGGCCGACGCGCACCGGCCGGATCTGGGCGATCAGTCGCAGCACGAGGTACGGCTGCGCGAACAGCAGCCCGATCAGGACGGGCCGCGCAATGGGTGCGATCGCGGGAGCCAGCGACTGGACGAAGGAGAAGGCGAAGAGGGCGGCGAACGACCCGAAGATGGCCATCACGGACAGCTCGAGCGGCCCCCGGTTCCGCAGGAACTGGAACACGCTCATGCCGAAGAGGAAGAAGAAGGCGAGCTGGAGCGCGATGGTGATCGGGTCCAAGCCTGGCGCGGGTCCTCCCTGGTGCCGCGATCCACCCCTTGCATGGGCGACCGCGATCACATCATCGCGCTTCCTCGTACATGAGGAATAACAGGCGCGTTACAACTCGGTGCGCGCCCGCACCGCGTTCTGCAGCCGCTCCGGACCGGCGTCTTGGCGACCCGCTGGTAGGCTGGCGGGCATGTGTCGAAGCATCAGAACCCTGCGTCACCAGCACGATCCGGCCACGACCGGCGAGGTCGAGGCGGCGGCCCGGCAGTACGTCCGCAAGGTCAGCGGGTTCCGCCAGCCGTCGGCCCGCAATGCCGAGGCCTTCGACGCGGCCATCGCGGAGATTGCCGCAGCCTCGCAGCGGCTGATCCTGGCGATGGGCGGCGACGTCGAGCCCGGTCCCGACCGCAAGCCACCCGCCCGACCGCGGCCCGAGGACGAGGATCGGCACGGGCGCGATCACCGGCTGGGCCGCATGCATGCGCACGCGGATGCGCACGAGCCAGTGCCCGCGCCCTCCGCGTGAGCTCGACCTGAGCCCGACCTGAGCCCGAACCGCACCCTCGTGCCCGCCGAGGTCCCCCGGTCGATCCCGCTGGACGCCGAGCTGCCCATCCGGCACGTCACCAGCACGAGGGTCATCGCCGTGCACGGGAGCGAGGTCGAGATCCGCGACGACCTCGTCGTCGGTGAGGAGCCGCTCGAGATCCGTGCGGCCGGCCCGCGCCAGGAGCCCGTCCAGGTCGCCGTCACGATGCGCACCCCCGGCCACGAGGAGGACCTCGCGATCGGGTTCCTCACGACCGAGGGCCTGCTCGCCGGCAACGAGGTCACCGGGGTGTCGTACGGCGACCCCGCAACGATGGCCGAGCCGGACGACAGCGTCCTGGTCCGTCTCGCGCGCCGCTTCGACGCGAGCCTCGCCGCGAAGCGGAACTTCGTCGCCACGGCGTCGTGCGGGATCTGCGGCAAGGCATCGATCGACGACATCGCCGTGCGCGCCGAGCCGCTCCCGAAGGGCTTGCCGATCGTCGCCCGCTCCGTCGTCACCTCGCTGCCGGACCGCCTGCGCGAGGCGCAGGCCGCGTTCGAGCGGACCGGCGGGCTCCATGCGGCCGCGCTGTTCGAGACCGATGGGCGCCTCGTGGCGATCCGCGAGGACGTTGGGCGGCACAACGCGCTGGACAAGCTGATCGGCTCGCGGGCACGGGAGCGAGAGCTGCCACTCTGGGACCGCGTCCTGATGGTGTCCGGGCGGGTCAGCTTCGAGATCATCCAGAAGGCCGCGATGGCCGGCGTACCGATCGTCTGTGCCGTCTCGGCGCCCTCCGACCTCGCTGTCCGGCTCGCGGACCGGCTCGGCGTGACCCTCGTCGGCTTCCTGCGGGGCGAGAGCTTCAACGTCTACAGCCACGACGGCCGCGTCGACCTGCGGGACCTCCTCGGCCTTCGGTGACGCGGTTGCGCCGGTCCCGCGCGCCCCTCTAGGCTCCCAGGGATGACGACGACGGGCGACCACATCCTCGACGGCCGCTCCGTCCTCGTGACGGGCGGCACGGGCTCGTTCGGCAAGGCGTTCATCGAAGCGACCCTCCGGAAGACCGCGGCGAGCCGGATCGTCGTCCTGAGCCGCGACGAGCTCAAGCAGGCCGACATGCAGCGCCGTTACGCCGGCGAGCGGCGGCTGCGGTTCTTCATCGGCGACGTCCGCGACCGGGACCGCCTTCGCCGCGCGTTCAATGGCGTCGAGTACGTGATCCACGCCGCCGCGCTGAAGCAGGTCCCGACGGCCGAGTACAACCCCTTCGAGGCCGTCAAGACGAACATCCACGGCGCCCAGAACGTCATCGACGCCGCGATCGACGAGGGCGTCCAGCGGGTCATCGCGCTGAGCACGGACAAGGCCTGCAGCCCGGTGAACCTGTACGGCGCGACCAAGCTCGTCAGCGATCGGCTGTTCACCGCCGGCAACGCCTACGCCGGCGGGGGCGCGCCGCGCTTCGCCGTCGTCCGGTACGGGAACGTCGTCGGCAGCCGCGGGAGCGTCGTGCCGCTGTTCCGCGAGCTGGCCGCGACGGGCACGCTGCCGATCACCGACGAGCGGATGACGCGCTTCTGGCTGACGCTCGATCGGGCGGTCGACTTCGTCTTCAACTCCCTCACCACCATGCGCGGCGGCGAGCTCTTCGTCCCGAAGATCCCGAGCATGCGGGTCGTCGACCTGGCGGCCGCCATGGCCCCCGACGCGAAGCTCAAGATCGTCGGGATCCGGCCCGGCGAGAAGCTCCACGAGGAGATGATCAGCGCGAGCGACGCCCGCTCGACCGTGGACATGGGCTCGCACTACATCGTCCAGCCAGAGTTCGAGTGGTGGTCGAAGGAGCGGCTCACCGGCGAGCCCGTGCCGGACGGCTTCAACTACGCGAGCAACACGAACACCGAGTGGCTGAGCGTCGACCAGCTGCGAGAGCTGCTCCCGGATGCCTGACGCGCCTCGCGACCCGAGCACGCCGGCGATCCCGTACGGCCGCCAGTGGGTCGACGAGGCGGACATCGCGGCGGTCGCCGCGGTGCTCTCCGGCGACTTCCTGACGACCGGTGGCGCGGTCGACGAGTTCGAGCGGGGCCTGACGGCCGCGACGGGCGCCGCCCATGCCGTCGCGCTCAGCTCCGGGACCGCCGCGCTCCATGCGATGTACCACGCCGCGGGTCTCGGGCCGGGCGACGAGATCGTCACCTCGCCGCTGACGTTCGCGGGCACGACGAACGCGGCCCTCTACCTCGGGGCGGCGGCTCGCTTCGTGGACGTCTCGCCGGACACCGGCAACATCGATCCCGCCGCGGTGGCCGCCGCGATCTCGCCGAGGACGCGGTTCGTCGTCGCGATCGACTTCGGGGGCCATCCCGCCGACTACGACGAGCTCGCGAAGGCGACAGCTGCCGCGGGACCCCCCGTGCCGATCCTGGCCGACGGCGCGCATTCGCTCGGCGCGACGTACAGGGGACGGTCCGTGGGGACGCTCGCCGCGGCGACGGAGCTCAGCTTCCATCCCGTGAAGCTCGTGACGACCGGCGAGGGCGGCGCCGTCCTGACGGACGACGAGGCCATCGCGAATCGCGCTCGCGTCTTCCGGACACACGGCATCGAGCGGACGCCGGAGCGCCAGCGCGAGCAGGGCGGCTGGTGGATGGAGCAGGTCGCCCTCGGGTTCAACTATCGCCTCACCGACATCCAGGCAGCGCTCGGCACGAGCCAGCTGCGGAAGATGGGCGCGTTCCTGGCGCGCCGCCGCGCGATCGCGGCGCGGTACGACGTCGCCCTCGCGGACATCGAGGGCCTCGAGCTCCCGAGCCCCCGGTCGGACGTGGAGCCCGCCTGGCACCTGTACCCGGTCCGCGTCCGCGAGGCGGCGCGCCGCCGGCCCTTCTACGACGAGCTGCGCCGCCTCGGGCTGGCGGTCCAGGTCCACTACATCCCGGTCTACTGGCACCCGTACTACGCCGAGCTCAAGTACAAGCGCGGCCTCTGCCCGATCGCGGAGGACATCTACAGCCGCTCCGTCTCCCTCCCGATGTTCCCGAAGCTGACCGACGCGGACCTCGAGCGCAGCATCGAGCTGGTCCACCGGGCCGCGCAGGCGACGCTCTGAGCGCGGGGGTCGCGCAGCAGGGGCTCCCGGCGTGATCCTCGTCCGGACGGATGCCTCGACGGCGCTCGGGACCGGCCATGCCATGCGCTGCCTCGCGCTGGCGCAGGCGCTGCGCGACCGCGGCTCGGACGTGACGCTCGCCGCCGCGGCGGTGCCCGAGGCGATCGCGGATCGGTACCGCGCCGAGGGCGCCCACGTCGCCCGGTTCGATGCTGAGACCGCCTCACAGGCGGACGTCGCTGCCACGCTCCGGCTCGCGGAGCGCCTCCGGCCCGACTGGCTCGTCGTCGACGGCTACACGTTCGACGACGGCTACGTGGACGCCGTCGCGACGCGGGTCCCGCTGCTGCTCATCGACGACCGGCCGCGCGACGTGGCCACACCGGCCCTGCTGCTGAACCAGAACGGCTACGCGACCCGCGGCGACTACCCGGGCCTGGGGCCGGCGCAGCTCCTCCTCGGACCGTCGCACGCGCTGCTGCGGCGCGAGTACGCGACCCCGCCGCCCGCCCGCCGGGTGCCGTCGCGGGGAGACCGGATCCTCGTAACGCTCGGCGGCGCGGACCCGGACAACGTCACCGCGCGCGTCCTTGCCGTGCTGGCCGATCGCGCGACACGACACGCGGCGAAGGGGACGGGAGTGACAGAGGCCGGCGAGGTGCGCGTCGTGATCGGCGCCGCCCACCCGGCAGCGGACGCCGTCGAGGATGCGGCGGCGACGGCAGGGTTCACGGCCCTCCGCGACATCCGGGACATGCGCGCGGAGGCGGACCGGGCGCACCTCGCGATCGGCGCCGCGGGGACGACGTCGCTCGAGCTGGCGTCGCGGGGGCTCCCCGCGATCCACGCCGTGCTCATGGACAACCAGGTCCGCGTCGCCGCGGAGATGGAGCGCCGCGGCGTGTCGATCTCCGCCGGGGCACCGGACGCGGGCTTCGAGGCGCGGCTCGACCACGCGATCGAGGCGCTCCGCGAACCCAGCCGCAGGGCCGCGATGTCGGCCGCCGGTCGCGCGCTGGTGGATGGACATGGCGCCCGCCGCGTGGCCGCGCGCCTGCTCGGCGAGGCCCGGGGAACGCCCCGGTAGCTACCGCGTCAGCGCGATCGTGGCCTCGAACAGGCAGTGATCGCCGCGCGCGGGGCACTCGATCGACGTCCGCTGCGGAAGCAGGGCGCTCGTCGACAGGATCAGGTCGATCCGCAGGAGCCCGGTGCCCAGGAACTCCAGCGGCGCGGGGCGCCACGTCCACCCCGGCCCGACGCCGACCTCGGCGTGCGCGTCGTGCAGGCCGGCCGTCAAACGCTCGAACGCCGGCTCCGTGGGAGCGGTGTTGAAGTCGCCCACGAGCAGGACGTCGTTGCCCTGGACGTCGAGCTCCAGCACGCGCTTCCGGACCAGGGCCAGGTCGGCATTTCGCGTCGCGGGCTTGAGGCCGACCGGGGTGCCCGCCAGGAGCGAGATCTCGGCCGGGAACGGATGCGCGCCGAGGACGATGACCCGGCGGCCGTCGACGTCGATCGTCGCCTCGAACCGGGCCGGCGACATCGCAGAGCTCGTGTCCGACAGCGGGAACGCGCTGAGGATGCCGACGCCAGTCACGCCCCGTGTCGGAAAGAGCGCCTGGTGCGGGTAGCGGGCGGCGATGGCCGGATCCGCCTCGATCGCCTCCGCGGCGCGGAACGTCAGCTCCTCCAGCACGACGATGTCCACCGGGTGGCGGTTGAGCATCGCGACGACCGTCGGCGCGGGCGCGGCACCGGCCTCGATGTTCCACGTCGCGACATCGATCGTGCGCAGGCCGTCGGCGACGGGCGCCGGAGGAAAGGACCACCACTCGCCACCGAGCCGCAGCATGAAGACCGCGGCGACGGCCGCGACTGCAAGCCCGAGCACCCGGCTCCGCGAGACCACCGCCAGGGGGACCAGCGGCAGCACCGCGAGCGCGAAGTAGGGGGCGAGAATCGCGAGCATCCCGAGCGCGCCGTCGTCGACCGGCAGGACCGCCCCGATGACGAGCACCGCGAGGGCCACGCAGGCGTAGGCGACCGCGAGCCTCGTGATCGCGCGCATCGGACCGCCGCGGCCGATCGGTGTCCGGCCTACGGTGCTACCCGCGCCGGGCGTTCGTGAACTCGAACCCGAACCGACCCTTGATGCAGAGGTGGCCCTCCGTCACCGACGAGTCCAGCGGTGAAGTGACCTTCACGATCTGGTTGTCCTGGACGTGCAGGTCCACGGCGCAGCCCACGCCGCAGTACGGGCAGATCGTGGAGGTCGTGGTCTGGGCGGACTCGTCCCACGTGCCCGACGCCCGCATGTCGAACTCGGTCTTGAACATCAGCGCGCCCGTCGGGCAGACGCCGATGCAGTTGCCGCAGTACACGCAGGCCGTGTCGGGCAGGGGCGCGTCCCACTCCGTGGAGATCCGCGCATCGAAGCCGCGCCCCGCCACGGCGATCGCGAACGTGTTCTGGGCGTCCTCGCCGCACGCCTCGACGCACTTGTAGCAGAGGATGCACTTCGAGTAGTCACGCACGTAGAGGTTGTTGTCGACCTTCACCGGCTGCGCGACGGTGGCGGCGAGGGCCGCCTCGGCGCCGCGAGGAGCGTGGTGGTGGCCGGGCTCGCGATCGTCCCGCTCGTGGGCCGCGGCGCCGGCCGCCGGCTCGCCGAAGCGCGTGGGATTCGCGCCGTAGCGCTCCCGGTAGGCCGCCGCGGAGCCATCCGGGACCTGCGGCCCGGCCATCGCGGTGTCCACGGACGAGCCGAGGAACTCCAGTACGACCTTCCGGGACAGCTTCACGCGATCCGACTCGGTCTCGACCTCCATGCCCTCCTCGACTCGTCGGGAGCACGCGGGCGCGAGGACGCGTGCGCCCTTGACCTCGACCACGCAGACGCGGCAGACGTTCACGGGAGTGAGGTTCTCGAGGTAGCAGAGGCTCGGGATGTCGAGGCCCTGGGCGCGGCAGGCCTCGAGGATCGTCGAGCCGGCGGGGACGGAGACCTGGACGCCGTCGATCTGCAGCGAGACGCGCGGCGGCAGCGCGGCCGGCGGCGCCTCCGGGATGCGCGAGGCCCGCGCGGGCGGCGTGGTGTAGACGATGCCCGGGGCGGGCGGGTCGAGCGTCGCGGCCATCGAGCCGTTCGGCGGTCCCTCGTGCGGCCCCGGCTTCGAGGCGGCGCCCGGGTTCGTGGACGGCCGGCGCTCGTCGGTCACAGGGCCACCAGCTCGGGCTGCCGCAGCGCGGACTCGATCGCGAACGAGGCCGTCTGGCCGAGCCCGCAGATCGAGGCGTCGCGCATCGTCTGGGCGACCTCGCGGAGGAGGGCCAGCTCGTCGGCCCGCGACCGGACCTCGACGCGGTCCGCAAGGCGCGCGAGCAGCTCCTCCTGCCGGACCGTGCCGACGCGACAGGGCACGCACTGCCCGCACGACTCGTCGCGGAAGAACGCGGCGATCCGACGCAGCGCGCCGACAATGTCCGCGGTCTCGTCGAACACCATCACCACCCCCGACCCGAGGGTCGCGCCGATGGCGCGGGTCCCCTCGAAGGTCAAGGGCGTCTCCAGCACGTCCGCCCCGACGAACATGCCCGCCGCGCCGCCCAGCAGGATTGCCCTGATCCGCCGCCCGTCCGGAACGCCGCCGCCGAGCTCCAGCAGCCCCCCGAGCGTCGTCCCGAAGGGGACCTCGTAGACGCCGGGCCGGGCCACGTTCCCGGACAGGCAGAAGAGCTTCGGGCCGCGGGAGCTGTCGGCGCCGACCTCCGCGAAGCGCTTCCCGCCGCCCGGCCCGTCCTCGAGGATGCCGAGCACGTTGGCGAGAGTCTCCACGTTGTTGACGACGGTCGGCTTCCCGAACAGCCCGACCTCGACCGGGAACGGCGGCTTGTTCCGCGGCTCGCCGCGCTTGCCCTCGATGGACTCGAACAGCGCCGTCTCCTCGCCGCAGATGTAGGCCCCGGCGCCGCGGCGGACCTCGATGTCGAACGCGAAGTCGGAGCCGGCCACGGACGGCCCGAGGTAGCCCGCCGCGCGGGCCGCGGCGACAGCGCCACGGATGCGAGATTCGGCGAGCGGGTACTCGCCGCGGATGTAGAGGTAGCCGAGGGACGCGCCGCAGGCGAAGCCCTCGATGGTCATCGCCTCGACGATCGAGAACGGGTCGAGCTCCATGAGGACGCGGTCCTTGAACGTCCCGGGCTCCGACTCGTCGGCGTTGCACACCGCGTAGTGCGGCTGCGCCGGCTGTGCCGCGACGGCGGACCACTTCCGGCCGGTCGGGAAGGCCGCGCCGCCGCGGCCCACCAGCTGGGCGTCGGTGATCTCGGCGATGACCCCCTCGGGGCCCATCGCAAGCGCCTGCTGGAGTGCCTGGTAGCCGCGCTGCGCGAGGTAGTCGTCGAGCGACGTGGGGTCCACGATGCCGACCCGGCGCAGGAGCTGCAGCTGCGGCTCGCCGGCCTGCGGCACGGAGGGGAGCGTGGCCGCGCGACCGTCGTTCGCGTGGGCGGAGCCGCCCGGCTGTTCCAGTCGCGCGATGACGCCGGCGGCATCGACCGGCGCGATCGTCTCCCGGATCGGCGTCTCGCCGGCGACGGTGAGCATCGCTGCCGGTGCCAGCTCGCAGGCTCCGAGGCACGGGCTTCGCAGCCAGCCGATGGTGCCGTCGCGCGCGGGCTCGCCGGCCGGCCCGAGGGCGCGCGTGAGATCGGCGCACACGTCCTCCGCCCCGGCGAGGCGGCAGGCGATGTCGTCGCACACGTGGGCCACCGTGGGCGGCCGCGCCTTCGTGGCGAAGAGCGCGTAGAACGTGGCGACCCCGTAGGCCTCAGCC
>DASTIE010000059.1:0-11654 GCA_035717865.1 Candidatus Limnocylindrales bacterium
TCGTCGATGAACGTCCGAAGGACGCGGGTGGCGCCGAGGGCGTCGTAGTCCGCGAGTCGGGCGCCCGCATCGGCGGCGACGCCCGCGGTGCGCGAGAGGATCCAGCGGTCGAGCGCGGGCCACGACGGCGCCGCGGCAATCCCCTCGTCGATGCCACGCTCCGGCGCCCACCCGGCGAGCCGCGCGTACGTCACGAAGAACGCGTAGACGTTCCACAGCACCAGGAGCTCGCGCCGCGCCTCATCCGCGGCGTGCCAGCCGAAGAGGATGTTGTCCTCCGGCCGCGCCCCGGCGTACATCCAGTGCATGACGTCGACGCCCATCCGCTCGGCCGCCTCGTCGAAGTCGATCGCGTTGCCCCAGCTCTTGTGCATCGGCCGGCCGTCCTCACCGAAGACGAGCGCGTAGCCGAAGATCGTCCTGAACGGCTCCTCCCTCCGGAGCACGGTCGACATCGCGAGCATCGCGTAGAACCAGTTGCGGAACTGGCCGGGGAAGCTCTCGGTGATGAAGTCGGCCGGGAACCACTTCTCCCAGAACTCGCGGTCCTCGCGGAAGTGGAGCGTCGAGAACGGCACGATGCCCGCGTCCAGCCAGGGATTGCCGACATCCGGGATCCGCGTGACCGGCTCGCCGCAGCCGTGGCAGCGCAGCGTCACCGCGTCGATGTAGGGCCGGTGCGGCGTGTGGCCCTTGAACGTCTCCCAGCCGTCGAGCGCCCGCTCCTCGAGCTCCTCGATCCCGCCGACCACGTCGTAGGTTCCGCAGCTCTTGCAGTCGTAGATCGGGAGCGCCAGCCCCCAGTAGCGCTTCTTGCTGATCATCCAGTCGTGCATGTTCGTGAGCCAGTCGAGCTCACGCTCATACCCGAAGCCGGGGATCCACCGGATGTCGTCGACGACGTCCATGATCTGGTAGCGGAGGCTCGCCGCCTTCTCCGCCGCGGTCAGCTCGCTGCGGGGCTTGTCGTAGACCGGGCCCATGGAGATGAACCACTCGTCGACCAGCCGGAACAGCAGCGGCGTCCCGCAGCGCCAGCAGTGTGGGTAGCGGTGGGTGTAGGCCTCGAGGTGGTAGAAGAACCCGCGCCGCTCGAGGTCGTCGACGATCTCGTCCGCGACCTCCGGGGCAGCCTTCTCGGACAGCCAGTCGAAGCCCGCGTAGTAGCGACCGTCCTCGTCGATCGGCCCGATCACCGGTAGCCCGAGCGACTTCCCGAGCTGGTAGTCCTCCGCGCCCGCGCCCGGGGCGATGTGGACGATGCCCGTGCCCTCGTCCTCGCCGACCTCGCTCCAGGCCACGACGCGATGCTCGTACGGTGTCGCGGGATCGTCCCGTGTCCCCTCCGCGAAGGCCTTCTGGACCGCCGGAAGGTCGTCGTACGGCCCCTCGTAGCGCCAACCGACGAGCTCGGCGCCCTGCTTCTCCTCGACGACCTTGAACGGCCCCTGGACCGCCCGTTTCACGACACCCTTCCCGACCCAGAACGTGCCGTCGGTCTGCTCGACCCGCATGTACGTGAGGTCCGCCCCCACCGCCGCCGCGACGTTGGCCGCGAGCGTCCATGGGGTCGTGGTCCAGACGAGCAGCGCCTCCCCGGGCCGGTCCTTCAGCGGGAACCGCACCGTGAGCCCCGGGTCCTCGCGATCGGCGTAGCCCTCGGTCATCTCGTGCTGGCTGATGCCCGTGCCGCAACGCGGGCACCACGGCATCGAGTCGTGGCCCTTGTAGATCCAGCCGCGCCTGTGGCACTCCTTGAGGAAGCCCCAGATGAGGTCGTTGTTCTCGTTGGAGAACGTGAAGTAGCTGCCGCCGACGTCCGGCATCCCGAGCCGCCCGACCAGCATCTCGACGGTGTCCGTGACCGGGCCCTCCGGACCCTGGATGGTCGTGACCTGCTGGGGATCCGCGGCGAGCAGGTCGCGCAGCCGGCGCAGCTCGTCCGGGTCGTTCCAGTCCATCCACATCCCGAGCCGGATGCTCTGCTCCGTCTGGCGCGCGGCGTAGGTCAGGACCCGCTGCTTGCAGAGGGACACGAACTCGGCGATGCCGTAGGCCTCGATGTCGCGCTTGCTCTTGAACCCGAGGTCGCGCTCGACGTTGACCTCGACCCACAACCCCTGGCAGTCGAAGCCGTTCTGCCAGCGCTGGTCCTCGCCGAGCATCGCGTGGTAGCGCTGGAAGACGTCCTTGTACGTCCGGCCCCAGGCGTGGTGCACGCCCATCGGGTTGTTGGCCGTGATCGGTCCGTCGAGGAAGCTCCAGTGCGGGCCGCCCGCGTTCTGCGCCCGAAGACGCGCGAACGTCGCACGCTCCTGCCACTGGCGCAGGACGTCGTGCTCCATCGCGACCAGATCCGGGCGCGTCGAAACGGGGTGGAACATGGGGCGGCTATCCTACCCGCGATGCAGGCGGGCCACGAAACACTGGTGCGTGGCCGGTCGCCCTTCGTGGCGGCATTCCTGTCCCTGCTCTTCCCCGGCCTCGGGCACGCCTACCTCGGTGCCTACCGGCGCGCGCTCGGGATCGCGGCGCCGCTGCTGCTCATCACGGCCCTCCTCGCGGGCTTCGCGGTGCGCATGGACACGCTCGATTTCGCCGGGCTGGCCGTCCAGGGCTGGTTCCAGGTCGCGCTGTTCGTCGGGAACCTGATGCTGCTCGTGTATCGCGCGTGGTCGATCGTCGATGCCTGGACGATCGGGCGAGCGCTCGGCGGGCCGGCGGTGTCGCGCGCCGCGGCACGCCAGGCCGCCGTCGTGTCCGTGGCGGGTCTCGCTGCAGTCCTGCTCGTGATGAGCGGCGCGCACCTCGCGGTCGCGCGCTACGACCTGCTGCTGTCCGGGACGGCGTCGTGCATCTTCGATCCAGAGGCGGACTGCGAGCCGGGCAGCTCCCCGGGGCCGTCCGACGGCGCGTCCCTCGAGCCGGGCGTCTCGCTCCCGCCGAGCCTCGGTCCGGACGCATCCGGCTCGGCCATCCCGCCGTGGGACGGCAAGGAGCGGCTCAACATCCTGCTCATCGGCGCGGATGAGCAGGGCGGCGCCCACAACACGGACACGCTGATCACGGTCTCGATCGACCCGGCGACGAACCAGGTCGTGATGTTCCAGCTGCCGCGCGACACGGTCGACGTGCCGATCCCGCCCGGCCCCGCCAGGAACGTCTACGGCTCCGCCTACGGGGGCAAGATCAACTCGCTCTGGGTGAGCGCGAGCCAGCGCTCCGATGCCTGGCCCGGGTCGCGCGGGTCGCGTGGCTACAACGCCCTGAAGGCGACCCTCGGCCACCTCTACGGGCTGGACATCAAGTACTACGTGGAGGTCAACTTCGACGGCTTCAAGAAGGTCGTCGACGCGCTCGGTGGGGTGACGATCAACGTCCAGGTGCCGGTCCTCGACGACAACTTCCCCGCCGGCGGCGGCCATCGCGAGCGACTCTACATCCCGGCCGGCAACCAGCACATGACGGGCGCCGAGGCGCTGGCGTATGCGCGGTCGCGGAAGAGCACCTCCGACTTCGAGCGCGGGGCACGCCAGCAGCGCGTGATCGTGTCGCTGCGCCAGCAGCTCGACATCGGCCAGGCACTGAAGAACATCGACGTCCTCGCGGCGGCGGTCGGGCAATCCGTGCGCACGGACATCCCGCGCGAAGTCGTGCCCCAGCTGCTGGGTCTCGCGGACCGGATCGACACGCGCTCCATCCGGTCGGTCATCTTCACGCCGCCGTTCTACCAGAACGAATGCCTGAGCTGCCCGCCGCGCGGCTACATCATCCAGCCGCGCGTCGAACGGATCCGGACGGCCGTGAGCGAGGCCTTCAACGTCGATCCGAACTTCGCCGAGGCGCGCGATGCCCTGCTGGCCGAGGGCGCCGAGGTCTGGGTCCTCAACGGCAGCGGGCGTCAGGGTGAGGCCGGCCGCCTGTCGGAGTACCTGAGCTACCTCGGGATCACCGCGAGCGCCCCGAACCAGAAGCCGGACGTGTCGGGCCTTTCCGGGACCACGATCCGTGCCTACAACGGCGCCGAGACGTCCCTCCCGCTGACCGCGGAGGCGTTGAAGCTCGTGTTCGGCGTCGAGGTCACCCCCGTCACCGACGCGGCCGTCCGCGTCGACTTCACCGTGATCACCGGCGACTCCACCCCTGAGCTGACACCGCCTCCCGCCCCGTAGGCCTCCGCCGGCTCCGTAACGCAGGCCGCGCGGCCGGCTGGTGTCGCTTCGGAGGCTGACAGATCCTCGCCAGACGAGGAACGTCGTGCCGCATCTCGCATTCGGTGCCAGATCGCACGTCGCAGTCAGTGCCAGATATTCGCCGCGCGGGGCTTAGTGGGGCCCCAATGTCGCATTCGGTGCCAGATCCTCGCCGCGTGGGGCTTAGACACGGATTGGCCCGCGTGCGAGCGACAATCGACCGGGTTGACGCTGCTAAAGCCTGGCGCCGAGCACAAATGACCGCATGCAGGTGGCAGGAGCGGGCCTTACCCCCGCCACACGGGGATCCGCGGGGAACCGATGGCGCCGCGGAACCTGTCGCGGGCAACGATCGCGCTGGGGTTCCCTGCCAGGCCTCCACGCCGGCCATGGTGTGGCCAGGGGAACGGCGGAAACACGCCCGCCCGAAGATCAGTGCGAGGGGATTGGCGTGAGCCAGTGCGCGAAGCGCGAGTCCTTGCCGCGCACGGCGGCGAAGTAGGCCTCGTGGAGCTGCTTCGTGATCGGGCCGACGGCGCCGCCGCCGATCGGGCGGTGGTCGAGCTCGATGACGGGTGAGAGCTGGACGCCGGTGCCGACCAGGAACATCTCGTCGGCGACGTAGATCTCGCTGCGGTCGATCGACCGGGTCTCGGTCGGGATGCCGAAGACCTCCGCGAGCTCGAGGATCGCCTTGCGGGTCACGCCTTCGAGGATGTCGTCCGAGACCGGCGGCGTCAGGAGGACCCCGTCGCGGACCACGAAGAGGTTCGCCGCCGAGGCCTCCGAGGCGTTGCCGTCGGCAGTCAGCACGAGCGCCTCATCGAAGCCGTTGAGCTGCGCCTCCGACTTCTGGAGCGCCATGTTCACGTAGCCGCCCACGATCTTGCCGCGCGCCGGGATCGAGTCGTCGGCGTTGCGGCGCCAGGTGGAGGTCATGACGCGCACGCCGTTGTCGGTGTCGATGTAGTCCCCGAACGGCAGCGCGACCACGACGAACTCGTGCGGCAGGTCATGCAGCCGGACCCCGACCGTCGTGCCGGACTTGTAGAAGCATGGGCGGATGTAGGCGTCGCCACGAAAGGCGTTCCGCCGAATGGTCTCGACGACGATCCGCACGAGCTCGTCGACCGGCGGGAGATCCAGGATCAGGAGAATCGCGGCGTTGCGCCGGATGCGCTCCATGTGCTCGCGCAGCTTCAGCCCGTAGAGCACCCCCTGCTCGGCGTTCCAGTACGCGCGGATGCCCTCGAAGACCGCGGTGCCGTACATGAAGGCGTGCGTCATGACGCTGATCCGTGCGTCGCGCATGGCCACGTAGTCGCCCTGGAAGTACGCGACGAGATCGTCGATCGAGGCCGGCGAGCCGTGCGCGTCGCTGTGCGGGTCAGTCGCCGCGTGGGCCTTCGGCTTCTCGGTCAGCATCTCGACGGGCTCCTCGTTTCGACGGCTCGATGGCGCGGCGGGAGTATATCGCGGGCCCTTTGCCCGACCCCCGCGGGACTCCTCTATCCGGTCGATATTCCGACGAGCACGATGGCGAGATAGGCCACGTAGAACGGGCCGCCGAGGAGCAGGAGCCGGCCTCGAAGCTGCCCGGTTCGCCACATCGGGATGAAGATCGCGGCGCTGGCAAGGAAGGCGATCCCGGCCGACGCGAAGGCGAGGTAGCTGCCCTGCCCGGCGACCCAGGCGTGCGGCGCGAAGAGCAGCGCCACGGACACCGGGATGGCCGACTGGAAGACCATGGCGCCCGTGATGTTGCCCATCGCGAGCGTGTCCTTGCCCTGCCGGATCCAGATGATCGAGTTGAACTTCTCGGGCAGCTCCGTCGCGATCGGCGCGATGACGAGCGCGAGCAGGACCTGGCTGACGCCGAGCGACGCCGCCACGTGCCCGACGGCGTCGACGAAGGCCACCGCGCCGATGACGATCAGCCCGAGCGCGACGAGCACCTGGATATTGACGATCCGGAGGCGGGGCGAACCGTCCGGCGTGGCCGTCCGACCGGCGTCGAAGCGGTGGAACCGCAGCGGCGCGAGGTCCTCGACGTCGATCGACGCGTCGGCCTCGAAGTGGCCTTTCACGTACCAGCCGTAGATCACGAGCAGCAGGATCGCCACGAGCATCTTGGGCCAGGTCGGGTCCGAGGGCAGGAAGAGCGCCGCCGCGATCGCGATGCCGTACGACAGTGCGAACGTCCGCATGTCCGCGCCGATGACCTTGGTGTCCACCGGCATGACGTCGCCGCTCGGGCGCTTGCGCGCCTGGATCATCACCGCGACGCCGGTGACGAACATCGCGAGCGTCGCAAGCATGAAGGGCGCGCCGAGGATCGCGCCGAGCCCCACCTCCTCCGAGTGCTCGCCGCTCGAGAAGAGGATCGCGATGATCGGGATCATGGTTTCGGGGAGTGCCGTGCCCACCGCCGCCAGCACGGATCCGACCGCGCCCTCGGCCAGCCCGAGCTTCCGCCCGAACCACTCGATGCCATTGGTGAACAGCTCCGCCCCCGCCAGGATGATGACGAAGGACGCGAGCAGGATGAGGAGGTCCATCTGCCCTTTCAGCGTGCCATGACGCCGACGATGACGCCGACGAGGATCACCCCGAGGACCAGCGCGGACACCGCGACCATCCGCTGCTCGTCGCGGCGGAGGAAGCCGAGGAGGGCACGACCGACCCGGAGCGCAGGCGTCGCCACGACGCCGACGATGCCGAGCCACAGGAAGCCGGCAGGCCGCAGCGCCACGAGGTCGCCCGGCAGCCGCGCGAGATCGAGCGGCGGTCCTGGGTCGAGGGGCGAGCCGCCCCCGGCGAGAAGGAGGATCGAGCCCAGCCCGATGAGCGCCACGGAGACGTAGGTTCCCAGCTGCAGGACGTGGGCAAGCGCAAGCTCGAGGTTCGCCGGCGGCGTGCCCGTCGGCGGCACGTGCGGCGGCATCTGCGGCGTTGCTGGCGTGGCCATCAGACGTCCAAAGCCCGGCGTCCCATCTCGAACGCCGTGTAGACCATGACCGCGACGAACAGCAGGCGCAGGTAGTGGACGTTCACGCGGTGGCCGAGCCGTGAACCGAGACTCGCCCCGATGAACACCCCCACGGCCGTCGGGCCCGCGGCGTACGCGTCGATGCCACCCCGGAGCAGGTACACGATGGCGCTCGTCGAGGCGGTGATGCCGACCATCAGGTTGCTCGTCGCGGTGGAGATCCGCAGCGGCACGCCGAGCAGCAGGTGCATCAGCGGAACCTTGATGATGCCTCCGCCGATCCCGAGGAGGGCCGAAGCGACGCCCGCGCCCACGCTGGCCACGGCGGCAAGCGGCATCCTCGCGAGGCCCGCAGGCCGGAGGCAGAGCGAGCCGGCGTCCGGGTCGACCGTGGCCGCGTCCTCGTCCGGCTCCTCGTCGATGGCGACCTCGGAAGCCTTCGCGAGCTCCTCGTCGATCGCCTGCGACGCCTCGTCCGGTGTCGGCGGCGCGGCGGAGACCCTCGAAGCACGGAGCATCGAGAACGCCATGTAGGCGAGGATCGCGGCGAACAGGCCGGCAAGGAAGCGCTCGTCGAGCAGGAACGCGATCGCGCCCCCGAGGACCGCCCCGACGCCGGTGAACAGCTCCAGGACCATCCCGAGCCGCAGGTTGGCCTGGCGCCGCTGGAGGTACACGCCGGCCGAGGCGCTGCTCGTCACGATGACGCACACGAGCGAGACGCCGACGGCCTCGCGCAGTGGCAGCCCGAAGCCGATGGTCAGCAGCGGGACGATGAGCAGCCCACCACCCAGGCCGAGGAGGGACCCGAACGCCCCGGCCGCGACCCCGCCGGCGAGCAGCAGCAGCCCGACCTCCATCAGGACGTCGAGCTGCAGCGGGTCAGCGGCTAGCTACGGCCGGAGATGCTGCGGAGAGTACGGAAGGAGAGCGACGTGACGCGCTCGCTTCAGTGCCACCGACAGCTCGCGCTGGTGTCCGGCGCAGGTGCCGGTCTTGCGGCGCGGCTCGATCTTGGCGCGCTCGGAGAGGTAGCGGCGGAGGCGGTTGACCTCCTTGTAGTCGATCTGGACCGTCTTGTCGGCGCAGAAGGCGCAGACCTTGCGGCGCCGGCGGTCGCGGTAGAAGTCGTCGCGCTTGCGCGAGGTTCGGGCAGGTGGCATGTGGGCGGGTTCTCCTGAAGGGTCGGGTTCGGTGAGCGTTCGGGCTTAGAAGGGCAGCTCGTCGATCTCGGTGTCGTCGAAGCCGCCGGAGCGGCCGCCGCCGGCAGGAGCGCCCGCGGCTGCGGGTGCGCCGGCGAACGTGCCCTCGGTCTGCTCGCGCTTGTCCAACCCGAGCACGGTATCGGCGGTGATGTCCAGCGACATCCGCTTCTGGCCGTCGTTGGCCTCGTACTCGCGGGCCTTGAAGCGGCCGTCGACGAAGACGCGCGCGCCCTTGCGGAGGTTCTCCGCGGCTCGCTCGCCGCGATCCCCCCAGACGCTCACGCGGAACCAGTCCGTTGCCTCGATCCACTCGCCCGTCTGCTGGTTCTTGGTCGACTGGTTGACGGCGACCGTGAAGCTCGCCACGGGGCGGCCGTTCGGGGTGTAGCGGAGCTCGGGGTCGCGCCCGAGGTTGCCGATGATCTGGATCTTGCTCAGCGCCATCGTTCCGCCCTCTCAGTCGATCGCGGCGGGAGCCGCTTCGCTCTCCGACTCGTCGATCCGCTCGCGACCATCATCCTCTTCTTCCTCGTCCTCTGCGGAGGGAAGCAGCGACTCGTCGCCCTCGCCGTCATCACCGGCGCCGACATCGCGCATCGCACGGGCGGGGCGCTCCTGGCGCACGATGAGGTGGCGAAGGACCTCCTCGGTGATGCGCAGGCCACGCTCCAGCTCGACGATGCCGTCGGTGGGCGATTCGAAGACCACGATGTGGTACGCGCCTTCACGGTGGCGGTCGATGGCGTAGGCCAGCCGGCGGCGGCCCCAGGGGGCGACCTTCACGATCTGGCCGCCTGCGGCGGTGATCTGGCGGGTGGTGCGATCGATGATCGCGGCGATCCTGTCGTCCGGCGCATCGGGGCGGAAGACCAGCATGAGCTCGTAGCGGCGCATGGCCGTCGGCACTCCTTCCTGTGGGGATGCCCGGCTCACGACACAGCGCGCCGAGCAGAAAGGTTGAACGAGGCCGGAGTCTAGCACGAGGTCCGCGCTTCACCGCGTTGATCCGCGGACGGGCCCGGCGCGAACCCGGTTGTATCCTCTGGCGGCGCAACTTCCCAAACCTGCCTGCGTACTGCCCAGGAGACCCGTGCCCGACACTCGAATCATCCTGCTCGGCAATGCCATCAGCGACCCGCTCGCGAAGGTCCTCGGGAAGAGCGGTCGGGCGCTGACCCGGATCGACGACCCCGCGGGGCTCGTCGCCGCAGCCGGGGACCAGGACGTCATCGTCCTCGACATCGTGGCACCGCCGCGAACCGCGGCGGATCTGGCGCGCGAGATCCGCGCCGTCCCGGAGCTCGCCGAGGTGCCGATCCTCGCGATCACCGGCTCGGACGACGTGGAGGAGCGGATCCGCCTCCTCGAGGCGGGCGCGGACGACGTGATGATGCGGCCGGTCGACGACCGCGAGCTCGACGCCCGCGTCGAAGCCCTCGACCTCCGCCACCGGCGGTCCAAGGAGATGCGCCCCAGCACGATCGTCGCGAGCACCCGCCGGCCCGGCAAGCGCCTCGTCGTCCTGTACTCGCCGAAGGGCGGCGTCGGGACGACCACCGTCGCCGTGAACCTCGCGCTGGCGATCGCAGCTCGGGCGCCGGACCAGGTGGCCATCGTCGACCTCACGCCGATGGGCGGCCAGGTCGCCACGCACCTCGACGTTCGCCCCAAGCTCACGATCTCGGACCTGATCCGCGACAGCGACGGTGCGATCAGCCCCGAGATCCTCCGCTCCACCTATCTGACGCGGCACGACGCCGGCGTGCTGCTGCTCGCCGGCTCCGTGGCGCCGTCGACGGACTCGCTCATGCCCGGCACCGAGACGACGCGCATCCTCGAGGCGGTCCTGACCGCGGTCGACACCGTCGTCGTCGACCTGGGCTCGCACCTCGACGAGCGCGTGGTGGCGGGCCTCGACGCGGCCGACGACGTGATCTTCGTCGTGACGCCGGACTTCCCCGCCCTGAAGGCCGTGCACGGGATGCTGGAGTACCTCGGCGAGGACAATGCCCAGCGGGCCGAGCCGACGATCGTGGTCAACGAGACGTACGCGCTGCAGACGCTCACCCCGGGCGACATCGAGACGGCGCTCGGCCGCCGCGTCGCCGTCCGCATCCCCTATGACCCGCTGCTCTACCTCCGCGCCGCGAACCAGGGCACGCCCGTGTTCTCCAGCGCGCCGACGTCGCAGCCCTCGCGCCGCTTCGACCAGCTGGCGGCGGTCATCCTCGGCGAGGACGCGCCGTCCAGCATCACGGAGTCGCGGCGGCGCGGCCTCGGCGGCTTCTTCGGGCGGGGCTAGGAAGCCTCTGCGCCGGGGCGCGACTTCGCGCCCGAGTCAGCGCCGGCGTCATCGAGCGGCGTGTCGTCCGTTCCGGGGAGCCGCGCGTCGGCGTCATTGCCGCGGTCTCCCTCCAGCGCCGTCTCCGTGTCCTCCGAGAGCGCCTCGTAGTGCGCGACGTGGACCTCGTCGATCAGCTCGCGCACGCCGGGCACGAGCCGCGGCTCCTTGAGGTTCGGGCCGACCCATGCGTACAGCGAGGCGGCGTCCTGCCATTCCTCGAAGAGCACCGCCTCCTCGGCGCCATCCGGCTGCAGCCGGCGCGCGAGCTTCACGTAGAGGAGGCCGTCCTGCTCTCGCAGCAGGGCGACCTGGCGCCGGAACAGGGCATTGAAGGCCCCGACACGCCCGGCGCGAACACGGACCCGGAGGACGCGAACGATCACAGAATCACCGCTTCGATGGGTCCGGACGGCGGTGCCTCGTGGGCACCGGCGACCGCCGCCGGCCAGTCGCTGCCAGTCTGCCAACTCCCCCGCCACTCGCCAAGGGCCTGACCTTGCGACGGCATTGCAAGTCGCGATGAACTGCCTCGACGGTCCGGCAGGCCGCCCGGCTGTGCCAGGTGCTGTGGCGCGACTGAGGTCGTGCCGAAGGCGGGATTCGAACCCGCACGCCCTCGCGGGCAGCCGATTTTAAGTCGGCCGCGTCTGCCATTCCGCCACTCCGGCGGCGTCAGGTTAGCGCGCCGCTTCCCCGCTTCCGTGCGCTGCCGGCGGCACCTCCGGGTCAGGGCTGAGGCCACCGCCGCGAACCGTGGCGCCGACCACCATGGCCGCGCCGATCAGCAGCAGGGCAACGGTCGCGATGCGTCCTTCCGTCGTGACCGCCGTGACGTCCGTCTGCCCGCCAACGAGCGTGCTGATGCCCCACCAGACGGCGTCCATCGGCTCGCGGATCGACGCGTTCACGCCGGACTCGACCGC
>DASTIE010000060.1:0-2061 GCA_035717865.1 Candidatus Limnocylindrales bacterium
AGGGCGAGCAGCCAGCCGGCGGTCGCCGGCTCGAGGCGGGCGAGGTCGAGACCGTCATCGAGCCGCCGATTGAGCGAGCGCCAGATCGTGGAGGCCTGCGGGAGGAACGCGACTCCTGCCGCGAGGAGACCCGCGACTGCGACGGCAGGGCGTGCCTTGCTGACCCCGGCGCCGGCGCCGTCGCCGATGCCCTCGCCACCGGGCGCGCCGCGGACAAGCCACGCGAGCGCGAGCGCCACGTTCATCGCCACCGCGACCGGGGCGAGGTGCAGGACGCGAACGAACTGGAAGGATCGGAGGAGCGAGCTGTCGGCCTGGAGCGGCAGCACGAGGATCCCGACGAGGTCCGCGAGCAGCACGCCCACGAGGAGGCCCAGCGCGGCACGCGAGCGGCGATCGGGGCGCGGGATCGCCAGGGACACCGCGAGCAGCGCGACACCGGCGACCCCTGGAAAGATCGTGCCGTAGAGCGGGTTCAGACGGTCGAGAGCGCCCACCGGTACGCCGAAGACGATCGCACCCGCGTCGGTCAGCCACTGCCCGATCGGGTCCGCCAGAGGGTCGATCACCCAGATCGTGCGCTGCGATTCGGCGACCGCAACGAACAGCGTCAGCAGGACCGGCGCAGCCAGCAGCGCACCGGCGATCCAGCCTCGGAACCATCGCGCAATCCCTCCGGCGGCCTCCCGTGCGGACGGCACGGTCACGAGCGTCCACACGAGGGCGACCGCCGCCAGGATGGCGACCACCTGGACCTGGCTGGAGATCGCGAGGAAGGCCACGAGCAACGCGAGCCGCACGGCGTCGCCGCGCCTCGCGTCCGCAGCGGCCGCGCGCTCGGACCATAGGAGGGCCAGCGGCGCCATGAGCGCGGCGTAGCCCAGGATGTAGTGCCAGAACCCGAAGACGGCGAGCACGCCGCCCGCGAAGCACGCGATGGTCGGCAGCCGCAGCGACCCGCGCAGGAACACGTGCATGCAGAGGCCCGCGAGGAAGGCCATCAGCGCCGCGTTCAGGGTGTAGGCGAGATACGGTGGCACGACGAAGCTGAGCAGCACGTCCGGCGCGAGCGGCGGCAGCGCGAACTGGGCCAGCAGGGCGTTGCCGCCCGTGAGATGCGTGTCCCAGAGCGAAGGGCCGAAGGCCCGCCAGTCGGCCGGGATGGAGAAGAGGCGCGGGACGTCGTCGTCGAAGACGTCGTGCGCGGTCTGGAGCGCCCGCTCGCCGAACAGGATGATCTCGAGGATCGGATGCGCCAACGGCGTCAGGCCGAGGTACACCAGCCACGGGCGCTTCGCGAGGTACGCGGCGACCCGGGCCACCGGGTGTCGAGGCGCCACTCCCTCCCGAGTCACGCGGGAATGATGGCCGCTCGCAATGGCCCGCGTGATCCTGCCGCCCGTACCAAGGAGCCAGCCCGTCCGAGCCTCCACGGCTGGTACAGTCCCGGGCGGTGGCAGACCCGGATCTCGACCTCGTCGTGCTGGGCGGCGGCGGCCATGTGGGCCTGCCGCTGAGCCTCGCGTTCGCGGACGCGGGCCAGAAGGTCGGCATCTACGACATCAACGCCCAGACGATCGAGCGCATCCGCGCCGGCCACATGCCGTTCAAGGAGAACGGCGCCGACGAGCTCCTCGCGAAGGTCCTGCCGACGGGCCGCCTGGAGCTCGACGACCAGGCGTCGATGCTCGGGCGGACGGATCGGGTCGTGGTCGTGGTCGGGACGCCGGTCGACGAGTTCCTCGGGCCGTCGATGACGATCTTCGAGAAGACGGTCGACCAGATCGCGCCGCACCTGCGCAAGGGCGCCCTCGTCGTCCTTCGATCAACCGTCTACCCCGGCACCACCGAGTACGTCGCGCAGCGGCTCGCCGCGAAGGGCTGCGAGGTCGATCTCGCGTTCTGCCCGGAGCGGATCGCCGAGGGCCACGCGCTGGAGGAGCTGCACTCGCTCCCGCAGATCATCGGGGCGGACGACGATGGAGCGGCGAATCGCGCCTCCGAGCTGTTCACGCTCCTCGGCGCCAAGACGATCCGCACGAGCTCCAGGGAAGCGGAGCT
>DASTIE010000061.1:0-5856 GCA_035717865.1 Candidatus Limnocylindrales bacterium
TTGACGGCGGATCGGCGCGTGCGTATAGTCGGTCCATCCCCACCCCGGTCCGCGAGCGGACACGTCTTGGCGTGGGTGAGCCCGACGCGCTGTCAGCAGCGCCCATTTCATATCCACCACGCCCAACAGGTGAACCCCAACCAGATGCCAGCCCCAGATCAGCGAACCATGCGCAGCAACCGTCGTCCCCGCCGCCGCGGCGGCCAGATGGGTGGCGGTGGTCGCGCGCCCGTGACCGAGTACGACGAGCAGCAGGAGCTCGAGGCCGCCCGCGAGCGGAACGACCTCGACGTCGCCGACCTGCGCGAGATGAGCGTCGCCGAGCTGCGCCAGGTCGGGCGCGAGCTCGAGCTCCAGACGCCGACGGACGAGCGCAAGGAAGACCTCGTCGACGCGATCCTCAAGGAGCAGACCGAGCGTGCCGGCCTCGACTACGCCAGCGGCATCCTCGACATCGTCGACGAGGGTTACGGCTTCATGCGCCGCCACGGCCTGCTGCCGAGCACCGAGGACGTCTACGTCTCGTCCAGCCAGGTCCGCCGCTTCGGCCTTCGCATCGGCGATCGTGTCTCGGGCGCCGTGCGCGCGCCGCGTGAGCAGGAGAAGTACTGGGGCCTCCTGCGGGTCGACAGCGTCAACGGCGTCGACATCGAGACCGCCCGAGGCCGGCCGGTCTTCAACGACCTGACCCCGGTCCACCCGGACGAGCTCATCAACCTCGAGAACGACCCGAAGAACCTCAGCCAGCGGATGATCAACCTGGTCAACCCGATCGGGAAGGGCCAGCGCGCCCTGATCGTCAGCCCGCCGAAGGCCGGCAAGACGATGCTCCTCAAGGCCATGGCGAACGGGATCACCGCCAACTACCCGGACATCCTCCTGATGGTCGCCCTCATCGGCGAGCGGCCCGAGGAGGTCACGGACATGCGGCGGTCCGTCAAGGGCGAGGTCATCTCCTCGACCTTCGATGAGCCCACGGAGAACCACACGCACGTGGCCGAGATGGCGCTGGAGATCGCCAAGCGCCAGGTCGAGACGGGCCGGGACGTCGTGATCCTCCTCGACTCGATCACCCGCCTCGCGCGCGCCTACAACCTGGCGCTACCGCCGAGCGGCCGGACGCTGTCCGGCGGCATCGACCCCATCGCGCTCTACCCGCCCAAGCGCTTCTTCGGCGCCGCGCGGAAGATCGAGGAGGGCGGCTCGCTCACGATCATCGGCACCTGCCTGATCGACACCGGCTCGCGCATGGACGACGTGATCTACGAGGAGTTCAAGGGCACCGGCAACTCGGAGCTCATCCTCGACCGGAAGCTCGCCGAGAAGCGAATCTTCCCGTCGATCGACGTCATGCGCTCCGGCACCCGGCGCGAGGAGCTGCTCCTCGAGGAGGGCACGCTCAAGATGGTCTGGACGATGCGCCGGATGCTGTCGGCGGTCGGCACGAACGAGGGCATCGAGCTGCTGCTCAATCGCCTCGCCAAGACCGATACGAACGCGCAGTTCCTCGCCGGCCTGACGAAGTCCCTGGACGCCTGACGCCCCAGTCGCTCGTCGCCTGGCGGCGCGGCGGCGATCCGGTGCCCGGACGCACGGCCCTTCCGCCGCTCGATTCGGGACGAGCAGCCCGTTTGCGACACTTCGCCGGAGCGTGCTAAGGTCCCTGCAACGTCCCAGCCCGTGAGGAGTGGGCTCGGCCGCGAAGACGAGAACCCCAGCTCAAGATCGCGACCCGCGACGGTCCCGTCCCACGCAAACCGCGCGCCCCGCCGCGCAAGGACCGTCCCGCCAGGAGAACGTATTGCTGAACGCCGTGAGCGGCGTCGTGCGAGATTGCTTCGCACGTGATCGCTCCACCAGGCTCGACCGCCCCGCGACCGAGCCGATCCCATCCGCGACCGCGCGACCCGCGCACCGCCGCGCTATCGGCGCGGCCAGGGTCTGCGCCGACCTCCTGACAGCGACACCCAAGGCTCGCCGCCGAGCCTCGGTCGCGACCCGCGAGACGGGCGAGCGCATCGCCGCCCGCGTCGCCCGCGCGACGCCTCGCGGCTCCATCCGCCGCCGGCTGTTCCGCCGCCACCTCGTCCTCCGCTTCACGGCGGAGCGCTCGCTCCCGATCGCGATCGCGTTGATCGTGGTCGCCGCCGCGAGCTTCAGCCTCGCGCCCGCGGCGCCCGTTGGCGCAGCCCAGGGCGCGGCCTCTGCCGCTGACGTCGAGACGACGCGACTCGCGATCGGCGGCAAGGTCGACGCCTTCTCCGACCTCGAGGACCAGGGCTACTTCGAGGAGCCCTCGTTCGACGTGGCGGCCGTGGATGACGGGACGCTCTACAAGCCCGTCGCGGTCGACACCACGATCCAGACCTCCGCGGGCCTGTTGCGGCACTACACGGTCAAGGAGGGCGACACGCTCACCTCCATCGCGAGCCGCTACGGCGTCTCGATGATGACCGTCTGGTGGGCCAACAAGCTGACCTCGAAGGAGCAGCTCAAGGCGGGCAAGAACCTCGTCATCCCGCCGGTCAGCGGGCTGGTCGTGACCGTGGCCGCGGGTGACACGCTCGAGTCCATCGCGAAGGCCAACAAGATCACCGTCGACCAGATCATCGCGACGAACGAGCTGACGGACACGAACCTGATCGTGGGCCAGGTGCTCCTGCTCCAGGGCGCCAAGGGCGAGCCGATGCCGACCGCCAAGCCCATCCCGACAGCGAAGCCGCGCACCTCCGGCGGCGGCGGTGGTGGCGGCTTCGTGCCGGTCTCCGGGTCCTGGGCCTGGCCCGTGCCGGGCGGCTACGTCAGCCAGTACTTCCACTACGGCCACTACGGTGTCGACATCGCAGACAGCTACGGCAGCCCGATCGTCGCTCCGCGCGACGGAACGGTCGTCTTCGCCGGCTGGAAGAGCAACGGCGGCGGCTACCAGGTGTGGATCAACCACGGCAACGGGATCTACAGCGCGCAGCACCACATGTCGTCCGTGTCCGTCGCGGCGGGCCAGGCCGTGGCGAAGGGCCAGCGGATCGGGCGGATCGGGCAGAGCGGCTGGGCGACGGGCCCGCACGACCACTTCGAGGTCTGGGTCGGGCGCCCCTGGGAGAACGGCAGCTACCGCGTCAACGCGCTGCGCTACTACTAGCTGGGACGGCCGCGGCGAGTCCGCTCGCGACCGGTCCTCGCTCGACGCCGTGCGACCATAGCCCCGCATGTTTCTCGACCGGGTCAAGATCTTCGTGCGCGCCGGTGATGGCGGCGCGGGCGCGGCCACGTTCCGACGTGAGGCGCACGTGCCGCGCGGCGGTCCGGACGGTGGCGACGGCGGGCGCGGCGGCTCGATCCACCTGCGCGTCGATCCCGGCCAGACGACACTGCGCGACTTCCAGTACAAGCACCACTTCAAGGCCACGCCGGGCGGCGGCGGCACGCGCGCGCGGCGCCACGGCAAGGCGGGCGACGACCTGACGCTGGACGTCCCGCCCGGGACCGCGATCTACGACGACGGGACCGGCGAGCTGATCGCGGACCTCGTGGCGACCGGCCAGCAGGCGATGGTCGCGCGCGGCGGCCGCGGCGGGCTGGGCAACACCCACTTCGCGACCTCCACGCACCAGGCACCGAAGCACGCCCAGAAGGGCGAGCCCGGCGAGGAGCGCTGGGTCCGGCTCGAGCTCCGGCTGATCGCCGACGTCGGGCTGGTGGGCCTGCCGAACGCGGGGAAGTCGACCCTGCTGGCCGCGGTCACCGCGGCGCGGCCGAAGATCGCGGACTACCCGTTCACGACCCTTGAGCCCAACCTCGGCGTGATGGACCTCTCCGACGAGGTGGGCGCCGGGGACCTGCGGCGGCCGACGATCGCCGACGTGCCCGGCCTCATCGAGGGCGCCAGCGACGGCGCGGGGCTGGGGCACGCGTTCCTGCGGCACGTGGAGCGGACGCGCGTGCTGGTCCACGTGGTGGACGGCTCGTCCCGGGATCCGGCCTGGGACTTGGGCGTCATTCGCGACGAGCTCGAGGCGCACGATCCCGCGCTGCTGCAGAAGCCGATGCTCGTGGCCTTCAACAAGATCGACCTGCCGTCGGCAGCGGAGGCCTGGCCGGCGTTCCGGGCGGCCCGGTCGAAGGACCGCCTCGAAACCGTGGCAATCTCCGCCTCGACCGGCGAGGGCATGGACCGGTTTCGCGCCGCGCTTGCGGCACTCCTGCCGTCCGCGGAGGAGCTCGATGCGCCGCCCGAGCCGTCCGGCGTCGTGGTCCACCGGCTCGACGCCGATCCGAACCGGGTGAGCGTGTCCGTCGAGCCGGACGGCGCCTTCCGCGTGGCCGGCAAGCGGATCGAGCGGCTGGCGGTCCAGACGGACTTCGACGTCGAGGAGTCCGCGGAGCGCTTCCAGCGCGACCTCGAGCGGCTCGGGGCCGACGAGGAGCTGCGCAGGGCCGGGATCCGGCCCGGGGACACCGTGCGGGTGGGGACGGTCGAGCTGGAGTGGGAGGCGGAGCCCTGGGCAGCGCGCCGTTGACGGCGCTCGGCATCCTGGGCGGGACGTTCGACCCGATCCACGTCGGCCACCTCGCGGTCGCGGAGGAGGCCAGGGAGGCGCTGGCGCTCGATCGAGTGCTCTTCGTCCCCGCGGGGCAGCCGCCGCACAAGGTGCCGGGCTCGGTGAGCCGCGTCGGCGACCGGGTGGCGATGGTCCAGCTGGCGATCGCGGACAACCCCGCCTTCGAGCTCTCGATGATCGAGGTCCAGCGCGAAGGCCCGTCGTACACCGTGGACACCCTGGACGCGCTGGCTCGAGCCAATCCCGGGGCGCAGCTCCACCTGATCCTCTCCGCGGAGAGCTTCGCCGAGCTGCCGACGTGGCACGAGCCCGAGCGCCTGTTCGAGGCGGCCCGGATGGCGGTGCTGCCCCGCGAGGGCTACCCTGCGCCAGACCCGGCCTGGCTCGCCCGCGCATTCCCCGGCCGCGAGGACCGAGTCGAGTACCTCGGTGGGCCGCGGATCGAGCTCTCGGCGACCGCCCTTCGCGCGCGTGTTGCCGCCGGTCGATCCATTCGGTACCTCGTGCCTGGGGCCGTCGAGGCCTACATCGCCGACCATGACCTGTATCGGAGGCTCCCCGCCCAGTGACCGATCTCGCCAGAAACCCCAAGGGACTGCCGAAGCGCGCTGCCGTGCCCGCGAAGGCGCCGGTGGCCGTGCCGGAGATGCCGGCGCTCGACCTCGCGCGCCGGATCGTCGAGCTGGCCGAGGACAAGAAGGCGGCCGACATCGTGCTGCTGGACCTCACGGGTCTCACGACGGTGGCGGACTATTTCGTGATCGCCTCGGGCGGCTCGGAGCGGCAGCTCGACGCGATCGCCGACGGGATCGTCTCGGGGATGCGCGACGAGAAGGTCCACGCGTTCGGGCGGGAGGGGACCGCGGCGTCGCACTGGGTGCTGGTCGACTTCGGGTCCGTCGTGGTCCACGTCTTCACGCCGCCGGAGCGCGACTACTACTCGCTGGAGCGGCACTGGTCCGAGGCGAAGACGATCCTGCGCGTCCAATAACGGTACGGGGGGGCCCCGTACCGACGGGTCATACAGGCGGAACGGACCGACCCGCAGCATCGTGGCATGTCCACCGGCCGCGACCGCTGCCCCGCCTGCACCCGGCTGCTGATCAGCACCCGGTTCGATGCCACGTTCCGCCTGCCCGACCAGAGCGAGCGACTGTGCTTCGGCATCCCCGGCGGCCTGTGCACGGATTGCCACCAGCTGTACATCGACCCGGACCTGATCCAGCTCCTGGACCTCAGCCAGGGTCGCTGCACGTTCGCGATCGAGAGCGATGTCGTGCTCCAGGAGCGCGCC
>DASTIE010000062.1:0-12186 GCA_035717865.1 Candidatus Limnocylindrales bacterium
AGGCCGCGAAGCGCTCCAGGCCCTCGACGAGCTTCTCCGCCGCGACCCGCCGCGAGGGCTGCGCGGCGACGAGCCGGTCGGGGCGATGACCGACGGCCACGAACCGGCGCTCCAGCGCCAGCCGCATGGGCTGCGGCCCCACGACCATCACGTGCTCGTGGCCGGCGATCGCGTGCACGACGTGCCCGAGGTAGCGGCCCTCCGGCTGCTGCAGCCGCCGGATCTCGACGGTCGAGATCTCCCCCGCGGGGTTGAGCTGGGCGAGGATGGCATGGCGCTCATCGATCCAGACGACCGAGTCAGGTCGCTGGCCGGTGGTCTGGTCTTCGTTCACTGCTGCACCTCCAACGCTGACGGTAGGTCGCGCGGGGCGCGGCAAGAACGGCCGTTCGGACCGCCGCCGCCGTGCCGCTTGGCGTCGCGTGATGGCGTTCCGGCCCCTCCGGTCCGGGACCTTCCGGCGCCTTCGCAGTGCCATCGGCACTGCCCTCGGGGCCGTCCCGGCGCCATGCTGCGAGCGTGACGATGACGACGTCTCCCATAGCCACAACGGCGCGCCGGACCGCGCGAAAGCGGCCGCCCGGCACCCCCGAATCGGACGGCGCGCCCCAGCGTGCGTCAGAGCCGCCGGGCAGGCCGGAACCGCCCCGCACGATCGCCGAGCGAGGCGTGCTCGTGGCCAGCCTCGACGATGCACGCGCCTGGCCCGCCGCTGCGGCGTCGCTGCTCGCCGAGCTCGGGTTCCGCCTCGTGAGCCCCGTCGGCCCTGACCGCCGACGCTGGCACCTGCTGATCGCGCTCCGGGACCAGCCGACCGAACGCCATTTCGACCCGGAGCACGTTGCCTACTACGCGCAGGCGGGCAACGGCGCCGCGGTTCGGACGTTCGATCGACGGACGCCGGGCGCCCCGGGGACGGTGATCGCACGGGCCGCGCTGTGGGGCCACGTCCACGTCATCGACAGGGTCCCGGTCGAGAACCGGTTCCTCACCTTCGGCGGCGACCTCCGGATCGCGGCGGTGGACGAGCACCTGACGGTGGTCGACCTGTCCTCGCCGGCACCCATCGCGCGCTGGGGCGGCCACAGCCAGGGCACCGACGAACTGTCCGAGGCGATGGGCGCGTTCTTCGGGCGCCTCATCGTCCCGATCAACTTCACGGCGGGCGTGGCGGCACGCATCGACGCGCTTCCTCCGGGTGTTCTGTACCGGGCATTTCTCGCGGACGGCCTCCGACGGGCCGCCACGGCCGAGCGCCACGGCGCCGAGCACGCCGGGATCGCCGCGTGGATCGCGCAGGCCTGGGTTGCCGCCCGCGCGGACGCCGATGCCTGTGACGCGGCCCAGCGGCTGCTGCGGGACGTGCGTTTGGACTGAGGCGTCGTGGTGACTTCCGGCCCGCCGGCCGGAGGCCCAACGGACGGCTTGCCGCGGCGCGGCGCTCTCTACCCTTTGGACCATGCAGATTCTCACGCCCAGCGAGGCCGTCGCCGAGATCAGGTCCGGCGAGCAGCTGTACCTCCAGTGCGCCGCCGCGACGCCATCGGTACTCCTCGATGCCCTCGTGGACCGCGCCCCCGAGCTGCGCGATGTCAGCGTCGTCCATCTCCACTGCGAGGGACCGGGGCCGCATCTTGCCCCCGCGATGGCGGGCCACTTCCGGCACCGGGCCCTGTTCATCGGGCCGAATGCCCGACTGGCGGTCCAGGAGGGGCGGGCGGACTACGTTCCGATCTTCCTGTCCGACGTGCCGCGCCTGTTCGAGTCAGGGATGGTGCCGCTCGACTACGTGTTCGTGAACGCGACGCCGCCGGACGCGCACGGCTACTGCTCGCTCGGGACGAGCATCGAGGCGATGCACGCCGCCATCCGGGCTGCGAAGCGCGTCGTCGTGCAGTTCAACCGGGCGATCCCGCGGACCCTCGGGGACAGCTTCATCCACGTCGACGACATCGACGTCGGCGTCGACTGCGACGTGCCGCCATACGAGCACGAGCTGGGGGCGATCGGTCCCGTCGAGCGCCAGATCGGCGGGTTCGTCGCGGACCTGGTTCCGGACGGCGCGACGCTCCAGATGGGCATCGGCGCGATTCCCGCTGCGGTGGGCGCGGCGCTCCACGGGAAGAAGGACCTGGGCGTCCACACGGAGATGTTCACCGACACGATCGTCGACCTCGTCGAGGCCGGCGTGGTCAACGGCAGCCGCAAGGAGCGCAATCGCGGCAAGATCGTGGCGGCCTTCATGATGGGCAGCCGGCGCCTCTACGACTTCGCGCAAGACAACCCGATGATCGAGATGCGCCCGGTCGACTTCACCAACGACACGCACGTCATCCGGTCGTTCGGCCGGATGACCGCGATCAACTCGGCGATCGAGATCGACCTCACCGGCCAGATCGTCGCCGACTCGATCGGCCATCGGATGTACTCCGGGGTCGGCGGCCAGATGGACTTCGTGCGCGGTGCTTCGCTCGCCTCGGAGGGCCGCGCGATCATCGCGCTTCCCGCAACCGCGGCCGGCGGCGCGCGGTCGCGCATCGTGGCCAGCCTCCAGGAGGGGGCGGGGGTGGTCACCACCAGGGCGCACGCGAGGACCGTCGTCACGGAGCACGGCGTCGCCGAGCTCTGGGGCCGCTCCCTCCGCGAGCGCGCGACGGCGTTGATCGCCATCGCGGCGCCGGAGTTCCGCGAGCAGCTGCGGCACGAGGCCGGACGCCTGCACCTGGTCTGATCGCGGCCGAAGGGTCGGGAGGTCACACCCGGCACGGGACATCCGGCGGCCGGAATCGGGCCGGTTGGCGCAGTCGCGCCGGTGGCGGCGCCGATACGTTGGGCAGGCGTAGGAGACCGCCCGATGACGTTTCGACCTGCCCCGGCACGGGGGATCAGCGGTGCAACGGCGACCGCGCTCGACCGGCTGCCTCCCGGCGTGCTGGCGCGCCTGGACGGGCTGTCCCGGCGGGTGGACCACGAGGCCGGGAGCGTTATCCTGCGTGAGGGTGGCGACACGCCCTACCTGGCGGCCGTGGAATCGGGCCGCGTGGCCCTTCGCCTTCGCGTCGCCGAGTGGGGCGATCGGCTCACCGTCGTCACGGTCGAGGCGTCCGAGCTGCTCGGCTGGTCCGCCATCGTGCCGCCCTTCCGGGCGACGGTGGACGCGGTTGCCACGGAACCGACCCGGCTTCGAGAGATCGACGCGACCGCGCTCCGGGAGCTGCTGGGAACCGAATGCGACGTCGCCGCGGCCCTCCTGCCACTGGTACTCGAGACCGTGACGACGCGACTCACCGGGAGCTGGCAGCAGCTGCTCGACACCTTCGGTCCGCGCGAGTTCCCCGCGTGGTGACCCAGCCCGCGCCCACAGGATGGGCAACCTCGGGCCCAGACTCGCGTGCCGCCGCCCGGTTCCTGCCGTGGTCGCGCTTCGACGAGCTCATCGACGCCCTGTGGGCGGACGGCCGCACGGTCGTCGCGCCCGTCGTCGAGGACGGCGCGCTGAAGATCGCGGAGCTCGCCCGGACGTCCGAGCTGCCGTTCGGCTGGGTCGCCAGCACGGCGCCGGGCATCGCGCGGCTCGACCGGCGCCCGGAGGGCAGTCCGGCAGCGGGACGTGCGTTCGACAACGGGACCGCGTGGAGCGGCATCAAGCCCTGGACGTTCCCGGCGAAGGTCGAGTCGCTGTCCGTCGAGAGCGGCGCGGACGGCCGCCTTGCCGTCCGTGTCGAGCGGCCGCCGTCGCAGCCCCTCGCGGTCGTCGGCGCGCGCGCCTGCGACCTGGCGGCCCTCGCGATCCACGATCGAGTGCTCGCCGGAGGCCCGGCGATCGATCCCGACTACGCCAGCCGGCGCGAGGACCTGCTCGTCGTGGCGGTCGAATGCGCGCTGGCCACATCGACGTGCTTCTGCGCGTCCATGGGCACCGGTCCGGAGGTCACCTCCGGGGCCGACGTCGTCCTCTCGGAGCTCGACGGCGGGTTCGTGGCGCGAGCCGACACGACGGCCGGCCGCCACCTGCTCGAGCGCCTCGAGCTGCCGAGCGCCGAGACCGAGGCCGTGGAGCGTGCGACCCGGCAGGTGGCTGCGACTCGCGCTTCGATGGGCATCGCCGTCGAGACGGAGGGTCTCCCGGAGCGGCTGCTGGCGAACCTTGAGAGTCCGCGGTGGGACGAGATCGCCGAGCGATGCCTCGCGTGCGCCAACTGCACCCTCGTCTGCCCGACATGCTTCTGCACCGGCATGACCGTCACCTCCGACCTCGCGGGTCGGGCGTCCAGCGCTGCGCGGACCTGGGACAGCTGCTTCACCGCGGGGTTCGCACAGGTGGCGGGCGGGGGGTCATTCCGGCCCCGGCACCGCGACCGCTACCGGCAGTGGCTGACCCACAAGTTCGGGACGTGGTGGGAGCAGTTCGGAAGCTCGGGCTGCGTCGGCTGCGGCCGGTGCATCGCGTGGTGCCCGGTAGGGATCGACGTGCGCGAGGAGCTCGCGGCGATCGCCGGCAAGCCACTCACGACCGCGGAACCCTCGGTGCCCGCCGACGACGCCGCGTTCGCGGCCACGGCACCCGTCCTCGTCCCCGGCACCCGCGTGCTCGCGATCGCCCCCGCGGCCGTCGAGCCCGCTTCGCTGCGCGTCGAGTACGTCCCGGCCACGGTCGTCGACGTCCACCCGGAGACCGCGGACACCTCGACGCTCCGTCTCCGGACGGACGACCCGGCGCTGCTGGCGGCGCGGCCGGGCCAGTTCGTGATGGTCGCCGCGCCCGCGTTCGCGATCCCGCCGATCTCCATCTCGCGCATCCGACCCGACGGCCTCGAGCTGACGATCCGCGCTGCCGGAGCGGCGACCAGCTTCCTCGCTCGCCTCAGGCCGGGCGCGGAGCTCGCGCTGCGCGGGCCGCTCGGCCGGCCATGGCCGATCGAGGACGCCGAGGGACGGGACGTGGCCATCGTCGCGGGCGGCATCGGCCTCGCGCCGTTGCGCGGGCTCCTCGACGAGGTCCTCGCCGCGCCCGACCGGTTCGCCTCCGTGCGGCTGTACCTCGGCGCGCGAACGCCGCGGGATCGGCTGTTCGTGGCGGAGATCGACGCCCTCATCGCCCGCGGGCTGGATGTCCGGGCAACCGTGGATCGGGCCGGCCCGGAGTGGCTCGGTCGCGTGGGCATCATCACGGAGCTCTTCCGCGGCGCGAAGGCCACCGGGGCGAACGTCACGGCCTTCGTCTGCGGGCCGGAGCGGATGATGAGCGCGGTCGTCGACGTCCTCGCCGACCTGGACGTCCCGCCGGAGCACACGTGGCTGACGCTCGAACGGCGCATGGAGTGCGGCGTCGGCCTGTGCGGGCACTGCCAGCTCGGCACTCGGTTCGTGTGCCGCGACGGCCCGGTCTTCTCGGTGGCGGAGCTCGGCGACGACCTGCGCCGGGAGGGCCTGTGATGGCCGTCCAGCCGGCGGCCGTGGACGGCAGCGGCGCGCCCGCCGTCCAGGGAGGCCGCGCGGCGTCCGTGCATCGACCGCGCGTGGGTGTGGTCAAGCTCGCGTCGTGCGACGGCTGCCAGCTGACGCTCCTCGCCCTGGAAAACCAGCTGCTGGACATCGCCGAGCGCTTCGAGATCGTGGAGTTCGCCGAGGCCACGTCGCGCCGCTCGTCCGGGCCGTTCGACGTGTTGTTCGTGGAGGGCTCCATCTCGACCCCGGAGCAGGCCGTGGAGATCGTCCGGCTGCGAGCCGCCACGCGCGTGCTGGTGACGATCGGTGCCTGTGCGACCGCCGGCGGGATCCAGGCGCTCCGCACCGCGTCGGAGCACGAGGCCTTCCGCCACGCGGTCTACCCGGCGCCGGCCTTCGTCGACTCGCTGGAGGAAGCGACGCCGATCTCGGCACACGTGACGGTCGACGCGGAGCTGCGTGGCTGCCCGATCGACGGCGGCCAGCTCCTGGAGCTGCTCACGGCCGTCGCGACCGGCCGGCGGCCGCAGCTGCCCGACCAGGCGGTCTGCCTGGAGTGCAAGCGCCGGGGGTACGCGTGCGTGGTCGTCAGCCGCGGCGAGCCGTGCCTCGGGCCGGTCACCCAGACCGGCTGCGGCGCGATCTGCCCGGGCATGGCGCGGGGCTGCTACGGCTGCTTCGGGCCGCGCGAGGGTGCGAACGTCGACTCGCTTGCGGAGTGGTACATCGACGGCCCGGGCAGCGGCGGCATCGCGCCGCCCGACGTGGGGCGGCTGTTCGCGGGCTTCACCGGCGCGGCGCCGGCATTCCGCGGCATCACCGATCGCCTGGCCGGTCGACCGCGCCTGCCCCTGGCGGTCGCGACGGCCCATCCGCCGGAGCTCGCCGCAACCGCACCACCGCGCTGGTCCGATGAGCCGCCGGAAGGAAAGGCAGCCGATGCACACGAGTGACCTGCGGTTCATGGTGCAGAACCTGACCCGCGTCGAGGGCGAGGGATCGCTGCACCTCCTCGTCCGCGATGGCGCCGTCGCGGAGGCGCGGCTCCAGATCTTCGAGGCGCCGCGGTACTTCGAGGCCCTCGTCGTCGGGCGGACGCCGGACGAGGTGCTGGACATCGTCTCCCGGATCTGCGGCATCTGCCCCGTCGCGTACCAGATGAGCGCCGTCCACGCGTTCGAGGACCTGTTTGGCGTGACGGTCGACCCGGCGACGCGAGCGCTGCGCCGGCTCCTGTACTGCGCGGAGTGGATCGAGAGCCACGCCCTCCACATCTACCTCCTCCACGCCCCGGACTTCCTGGGCTACCCCAGCGCCGTCGAGCTCGCGAAGGACCACCGCCAGCTGGTGGCGGACGGGCTGCGTTTGAAGCAGATCGGCAATCAGCTGCTGGCGCTCCTCGGCGGCCGGGCGATCCACCCGGTCAGCGTCCGCGTCGGCGGCTGGTCCAGGGCGCCGCGCCAGGCGGCGCTGCGGAGCCTGCGCCCGGCGCTCGGGGAGGCCCTCCATCTGGCGCAGGCGACGGTCGACGTCGCGCTCGGCCTGACGCCGCCGGTGTTCGAGCGGGAGCCGCGGCTCGTCACCCTGCACCACCCGCGCGAGTACCCGATGAACGAGGGTCGCATCGTCTCGAACGACGGCCTCGCGCTTGCCCCGCAATCCTGGGGCGAGGCGTTCCACGAGGTCCAGGTGCCGTGGTCCAACGCGCTCCAGGCGCGCGGCGCCGACGGCCTGCCGTACCTCCTCGGACCGGCGGCGCGGATCGTGCTCGACCATGACCAGCTGCATCCGCTGGCGCGGGAGGCGCTGGACGCCAGCGGCGCCCTCGAATCGATTCGGCGCAACCCGTATCGCAGCATCGTCGCGCGCGCGGTCGAGCTGGTGCAGGCGGCCGCGGACGCCATCGACATCGTCGACGCCTACGTGCCGCCCGCCCAGGCGAGGGTCGCGTGGGCGCCGCACCCGGGCATCGCCGCGTGGGCGACGGAGGCGCCGCGGGGCCTGCTGTTCCATCGCTACGAGGTCGGTGAGGACGGCAGGATCGCGGCCGCGACCATCGTGCCCCCGACGTCCCAGAACCAGGCCGCGATCGAGGCGGACATCGCCGCCTTCGCGCCGCGGATCCTGGACCAGCCGATCGACGTTGCGACGCACTCGCTGGAGCAGCTGATCCGGTCCTACGACCCGTGCATCTCGTGCGCCACGCACTTCCTGGACCTGAGCGTGCAGCACGAGGTCCTCGCATGACCATCCCGGCACCCACCGTGCGCGTCCTCGTGTGCGGCACCGCCGATCGCGGTGACGACGGCGCCGCCCTGTCCGCGATCGCCCACGTCCTGCCGTCCCTGGAGCCCGCGATCTGCCAGCGGCTGGAGATCCGCCGCTGCCCGCAGCTCGATGCGACGGACCTCATCGACGTCTCGCCGGACGAGGCCTGCCTCGTGTTGGACACGGTCGTCGGCGTGACGGCCGGGGAGGTCGTCGAGCTGTCGCTGGAGGCGCTCGTGGGCTCCGCCACGATCGCGCCACGATCGTCCCACGCGCTGCCCATCCAGCAGGTCCTCGGCATCGCGGAGGCGGTTCGCGGCGGCCTGCCGGCCGGCCGCTTCCTGGGGATCGGCGGCAAGTGGTTCGGCTTCGGGTCCACCCGCTCGCGTGCCGTCCGCGAGGGCATGCCCGCGTACGAGCGCGCGGTGCGAGCCGCCATCGCCGGCCTCGCCGGGGTCGTTGCCATCGTGGCCTGATCAGGGGCACGGCTTCGGTCGGACGTCCAGGTCGTCGTTCCGGGCCAACCGGCCCGTCCGATTCGGGCCCGTTTGTCCCTCTCCGCAACCGCCCGCGCGGCCGATGATCGAAGCATGGAATCCAGCATCCAGAGGCAAGCCCCGCCATATCCCGGCATCCCGGCGATCGTCGACGGCTCGGAGGCCGTCGGGCACGTCGAGACCCGGCTCGCCGAGGTCGCCTGCGTCTACCCGATCACCCCCTCCACCACGATGGCGGCGGTGTTCCAGGCGGCGGTCGCGGACGGCCGACCGGACCTCTGGGGGACGCCGCTGCGGTTCATCGAGCCCGAGTCGGAGCACTCTTCGGCATCGGCCGCCGAGGGTGCGGCGCTGGCGGGCGCCCGCGTCACGAACTTCACCGCGGGCCAGGGCCTCGTCCTGATGAAGGAAGTCCTGTACGTCATCAGCGGCAAGCGGCTGCCGGTCGTCTTCCACGTCGGCGCACGGGCGCTCACGAGCCAGGCGCTGAACATCCATGCCGGCCACGACGATGTGATGGCGGTCGCGGACTGCGGCTGGGGGATCCTGTTCGCCCGCAACGCCCAGGAGGCGGCCGATCTTGCGGCCATCGCCAGGCGGACGGCCGAGGCCAGCGAGACGCCATTCATCGTCGCCCAGGACGGCTTCCTGACGACGCACACGCTGGAGAACGTCCTCCTGCCCGAGGACGACCTGCTGCGGGAGTTCGTCGGGGATCCGCGGCTCCACGTTCGCGATCTCTTCGACCCGGCAGAGGCGCTCATGACAGGCGTCGTGCAGAACCAGGACAGCTACATGAAGGGCCGGATCGGCCAGCGGGCCTACACCGACCGCGTGGCCGACGCGCTCCAGGAATCCAGGGCGACGTGGCGCGAGCTGACGGGCCGCGAGGTCGACGTCATCTCCACCTACCGGATGGACGGCGCGTCTGAGGTCCTCGTCTCGATGGGTACCATCGCCGACACCGCGATCGCCGTGGTCGACCACCTGCGGGACCAGGGCCAGCCTGTCGGTTGCGTCGGCGTCACGGCTTTCCGGCCGTTCCCCGCGGCTCGCCTGGCGGAGGTGCTCCGCGAAGCTCGGGCGGTGGGGGTGGTGGAGCGAACGGACGACCCGCTTGCCGCGGCCAACCCGCTCACGCGCGAGATCCGGTCGGCGCTGTACGACGCGTCGGCTGAGGGTGTGCTCGTGCCGCGTGTCCGGAGCTATGTTGCCGGACTCGGGTCCAGGGATGTCGGGGCCGGCGACCTGGTGGCCGTCTTCGAGGACCTGGCAGATCGGCGCGAACGGCCGGACACGATCCGGGCGCTCGGCATCCGCCATCCCCTCGGGCTCGCCGCCACGCCGGTCGACGTGCGGCCGCCGGGGTCGTACTCGCTGCGTGGGCATTCGATCGGCGGGTTCGGCAGCGTCACGACGAACAAGCTCGTGGCCACGCTCGTCGGCGAGCTGTTCGACAAGCAGGTCCAGGCCTACCCTCGCTACGGCTCCGAGAAGAAGGGCCTCCCCACGACCTACTACCTGACCATCGCCGACGCGCCGATCCGGACCCATGCCGAGCTCGATCGGGTGGACTTCGTCCCGCTGCACGATGTCTCGGCTTTCAACCTCGGCGACCCGCTGGCGGGCCTCGTGGACGGCGGCGACCTCTTCATCCAGTCCTCGCTCGCCTCGGCGGAGGCGATCTGGGCGTCCATCCCGGCCCACGCCAGAGCGGAGCTCCTGGCGCGGCGGATCCGCGTCACCGCCCTCGACACCGCCGGCCTCGCGCTCCGCCACGCCCCGCGCCCGGACCTGCAGCTGCGCATGCAGGGCGTTGCGCTGGTCGGCGTGTTCCTGCGGGTCGCGCCGTTCGCGGCCCGCGCCGGCCTGGAGCGCGACGAGCTGCTGCGGGCCGTGGGCCGCCAACTCACCAGGTTCTTCGGCAAGCGCGGGGCAGCCGTGGTGGACGCGAATCTCGCGGTGATCCGGGAGGCCTGGGACGGACTCATCGACGTGACCGCCGCGATCGCGGCGGCGCAGCAAGCAGTGCCACGGGAGCCGGCGGTCCTCGCCGGAGGAGTGCCGGCATGACGACGCAACAGCGCCGCTTCTCGTTCAGCCCGACCGTCGCGGACCTGATGGCCCGCCAGCCGGTCCTCGTCAAGGCCGAAGCAAGCCTCAGCGAGGCGGCGGAGCTCATGGATTCGTTCCACGTTCACGGGTTGCCGGTCGTCGATGCGGATGGGGCCCTCGTCGGGGTCCTCTCCCAGACGGACCTCACCCGCGCGCGGAGCACCGAGGACCTGTGGGCGAACTGGCCCGGCCTCGCGGTCCGCCACCGGATGACCAGCCCGGCGCGGACGATCCATCGTTCCACGCCACTGATCCACGCCGCCCGGAAGATGGAGCAGCACAACATTCACCGCCTCGTGGTGGTCGAGGACGGCGACGACACCTCGCCCATCGGCATCCTCTCGATGAGCGACCTCATCCACGCGCTCGCGCTGGAGACAGCGGCGCACCACCCCGCCGGTGCCGGTGCGACCCGGCACGCCGGCGAGGAGGCGACCTCGTGACGGACATGCTGCTGAAGGAGCCCGGCGAGACCAAGGAGCACCACGAGGTCCGCCTGGCCGACGTCGCGCCGCCGCTGCTGGACATGGCGGCCTACGTGGAGGAGTTCGGGCAGACGGTCGTTCCCGCCTACCGCCGAGGGGTTGCCGACCGCGAGCTCGGCGCCGATGCCGGGCTCGCCCGCAGCGTGATCCCGCCGGGCACGGCCGCAACGCGCGACTTCAGCCACCTGGCGCCGCGGATCCCGGAGCTGCTTGCCGAGAAGTGCGTCGGCTGCATGGCCTGCGTCAACGCCTGCCCGGACACGGCGATCCTGGCGACCGTCGTGCCCCAGGGCGAGCTCGAGGGCCGGATCGAAGCCTTTGCCGCGACGCAGCCCGAGCCGGCGCTCGCCACGGCAACGGCACGCGCCCGGTTCGCCGACACGCAGAAGTATGGCGAGGTCCCGGCGCGCCGCGGCGTGGAGCGCGGCGCGTTCGGGATCTTCGTCGACCCGGGTCACTGCAAGGGCTGCGGCGAGTGCGTCGAGGTCTGCACGGCCCTCGGCCATGACGCGCTGCTCATGACCGACAAGGTCGAGGCCGAGCCCAGCGGCGAGCCGACCCTGGAGCGCTTCCGCCGCGATATCGCGTTCCTGCGGACGCTCCCGCCGACGCCTCCCGAGTACCGCAACGAGAAGGCCCTCGCCGACCTGATGCTCGGCGAGCATGCCCTGGGCTACGTCGGCGGGGCCGGGTCCTGCGCGGGCTGCGGCGAGGCGACGGCCATCCGGATGCTCGTCGCCGCCACGCGCCAGGTCCACGGACCGGAGTCCATGGGCATCGTCGCCGCGACCGGCTGCAACACCGTCTTCGGGAGCACCTATCCCTTCAATCCGTACCGCGTGCCCTGGACGAACTCGCTGTTCGAGAACGCGCCGGCGGTGGCCCTGGGCGTACGGGCCCGGTGGGACGCCGCGGGCCACGCGGACCGGCGGCTGTGGGTCCTCGGCGGCGACGGTGCGATGTACGACATCGGCTTCCAGTCGCTGTCGCGCATGGTCGCCTCCGGCGCAGACATCAAGGTCCTCGTGCTGGACACCCAGGTCTACTCGAACACCGGCGGCCAGGCCTCGACGGCCACCTTCGGCGGCCAGGTCACGAAGCTGTCCGCGTACGGCAAGGAGCTCCACGGCCGGCCGGAGCGCCGGAAGGAGCTGGGACGGATCCTGCTGGCACACGGCGACGTGTACGTCGCCCAGACGACGCCGGCCCACCTGAACCATTTCTACCGCTCCATCCTCGAGGCCAACGAGTACCCGGGCCCGGGGGTCGTGATCGTCTATTCGGCCTGCATGCCGGAGCACGGCATCGCGGACGACGCCGCGACGGCCCAGGCGAAGCTCGCCGTGGAGTCCCGCGCGTTCCCGCTGTTCACC
>DASTIE010000063.1:0-4439 GCA_035717865.1 Candidatus Limnocylindrales bacterium
TGAACGTGACGGCCACCGACACGGAGTCAGCCATCGAGACGGTCGAGATCTCCACGGACGGCCTCACCTGGGGCAGCTCTCCGTACGCGCCGACGGTCGTTTGGGAGGCGTTCGACCCCGCGTCGGGCGGGTCGGCGGGGCCCGGCATGCGCACGGTTCGCGTCCGCTGGACGGACACGGCGGGCAACACCTCGGCCGAGAAGACGACGCGCCTGTTCCTTGGCAACGGGGGCGCCCTCGAGCTCCTGAACGCGCCGGTCACGGGCCAGAGCCTCACGATCAAGCCGATCTTCGGCCCGGGCAGAACGCAGCCGCTCGACGAAACCTGCAGCTGGGAGCTGGTCTGGGGGAACGCCGCGGCCCTGAAGGCATATGCGCCCAACGAGACCTACGGCTCGCTCTTCATGGCCGGCGTCCCGAGCCGGGGCTACTGCGGGCCCTGGACGTTCAAGGTCCCGTACGTGCAGGGCGTGCCGTTCGAAGTGCACTTCAACGCGAGCTTCATGTCCGCGGGCGACGAGGACTACGGACACCGCGCGACCTTCCTGCCGGCCGCGGGGTCGACCGAGCGCCGCATCCTGAGCTCCAACCTCGCGCTGGTGCAGATCCTGCCCAATCGGTACTCGCTCCTCCTGGGCCAGAGCCTCACCTACACCGCGTACCCGATCGGCACGACGCTCCGCTCCGATGACCTGTGGTCCGCGTACTACCCGGGCTCCGGCGACGACTCCGTCGGGCCGCGCTACAAGCTGCAGCACGGCGGCTCGACGTTCAGCTTCACCCCGCCGACCAGCGGCACGTGGTTCGTGACCTGGAACGGCTTTCCCGGACGGCCGATCGTGCTCAACGCCACGTACGATCCGAAGGTCCGCAAGCGGGACCTGTACCCGCCCAACACGACCAAACCTGTGGAGCGCCTGACCCCAGGCGCCACCGGTCCGCTCCTGCCCGTGTCCATCACGTGGGTCGGGACCGACACCGGCTGGGGCATCGCCAGCTACCAGCTGCAGCGAAGCCTCGACGGCGCGGCGTGGACCGGCGTCAGCCTGCCGAGCGCCAAGGCCACGACGATCATCCAGCAGCTGGCACAGGGCCACAGCGTTCGGTACCGGGTTCGGGCGAAGGACGCGTACGGCAACGTCGGGTCCTGGGACTACGGCCCGACGTTCACCCCGCGGATGCGCGACGAGAGTCGCACCGGCATCACGTTCGCGGGCAGCTGGCCCTCCGTTCCGGACGCCACCGCGCTGAACGGCGCGCTGCGGGCTTCCTCCACGGCCGGCGCGAGCGTGACCTACGCCTTCACCGGTCGCGACGTGGCGTGGGTCGCGGCGAAGGGCCCCGGGCTCGGGCGGGCCCGCGTCTACATCGACGGCTCCTTCTCCGGGACGGTCGACCTCCAGGCGTCATCCGATCGCGCTCGCCAGGGCGTCTACCGCGTCCACTGGTCGGAGTCCGGGCGACACGTGATCAAGATCGTCGTGGAGGGCACCGCGGAGCGGCCGGAGGTCAACGTCGACGCGTTCGCGGTGCTCCAGTGACGGAGTCGGAGGCCGGGCCGTACGGAACCCGTGAGCCGTTGCCGCCGCGCACGATCACGGTGACCGGCACGGGTCGCGCGTCCGTTCGCCCCGACATCGCCGACCTTCGGCTCGGCGTGACGATCACCGAGTCGACGGTCGAGGCGGCACGCGAGGGCAGCGCGAAGGCCCTCAGCGGCGTCGTCGCGCGGCTGAAGGCGCTCGGGATCGCGGAGCGCGATCTTCGGACGTCGATCGTGTCCGTCCAGCCGCAGTACGACTACTCCCAGCAGAGCGCGCCGCCGCGCCTGGTCGGCTACCAGTTCACGAACCTGGTGGCCGCGACGATCCGCGAGATCGACAGGGTCGGCGACGCGATTGATGGCGCCCTTGGCGCGGGCGCGACGACGGTCGACCAGATCTCGTTCCGGGTGGAGGACCAGTCGGCGGCCGAGAGGGCGGCCCGGGAGGCCGCCGTGGAGGACGCGCGGGCGAGAGCCGACACGCTGGCCGCCGCCGCGGGTGTCGCGATCGTCGGCGTCGCGGCGATGGTCGAGGGCGGCAGCGGCCCGATCCCCTACACGGGGCCGTTCGAGCGCGCGGCCTTCGCGGCCAAGGACGCCGGCACGCCGATCGAGGCCGGCATGAACGAGGTCACTTCGACCGTCACCGTCAGCTACCTGATCGCGTCGGGCAAATAGCGCACCAAGGGTGCGCCGCCGCGCACGATCGACCGCCCGGGACTGGACGCGTCAGTCCGCGGGCTCTTCCGGTCGAGCGCCCTGGTGGACGGCGCCGATGTTGGTTGCGTCCACCCCTCGGTCGAAGCCGCCGGCGCCGGTTCCCTTGTCGTCGTTGCTCTGGGCGCCCTCGGGAAGATGCGGATCGTTCCGATCGGGTCCGAGTGGGCCGCCCATGCGCGGCGGCTGGTCCGTGCCGGCTGGCTGCCCGGCCTCGTCCGTGTGTCCGCTCGCCTCGCCGTCGCGGACTTCTTCGGCCGGTTCGCCCTCGCGCCATCGCGGCGGGAGCTCCCGGAGCGTCTCGGCGCTTGCCTCGCGGATCCCGGCGAGCTCGCCCTGGGTGTTCGTGCCGGGCGGGGGCAGCGACTCGCGGTGCTCGCCGGGCGTCTCGCCTGGTTGGGGCTCGCCCGAGCGGCCGGGCTCGCGCGACTGGCCCCCGCCCTGCCGGGATTCCCAGCCCTCGTCCTTGCGCTCGCCCTGGTCCTGGTTGCCGCCGCTGACGTTCGAATGACCGTATCGAGTGCTCATGGCTCGACCGTACGCGCCGATCTGCGCCGTGCGCGGCATCGAACGGGCGTCGCGCGTGGCACGGAAGTAACGATCGAGCCGGTGTAGTGCAACCATGGGCGGGACATGAAGGGCGATCGAGTGGAGGCCGTGGTCGACACCGGGCAGGGCGTCCAGACGTTCGAGATCGTCGCGTCTCGTGCCGGCCGGCGGATCGAGGTGACGACCGCGCGCGGCGTGGTCGAGGTCACCGAGGTCACCCGCGGGGGCACGCCGGTTCGGACGGGCCGGTTCATGGCGAGCCGGCTGATCGCGCTGGTGGAGCATCCGGCGAAGGAACGTGACGAGGCGCGAGTGGAGGTCACGACGCGACGCCGAATCGGGAGCTCCGCGAGCAGGCCGGCCGGCGGCTGACTCGGGTCCGGCACGGACCCGGCTCCGACCGAATGACAGACAACCCGTCACGGCTGCTGCCTAGGATTCGCACGTGCAGCTGATCGACGGCCGGCCGGTTTACGCCGCGACGGACCTCGTCGGCTTCCTCGCCTGCTCCCATCGGCTCGCGCTTGAGCGGGCGGCGCTCGCGGGGCTGGTCGAGAAGCCGGTCCGGAACGATCCCGCGATCGACCTCATCGCCCGGCGCGGGGAGGCTCACGAGGCGCGCTACCTCGAGGAGCTTCGCGCGGCCGGCCGGCGGGTCGTGGAGATCACGAAGGGCGGTGACTTCGACTCGCGCGGCGAGGAGCTGCGCGCAGCGGCGGCGAGCACGGTCGCCGCGATGCGGGATGGCGCGGACGTCGTGTACCAGGCGACGTTCTTCGACGGCACCTGGATCGGCTACGCGGACTTCCTCCTGCGGGTCGACCGCCCGAGCCCCCTCGGCCCGTGGTCATACGAGGTCGCCGACACGAAGCTCGCGCGCAAGGCCAAGGCCGGCGCGATCCTGCAGATCTGCTCGTACGTCGACCAGCTCGAACGCGTCCAGGGCGTCGCCCCGGAGTCGCTGCACGTCGTCCTCGGCGGCAGCAGGCGCGAGACGGCGACGTATCGCGTGGCGGACTTCATGGCCTACTACCGCCGCGTCAAGTCCGAGTTCGAGGCGGCGATCGCGAGCGGCGACGCGGTCTATCCGGTCACCGCGAGCTACCCGGAGCCCGTCGAGCACTGCGACGTCTGCCGCTGGAACGTCCACTGCCGCGCGCAGCGACGCTCGGACGACGACCTGTCCCTCGTCGCGGGCATCAGCGGGCGCCAGCGCCGGGCGCTGAAGGAGCAGCGGATCTCGCGCCGGCGCGAGCTGGCCGTGCTGGAGATCCCGCGCCGGCCGCGTCTCGAGGGCGTGAGCGACCAGGCGCTGGAGCGGGTCCGCGAGCAGGCTCGCATCCAGGTCGAGGGCGAGGACGGCGGCCAGATTACGTGGGAGCTGCTGGAACCGGAGCTGGATGATGACGGAGGACTCGTCGCGGACCGCGGGTTCCTCGTGCTCCCGGAGCCGAGCCCCCACGACCTGTTCTTCGACATCGAGGGCGACCCGTTCGCGCTGGACGACGGGGTCGAGTACCTGTTCGGCGTGCTCGAGCCGTCGCGGCGAGACCCGGCGCGGGCCGACCAGCCGTTCTTCCACGAGATCTGGAGCCGCGACGCCGACGGCAACGTCACCGGCGCAGCCGAG
>DASTIE010000064.1:0-18157 GCA_035717865.1 Candidatus Limnocylindrales bacterium
GCGAACAGCGTCGTGCCGGAGCGCTGGAGGCGGATCTCACCCGCGGCCGAGGGATCGGTGTTCGAGAAGACGAGGTCCGTGATGTACAGCGAGGTCCCCGGCGCCGGCTTCCGCGCCTCGCCGCCCGAGACGAGCCGACCGTCCACGGGCGTCACCTCGCCCAGCGGCGGGGTCGTGGGGGCGGTGGTGGGCGCCGTGGTTGCGCCCGTCGACGAGTCAGGCGACGCGCTCGCGCCGCCGCTGTCGCCGGGGCTCGCGGATGCGCCGCCACCGCCGCCGCTTGGACCCGGGCCACCCGATGGCGGGAGCGTGATCCCGACGGCGGCCAGCACGTCCTCGGCCTGCTCGCGGGCGCTCGATTCGATCGCCGGCTTCAGCAGCAGCGCCCAGGCCAGGACGAGCGCCACGAGCAGCCCGACCGCCGCGATCAGCGCCCGCATCGTCCAAGGCGGCAGCAGCGCGGTCTGGAGGAGCGAGCCGTCGAGGCTCTGCGGCTCGCCGCCCGGGAGCGCGACCTGGACGTTGAACGGCCGCGTGACCGCCGCGCCGCGCCAGAACCGCTTCTGGGGCGAGACGCGGATCTTCGAGAAGGCGGCCACGCCCGGATCCGCGTTGATCACCGGCGGGCGAAGGTCGAAGCCCAGCAGCCGGTCCGGGTCGATCGCGGAGATCGCGGCGCTGAGGGGCACGTTGCCGCGGTTGTCGACCGCGAGGTCGTGGGTGGCGCCGGTGCTCCCGCGCGAGGTCCTGGGGACCAGCTCGGCGGTGACCTCAGTGAAGGGGGCGACCTCGACGGAGCCTTCCTCGACGGTCGACCCGGCCGGGTCCTCCTTCGACTGGACGCGAAGCCCGAACGGCACGCGGCCCGCGCGGACGGCGGGGGAGCGCGGCGGCGTGAAGCTCAGCGTGGTCGAGCCTTCGGCGCCGGGGAAGAGGGAGACGCTGGGCGGGTCGATCGTTGCCCAGGCGGCGGCGTCCCCGACGACGTCGAGCGTGAACTGGTCGACGACCGTGCCGGTGTTGCGAAGTCGCACGGCCACGACCGCCGGCGCCCCGGGCGTGGCGGCGATGCTGCGGGGATCGAGCTCGACGACGGCGCCCATTGGATGCGCAGGATAGAGGGACGGAAGGCCCGCGAAATCGGTCGGATGACCCGTGGCCGGGGCACCTTCGTTGCCCGAAGGGGCACATCGATCGGTCCGGGCGGCGGCAGGGCTGCCCGTTAAGTCACCGTTGAGTCGGCGGATAGGTTCGTCCGGCAGTCTGCCCGTGGCGACGCGAGCTGCAACGAATCTGCAGGGATGTCGCGCGGGAGGGGAACGCGTTGTACGCATTGCGTGAGGCTCGACAGCTCCGGCTTCCGGTGTTTGTCAGCGCGGCAGACCCGCTCTCGCGCGCCGGGACGATCTCCCAGCTGCGGGCCACGGGTGACATCGTTGTCGTCGAGGACGAGGGCCTGACCGAGGACGGCGTGGCCCTGGTCGTGTCGGACGAGGTCGACGTGGAGGCGGTGCGCACGATCCGCGGGCTCCGGCGTCGAGGCGTGGAGCGCGTCGCGCTGCTCGTCGGGCGGCTGGACGACAAGGGGCTGCTCGCTGCGGTCGAGGCCGGCGTCGCCGGCGTGATCCGGCGCTCCGAGGCGACGCCGCACAACCTCCTGTCCGCGATTCGCGCCGTCGCATCAGGCGAAGGGGCGCTCCCGCCGGACCTCCTGGGGCGGCTGCTGGGGCAGGTCGGGCAGCTGCAGCGGCAGGTTCTGGCGCCGCGCGGGCTGACGTTCTCCGGGCTCACCGAGCGTGAGCTGTCCGTGCTCCGGCTGCTGGCGGAGGGCCACGACACCGCGGAGATCGGCCGGCAGCTCTTCTACTCCGAGCGCACGGTCAAGAACATCGTCCACGACGTCACGTCGCGGCTGGATCTCCGCAACCGCACGCACGCCGTGGCCTACGCGCTCCGCCAGGGGCTGATCTAGCGCCACGGGTTACTCCGCGGACTCCGGGGGGCTCGGGTCCATCCCCCGCCTGGAGGTCCGGACCGTCAGTCGATCAGGCTTCCGTCATCGTCGAGGCCGAACGTGACGTTCGCGCGCGCGATGCGGTCCACCTTGAGCTTGTCCCAGAGCTTCTCGGCGGCCGGATTCTCGACCACGGATTCGGGCACCACGATGTAGCCCTCGCGCGCCGTGTCGCGCAGCCCTTCGAGCATCTGGTCCATGATCCGGATGACCTCCAGGAGCTGCTTGTCGTACTCCCGGAGCTTGCTCTCGCGGCTCTTCGGGTCGGGATCGCTCGACCACGTGTCCTTCATCTCCCGCATCTTCCCAACGGCCGTGGTCAGCATGGGCGCCATGGACGTCGCGACGCCGAAGTACATCTTGGCCTTGTCGCGGTGGTCCTCCCACATCGACTGGTGGATGCCCTTGCTCCGGCGCAGGCCAGTGGGGCCAAACATCGTCCGGACGATGTCGCGGGTCCCGACGATCTCGACCTCCAGGGCGTGGACCTCCGTCTCGTGGACCGTGACGAGGTCCTGCGCCTTCCGCCACCCGACGTCCTCCTTCTTGACCTCCTTATAGCTGTGCTCGCTCGAGGCGCGATTCAGGACGACGGTGAGGTCCTCCTTCCGGGCGCCACGCATCTGGATCGACAGCGCCTGGCTTCGGAGCGACTTGAACTCGGCGATGTGGAGGCTGATGACGTCCTCCTGCTCCTTGCGAAGCTCGTCGGGGAGGTCGGTGTACTGCTTCCTGTCGCTGACGGCGGTAAGGCGTTTCGTGAGCGCATCCAGGGTGTCCTTTGCCTCGGACGCGACCGAGCCCGCGGAATCCGGCTTCGAACTGAGCTGGGCGGCGAGCTTTGCCCGTTGCTGGTTGAGCACCGCGCGGCCCGCAGCACCCGGGAAGTTCGGGTCGCCCTTCAGCTCGAGGTTCCAGGCGAGCTTCTTGCCGTGCTGGCGGACCTGTCCCCCCAGCATCCTCGCGCCGTTGTCGCGAGCGAGCTCGCTGTAGATCCTGAGCTTCTCCTCGCGCGTCTTTGCATTCCGCATGTCGTCGTTCAGCTGGCTCATCTCCTCGAAGGCCTTCTTGTCGAAGTCGGCTGTGAGGGTCCATTCGCCGGAGCTGGAGACGCTCGTGCCGGCCGGGGCACCCGCGTCGTTGAAGATCTTCCGGAACTGCTCGCGGTTGAAGCTGCCATCCTCACCGCCGACCGTCATCTGCGCAGACATCCTCGAGATCTGGCCGTTGTCCATGCGGGCGATGACGTCCGCCTGAGCGTGGCGATTCTTGTCGAACGTCAGCTTCCGGAGCGCGTTGAGCTGCACCTTCTCCGACTGGCCCCCGACGGCCGTCGTGTGCGTGCCCTCCTCGTCGACGACGGTCTGCTGCGAAGCGTGATCACCCCAGCCGATCTCGCCGACGTGGGCGAACTTGTAGACGTCGTGGTCCTCCATCGCGTGGCCGGTGGTGCTGTCGATCCATTTCGCATCCGGGGGCATGGGGGGCGGAAGCCGCTGCTTGCAGTAGGTCTCGAACGCCCGCTTGCCGCCCTCCGTGCCGAGATCGAACTCGTACGTGACGGCGAAGGAGTTGGTCTCGGACGAGCCCTTGGTGTTCCCGAACTGGCCGGCCACGCTGATGCTGGCGTTGAGCGCACTCTGCTCCGCGATCGACGGCGTCACGCGGATCCGGTCGCCGGCCATCTTCTGGATCCTGAGACCGGTGGTTGTCGCGTCGGTCTTGGCGACAGAGACGCTGACCTGGCTCATCCCGCCGGAGCCACCGAGCGTCTCTGTGTCAGTCTGCGAGCTTCCGACGATCTCGCCTTCCTTCAGCTTTGCAGCGCCGGCCGCCGTCTGCGCGTCCTTCATCCGGCTCGTCTCCGTCCCGATCAGCATCGCGGCGCTGATCTGGAAGAGCTTCGCCTCCTGCTCCGTGTCGAAGATCCGTCGCTCGGTCTGCGAGGATGTCGTGGTCTTGCCGTAGCTGACACCTGCCGACGCTCCACCGCCGGGCTTGCTGTAGCCGCCACCGAGCTCGACGCCGTTCTCGTCGGTCATGACCCACTCGACGGCGAACGTGCCGTTGTCCTGCTTCTTGGGCTCGCTGGCCAGGACGTGGGTGCCCTTCGCCGAGACGGACAGATGGCCCGTGAACCCCCTCGGGCTGGTGATGGAGCCGGTGCCGGTGAGCTCGATCGTCCCGTCCGGACCGATCTTGACGTCGCCCTTCGCCTCCGCCCTGGTGCCGCCCGCGGTCGTATACGCGGCGTTCGTGGTCCCGGTCAGGCCGTCGGGACCGAGACCTGCGCCGCGGCCCTTCTCGGTCTTCGCCTTGGGGCCATCGGGCGTGGTGCCGGTCTCCTTCACGGTCGTCTTGTTCAGGGCGACGCCGGACAGCGTTGCCGTTCCCTTGGTCGCGCTCTCCCTGGCCGTGAACTTGCCTCCGGTCTGGCTCTCGTCGCGCTGCTTCCGTTCGTGCGAGGCGCCCTTGGCGAGGCTGAAGCTGTTCTTGCGCGACTTGATCCGGGTATCGGTGCCGGTATCGGTGGTGCGCTTCTCCTCGTCGGCGGTTTCGCGGGAGATCGCGCCGTCCTTCACCTCGACCTTCGTGGGCCGCCTCTCCTGCGGGACGTAGCCCGTCGGCGAGATCGTCTGGGCCGCCAGGATCGCGCTCGGTTTGGGCGGCGTCTGCTCGCCAAGCTTTGGGACCCCCTTGATCGGGTAGTCGGGCCCGACAACGTAGAGGTCGCCAACCTTGAACGCGCCCGGTGGGTAACGGCCGCCGCCGTCGAGCTGGTAGCCCTGACGATGCCAGCGGTCGTTTGGGCTGCGGACGACCTTGCTCGGATCCGCCGCCAGGGCGGCCTGGACCTCGCTGAACGTCGTCGGCCGGGCCTTCTGGGTGCCGCGTGGCTCGCCGGCGTACGGGGTGTACGGCGCAACCGCCTGTCGCAGCTTGTCGGGCGCCGCGGGAGCAGGACCGGAAGCCTCGACCTTGGGCGCCTCCGGGGCACCGCCGGGTCCGCCACCGCCCCCGGTGCCGGGCTTCCCAAGCCCCACGTCGCCCGTTGCGGCATAGCCCGGCAGCTCGGTCGCCTTGCCCGGGTAGTCGGGTGCGACATAGTAGAAGCGCCCGTCCGTGAACGCCTGCGGCGGGGGCGAGTTTCCGTACGTCTGCGGCCCTCGCGAGAACCCCCACGCCTGCTGGTGGTAGTCCATGTCGGGACTGCGGATCACCCGCGATGGGTCCTTTTCGAATGCCGGCCCAACGATCTGTGCGTTCACCGGCGTAGGCACCGGATCGACGGAGACGGGTTTGGCCCGACCGCCGAATTGCCCAGGTCCGACCTGCTTCGGACCGAACTCTCCGCCCACGGCGAACCGCGGGTCGGACTGCCACCACTGTTCCCGCTGCGGGAAGACCGCCCCGCCTTGCGGGAGCGGTCCACCGCGAACGAAGCCGGGGTCTCCTGGAGCTCCTCGGGCCGGCCCGGGTCCGCCTCCTCCGCCGGCCACCGGCGCCGCCGGTCCTCCCGGCGCCGGGACTGCAGGATTTCCCATGCCGGAGATCGGGGTGTTCGAGTTCACCTGCAGCGGGGGACCGGGATTGCCCATGCCGGAGATCGGGGTGTTCGTGTTGAGCTGGAGAGGCCCGGCTGGAACCTGCGTCGGCGCCATCGCTGTTGTCGAGGCGATGTTCGGCGCGGGGCTCGGACGTGGGTCGATGGTCGGCCCGTGGGCCATGCCGGCGTTGATGTTTGGCGGGCGCGTGGACGTTGCCGGCAGCGTCGGGGCGACGGCCGTCTGCGAGCTGATGTTCGGGGCGGGGCTCGGGCGCGGATCGAGCGTCGGGGCATGCGCCATTCCGGAGACACGCGGGTCTGGGGCGTCCTCGTCCGGCGCGCGCTGGATGCCACGCCCGGCGCCGAGGACCGCAGCCATCGCGCGATTGCCGGCAGCCTGCTGGCCGCGTAGCACCGCTGCCTGCGGCGCGGCGATCCCCGGCGCGAGCTGCGGGACCCCGTTGCCGGTGTCCGCCGTCGGCGACTCGACCTGTCGATCGAGCGCGGGCACGTCCGCGGCCTTGGTGGGTGGGCTCATGACGCCAGCAGCCCGTGGTAGTCGCCGAACTCGGCCTCGAGCGTGAGCCGGCCGAGCTTCTGGTACTCGCGGCCAGTCGCCCGGATGAGGTCCGCCATTCCGACCGGAGCGTCCGCCTCTGCTGCGAAGTAGGCCGCCGTGACACAGATGTTCCGGATGTTGCCGCCCGCAAGCGCGAACCGTCGGGCCAGGAAGTCGAGGTCGAGGTCGTCCGCCTGGGGCAGCTGCGCCGGAAGGTGCATCCGCCAGAGCGCCTGCCGGGCATCCTCGTCCGGCGTCGGGAAGTCGATGATCGCGTCCAGGCGACGGGTGAATGACTCGTCCAGGTTTGCGCGGAGGTTCGTCGTGAGGACGGCCAGGCCGTCGAACCGCTCCATCCGCTGGAGGAGGTATGCGACCTCGACGTTGGCGTAGCGATCGCGGGCGTCGCGAACCTCGGACCGCTTCCCGAAGATCGCGTCGGCCTCGTCGAAGAGCAGCACGCCGTTGACTCGATCTGCCTCGGTGAAGATCCGGTCGAGGTTCTTTTCGGTCTCGCCGATGTATTTGTCGACCACCGTTGAAAGGTCGATGACGTACAGGTCCAGGCCGAGCTCCTGCGCGATCACCTCCGCCGACAGCGTCTTGCCCGTCCCCGATTCCCCCGCGAACAGCGCGGTGATGCCCCGCCCCCGATTCGACCGACCTCCGATCTTCCACTCGCCGAGGACCCGATCGCGCTGCCGCGCACGCCCGGCGAGCTCGTGCAGCTGTCGCCCGACGTCGGTGGGCACGACGAGGTCGTCCCAACCGGCGCTGGGCTCGATCCGACGCGCCAGGCGCTCGAGGCCCGCGGCGTTCTGCCGGCGCGCGCCCGCCTGGAGGTCGCTGGCGCTGAGGTCGCGATCCTGCGAGACGGCCAGGAGCAACCCCGACTCGACCGCCCGCTCGATCTGCTGCGGCGTCATGTGGAACGCCTCCGTCGCCCCGATCAACGGGGCCAGGTGGCCATTGGACGGCGCCTCCGGCCGACGATCGAGCGCCTGGCGCCAGAAGCGACTTCGGTCGTCCACGTCGAGGACCGGCGCCTCCAGCTGCAGCGGGACCGCGCGCGCCCAGCTCGGCTCCCAGGCCCGCGTCCCGTAGAGGACCATCGGCCAACCGGCGTCGGCCAGTCCCGCGATGGCCGAGGGGGCACGCTCCAAGATCTGGTCCAGCGGCCCCGCGATGAGGACGGCCTCGCGGAGCCGCGCCTCGAGGAGCGCGGCGGCGAGGGTCTCGGTGGGGTCGGTCGACGTCGGGAGCCGCTGGAGATCGATGGCCATGAAGGCGATTCCGGCCAGGGCGATGGCGCTGGCAGCACCGGTCGCGGGGGCGCTGCCGGAGGCCTCGCGCAGGTAGCTGAGGCGGACCCCGGAGCCGATCGCGCGCGCGAGCCCAATCGGCGCGGTCCGTAGGTCGGGTGCGATCGACGCGTCCAGGAGCGGCTCCACGCCGGCATCGGGCGTGTCGTCGCCCAGGAGGAACGCCGTCACCCGATCGGGCGAGCGAAGCGAACGGCCCAGGAACGGCCGATCCCGGTCCTCGATGACGAGCAATCCCCGGCGCACGAGCCGCCCGCTCGCTGACAACCGGGCCCGGGCCGAGGGATCTCCTGGGACGAGACCGGCGAGCTCCATCGTCAGGCCGATCGTCGGCCTTCGCCGCGTCACGTCATCGTTGAGGTAGCCATAGAGCCGCTCGAATCGCGGGTCGACGTCCGGGGCGACCGCGATCACGAGGAGCGCAACCTCCGCGTCGTCCAGCCCGAAGGCGGCGATCAGGTCCCCGAGGCGCCCAGCATCCGCGGCATCGGCGGCCTCGGCGGCAGCCTGGGAGGAAACGCCACTCCCCGCGCGGCTGTCCAGGAGGTTGATGGCCTGGTCGTGGGTGACGTAGAGGCCACGGAACGGATCGTCCGGCTGCGGATCGTCGCCACGCCTGCGGTCAACGGCCGCGCGTACCTGCCGCTCGAGCGCCTCCAGGCGAGCGTGAAACGCCGCCGTGTCCGCCCGAGGTCCGCTCATCGGCCGGAGATTTGGCGCAGTCGGATGCGGCGTCCGGGAGCGGTCAACGCACCCGCCGTGTAAGTCTCGTCAGGCAGGTCGCCGGCGTCGGGCGTGGCCTCCGCGGCCGCCGGCCGCTCGGTCGACGCGGCGGAACCCGGAGCGCGGCGCTTCTTCGTGCCCGTCGGCGCTTCGCCGCCCCTCTCGGGCGACGTCGACACCAGGGCCAGCCGGGGCTCCTCCAGCACCGGCGGACCGGCCTCGATGGACCGGGCGATGTTGAGCGGAGCCGTGACGACGACATCCAGCGAGGGCTTCAGCTCGCCGCCAAGGGCGGACCAGGTGTCCGCGATCTTTCGCTCGTCCGCCGGCGGCAGGGCCACCGTCAAGAGGACCGGCGTCTCCTCTCCCTCGAGGCTGCCCTTGAGCAGCTCCGCGGGGAAGTATTCGTGCTGCAGGAATCCCGCGAGCATCGACGCGAGGAGGCGATGTTCGTCCTCGGGCCGCTGGGTCCACGCGGTCGCCAGATACGACAGCCGGAAGCGTCGGGGCGGGAGCCGTCGCTCGAGCACCCTGCCGTCGTCTCCGCGGACGTCGATCCACGACGTGTCCCGGCGCGCCAGGTCCTCCCTGATGTCATAGAGATAGAGGTTCACCACCGGCGCATTCCGCCGCGCGACCCAGTCCTTGGTGGGGGCGTCGAAGGCGACCTCGACCCCGGAACCGTTCAGGGCATCGCGCTTGACGAGGGCGCGCAGGGACTCGTCGACGTCGTGGATCATCGCCGGCCAAGCGTCCCCGCGCGCGAGAGTCCGGGCAACGGAGGCGCGGGCAATCCTTCGGGAACCTCGCGCTGCCCGAAGGGGCAGGCTACGCCGCCCCAACGCCGGGCCGCGCGAACCTTGTGGGCCCCCTCGCGCGTTGCCAGTCTCGGTCGGACTGCTCCATCAGGGGCGGACTGCTCGGAAGACGGACTGCTCCGAATTCGGGAGGGCTCACGCGCATGCCGAACTACCTGTCGCCCGGCGTCTACGTCGAGGAGGTCGAAGCCGGTTCCCGTCCGATCGAGGGTGTGGGCACGGCCGTCGCCGCCTTCGTCGGGCTGGCCCAGCGCGGGCCGACCAACGAGCCGACGCTCGTCACCAACTGGGCGCAGTTCGTCAACACCTTCGGCGACTTCATGGAGGGCTCGTACCTCGCGCACGCGGTGTACGGCTACTTCCTGAACGGCGGCGGGTCCGCGTTCATCGTCCGTGTCGGTGGCGACTCGCCGATGCCCCAGGCCAAGGCGGAGCTCAACGCCGCCAAGGACGGCAGCTCGCCGAGCTACCGCATTCTCGCCCTCGAACCCGGCCCGGCCGGGAACGCGATCAAGGTCGACGTGACCGAGGCGACGGGCCCGGAGGGCGACACCTTCACCCTCACGGTCACCGCCCCGGGGCGCGACACGGAGGTCTTCGAGGGCGTCACCACCAAGCGCGGCAAGAACAACGTCGTGACGGCCGTCAAGGAGCGCTCGAAGCTCATCCAGCTGGAGGAGGTCGGCTCCGCCAGCGCGCTCGAGCGGGTGCCCCAGAAGGGCTCGATCTCCCTCGCCGGCGCGGACGGCGCGAAGCCGGTTCGTCTGAGCCCCGAGGACTATGTCGGCGACTCCGCCGATCGGACCGGGTTCGGCGGCCTGGAGGCGGTCGACACCGTGACGATGCTCGCGGTGCCGGACCTCATGGCGGTCTACCAGCAGGGGATCATCGACCTGGAGGGCGTCCAGGCCGTGCAGCAGGCGATGATCGCCCACTGCGAGCTCATGGGCGACCGGGTCGCCATCCTCGATGCACCTCCGGGCCTCAACGCCCAGCAGGTGCGGGAGTGGCGGGTCGACAAGGCCGGCTACGACAGCAAGTACGCGACGCTCTACTGGCCGTGGATCAAGGTCTTCGACCCGATCACCTCGCAGGGCAAGCTCGTCCCGCCCGGCGGCCACATCGCCGGCATCTGGGCCCGCAACGACGACACCCGCGGCGTCCACAAGGCGCCGGCCAACGAGGTCATCCGCGGCGCGCTCAGCCTGGAGCTCCAGATCACCAAGGGCGAGCACGACCAGCTCAACCCGACCGGCGTGAACTGCATCCGGGCCTTCCCGGGGCGGGGGATCCGCGTCTGGGGCGCCCGAACGCTCTCGAGCGATCCGGCCTGGCGCTACCTGAACGTCCGGCGGCTCTTCAACTATGTCGAGGAGTCGATCCTCGAGGGCACCCAATGGGTCGTCTTCGAGCCCAACGACCTGAACCTGTGGCAGCGCGTCAAGCGGACGCTGAACGCCTTCCTGGTCCGGGTCTGGCGCGACGGTGCGCTCTTCGGGGCGACGCCGGGCGAGGCCTTCTACGTCAAGTGCGACGCGGAGAACAACCCGCCCGAGGTCATCGATGCCGGGCAGCTCGTCGTCGAGATCGGCATCGCGCCGGTGAAGCCGGCCGAGTTCGTCGTCTTCCGCATCGCCCAGTTCTCGGGCGGCGCGGCCCTCTCCGAGTAGTCGCCAACCGTCACCCGTCAGCCGCGCCGACCGGCGCACAGGAGGTAGCCAGCCATGGCCAAGGGCCTTCCGAATCTCCCGTCCGACGCCCTCGCGTCGTACACGTTCTCGATCGAGATCGACCGGACCGAGATCGCGCAGTTCTCCGAGGTCTCCGGCCTCGCGTCCGAGGTGGACGTGATCGAGCTCAAGGAGAACACCATCGACGGCAAGCTCGTGATCCACAAGGCTCCGGGCGCCGTGAAGCCGGCGACCCTGACGCTGAAGCGCGCCAAGAACGCCAGCACCGAGCTCTGGAAGTGGCACGAAGCGGTCATGCAGGGCAAGCTCGGCGACGCGCGCCGCAACGGCTCGGTCGTGATGAAGGGCTTCGACGGCTCCGAGGTCGCTCGCTACAACTTCGAGAACGCCTGGGTCTCGAAGGTCTCCATGGGCACCCTCAAGGCCGGCTCGAACGAGGTCCTCATGGAAGAGGTCTCGATCGTCACCGAAGCCCTGAACCGGGTGCTGTAGGCCATGACCGGCGCAAGCCCGGCGCTCGCCGGGGCCGCCGGCGACCAGGGATACGAGCTCAGGACCGAGTTCCCATTCATCCTGCCCCGCGGCTACGTCGACGCCCAGGGCGTCGTCCACCGCGATGGCGTGATGCGGCTCGCGACCGCCAAGGACGAGATCATCCCGCAGCGCGACCCGCGCGTTCGGGAGAACGAGTCCTACCTGACGGTCCTGCTCCTGTCCCGCGTCGTCACGCGGCTCGGCCGGCTGCCGGAGGTCAACCCCGGCGTCGTCGAGAACATGTTCGCCTCCGACCTGGCGTTCCTCCAGGACCTGTATCGACGGGTCAACCAGGAGGGCACGAGCCAGGCCGCGGTGACCTGTCCCTCGTGCCAGCACGAGTTCACGGTCGAGATGGCAGGTGATCGCCTGGGGGAATCGTGACGTACGCGACGGACCAGCTCTACGAGGAGGTCGCGTACGTGGCCTATCACCTGCACTGGGGGCTTGACGAGATCCTCGAGCTCGAGCACCCCGACCGGAAGCGGTTCGTCGAGGAGATCGCCTCGATCAACCGCCGCCTGACCGAGGAGGAGTAGCGCCAGCATGCGGCTGCCGTGGCCGTTCGGCCGCGCCCAGCGATGGCCTTCCGACGGTGGCGACACCGCGGGCGGTGTGACTGCGCCCGCCGCGCCCGCTGCGGAGCCGGCCTCGGGGCATGCCTGGCGCCAGCTCGCCCCGATCGCGGAGACGGTCGGCCCGCCGCCGCTCGTCGCACCGAACCGCCCGTTCGCGGCGGCGCTCGCCTCCAGCGAGCCGCCCGCCCCGATCCTCGCGCCGCTGTCCCACGGCCGCAGCCTCGAAGCGCCGAAGGGGCTCGTCACCGGCGTGACCCGACCGGTCGCGGCAGGTCGAGGGCCGGAGCTGCCGCGGGCCGTCCAGCGGTCGCCGCTCCACGCCGGCCGGCGCGCGCCGGACGCGGCCGACGACTTCGACGCCGGGCGGGAGGGCGAGCAGGGTCTCGAGGGGCCAACGGCAGCGCCGCCGCCCCCGCCTTCGAGCGTGTCCGCGAGCGCCCCGCCGCCGCCCCGCCTCGAGGTGGCACCGACCGTCACGCCGGCACCCGTGGCCAAAGCGCTGACCAGGGCGGCGGAGCCGGCAGCGCGTCGACCGCTCGGGCTTGTCGGGCAGCCGCGCGCCGCGAGCGCCCACGTGCAGCGTGCGCCGGACCCAGTGGTCGCGCCGATCCCCTCGGCGCCCGGCCCCGCCGCGTCGCCGGCGACCTCTCCCGCGACGTCTCCCGCACCGCCCACCCCGGCGGTCCCGGATCCCGATCGCCCGCGGCTCAGCATCGGGCAGGCCCGGCGACTGGGCCTGGGGACGCCGATCGGCGGCGGGCCGCTGGGCTCGGCGACGTCGACGTTCACCTTGCCACCCTCGCCACGCGCGCCCGTTGCTTCCGGTACGTCCGGAGACGGCGCCGTCAGCGCACCCACGGCAAGCATCCAGCGATCGCCCGAGCCATCGGCCCCCGAGATGCCGCTCGTCTCGCGCGCTCCCTCGCCTCCGGCAGACGAGGCCCCGTCGCCGCCCGGGCGGACGTCGTCGCCACCGGAGCTGGCGTCCGAGGTGCCGGCGCCGGTCCTCGCGAGACGCCAGGCCCCGGCCGAGCCCGCAAGGGCCATGCAGGGAACCCCCATCGTCTCGGCAAAGCCGCTCCGCGCCCGCGTGCAGCGAGCGCCGCTCACGCTGCCGGCCAGGCCGGCGGACGACGCGGCAAGCGTCGGCAGCACGTCCGTCACGCCGGCGCCGGCCGGCGGGTCCGAAGCCCCGACCGTGAAGGTCCACCGCGACGACACCGCGACGCGGCTCTCGAAGTCGCTCGATGCCCGCTCGTTTACGCACGGCGGCGAGATCTACCTGCCGTCGAGCCACGGGCCGTTGACCTCCGGGAAAGGTCGCTCGCTCCTCGCGCACGAGCTGACCCACGTGACCCAGCAGCGCAAGCTCGGCTCCAGCCTGCCCGAGGAGCACACCCCGCACGGCGGCGCGCTCGAGGCCGAGGCGGTCGCGGCGGAGCGCGCCTCGGACATGCCGCTCGGCCCGAGCTCGACTGCAACGCGGGCCAGGCAGCCGCAGGAGGCCCCAGGCTCCATGCCGGACCTCTCGGCGCCGCCAGTCCACGCGACCGCGACGGCGGGACCGTCCGCCACCGGCCCCGCCCAGCGCGCACCCGCGAATGCCGGCACAGGCGCCGGTACCAACGCCGGCGATGGGAGCAGCCGCAGGCGCCACAGCGAGCAGGAGCTCGAGGACCTGGCGAACCAGCTCTACTCGCGGATCGGGCGGCAGCTCCGGCGCGAGCTCCTCGTGGATCGCGAGCGGGCCGGCCTCGCGATGGACTTCCGATGAGCGCACATCAGATGAGCGCGCATCCGATGGGCGACAGATCGACAGGAGACCGCTGAATGTCCGAAGAGGGTCTGGGCCTCCGGTTCAAGGTCCGCATCGACGGCCAGGACATGGGCAACTGGCAGAAGGTCGACGGCCTCGCCATGGAGTACGACATCAAGGAGTACGAGGAGGGCGGGGAGAACGGCTACGTCCACAAGCTGCCGGGCCGGGTGAAGTACCAGAACGTGAAGCTGATCCGCCCCGTCGACGCGAGCTCATCGACCGTGAGCGCCTGGGTCAACAGCCTCCAGGTCCGGATGGTCCCGTCGACCGCGGAGATCTCCGTCCTCGACCCCACCGGCGCAACGGTCGCGGACTGGCACCTCGTGGGCGTCTACCCGGTTCGCTGGACGGGCCCGTCGCTGGACGTCAACAGCAACCAGTGGGCGACCGAGACGCTCGAGCTCGCGCACAACGGGTTCCTGGGGCTCTGAGATGAGCAGGGTCGGCGCCGGGCTGCCCGGCATGGCGATGGAGAAGGCGTCGCTCGTGACGATCGACTCCTTCCTCGTTGGCGGCCTCACGTTCAAGTACAACCCGACCCAGTTCTCGCTCTCGCGCTCCACGTCCTGGGACAACCCCGGCGTGAGCATGGAGACGCAGTGGGCGCCGCCGCTCTACCAGTCGACGTCCCCGACGAGCATCTCCATGGAGATCTTCCTCGACGCGTTCGAGGAGCTCTTCGGCGACGTGACCGGCGACGTCCAGAAGCTCATCGACTGGACCAAGCCCGGGCCGTCCAACGAGCCGCCGCTCCTGCAGTTCCGCTGGGGCGCGAGCCAGGCGCTCCGCGGGATGTACTTCTACCTGGCCTCCGTCCAGGCGACCTACACGCTATTCCGCGTGGACGGCACCCCGATCCGCGCGACCTGCAACATCTCCCTGATCGAGGCCACCAACCCGGCGAGCCGCCAGAATCCCACGTCCGGCGGGCAGCCGGGCATGGAGTCGCACGTCCTGATCGACGGCGAGACCCTCCACTCGGTCGCCTGGGAGCGCTATGGCGAGCCGAGCTACTGGCGAGCCATCGCCGACCTCAACGGCATCGACGACCCGCTTCGCGTCAGCCCCGGGACCGCGATCCTGATCCCGCCGCGGCGCGACGCCGCCGCGGCCTCGTAGCCGGCTTCCGCATGCCCGCCTACGCCGTCGGGTCGAGCATCCTGGTCCGGGGCCAGAAGCTCAGCGACGCCATCCAGGCCTACGTCGAGGAGGTGGTGGTCGACGATGACCTCCACAACCCCTCGATGTTCGCGATCACCCTGCGCGACCCGCGCCGGGACATCGTCGGGCGGGCGGGGATGAAGCCCGGCGCCGAGGTCGAGATCGTCGTCGAGGACGAGCGTCGCCAGAACAGCCAGCCGCTGCTGGTCGGCGACGTCGTCACGATCGAATGTGACTACGACGAGATCGGGGCGCGCGTCGTCGTCCGCGGCTACGACGCCAGCCACCGGCTCCACGTCGGTCGCCGGACCCAGGTCTTCCGCAACGTCACCGACGACGACATCGTGAAACAGGTCGCCGAGCAGGCCGGCCTGACCGTCAGGTCGCTGGCGCCCGCCACGGAGGTCCACGAGCACGTCACCCAGCCCAACATCACCGGCTGGGACTTCCTCATGGACCGCATCCGGGCGATGGGCCGGGACCTGATGGTCGCGGGCAGGGAGATCACGCTCAAGGCGCCGACCACGGCGGCCGACGCGCCTTCCGAGGCCGGCGCCGGCGCGGACGCCCTGTCGATCGACCCGCGGCACCTCGTGTACGGCATGAACCTGATCTCGTTCCACGGCCGGATCAGCGCGGCTGAGCAGGTCGGGCGGATCGAGGTCCGGGGCTACGACGAGACCAGGAAGGAGGCCGTCGTGGCGACCGTCCAGCCCGGCACGGTCGCGGCCGGGGTTGCGGAATCGGACCCGCAGAGGCTCGGCACGATCTTCGGGGACGCGGCCTACGTCCAGGTCACGAAGGCCAGGACCGCTGGAGAGGTCGAGGACGCGGCAAAGGCGGTGGCCGAGCGGATCGGCAGCGGCTTCGCGGAAGTCGACGGCACGGCCCGCGGCAACACCGAGCTCAGAGCCGGCGTCGCGGTGCGTGTCAGCCGGGTCAGCGAAGAGTTCAACGGCGCGTACGTCCTCTCGAAGGCTCGGCACGTCATCGACCGCAACGGCTACCGGACCCACTTCAGCGTCAGCGGCCGTCACGACCGCTCGCTGCTCGGCCTGGTCAGCCAGGCGGTGCCCTCGACGGGGGGCGGCGGCAACGGGCACGCGCCGGTGTCCGGCTCGCGATCGATGAACGCGCTGGTGCGCGGCATCGTCAGCGACATCCAGGACGAGGACCATCTCGCCCGGGTCAAGGTCCGGCTGCCGTGGTTCGATGCGTCGTTCAGCTCCAACTGGGCCCCGGTGGTCCAGCTCGGCGCGGGGCCGGACAGCGGCACGGTCTTCCTGCCGGCCGTGGGCGACGAGGTGCTCGTCGGGTTCGAGCACGGCAGCATCGACCGCCCGATCGTGGTCGGCGGGCTGTTCAACCCCATCGACAAGCCGCCGACCTACGCCCAGTTCCTCGACAACGGCAAGGTGACGGGCCGCACGATCGTGTCGCGCCAGGGCCACGAGATCACCTTCCTCGACAAGGACGACTCGATGGGCATCCAGCTGACGGCCGTGGACGACAGCCGCCTGCCGATGGTGAGCATCTCGCTCGACGGCAAGGAGGGCAACCTCGTCATCCAGACGACCAGGGACATCAGCATCGAGGCCGATGGCGACGTCTCGATGAAGGGCAGGAAGATCTCGGTCGAGGCCCAGAGCACGCTCGTGCTCAAGGGCGCTCGGGTCGAGATCAACTAGGGACGCGAGATGGGCCAGCCCGCCGTTCGACAGACCGACCGGATCAACGGCATCTGCACGAAGCACCTGATGCCCTCCGCGTCCGGAACGCAGCCCGCCGGTCCGCGCGCCTTCTCCGCGCCGATCAGCCTCGGCACCAAGCCGAACGTGCTCATCGCCGGGCAGCCGGCGGCGGTCGTCGCGGCCTCCGGGATGAACGACAACCCGGCCCACGCCGGCATCGTCGACGGCGCGTTCGCCGCCCCGGCGGGGCAGATCGGTCGGATCACGAGCGGCAGCGCCACGGTCGTCATCGGCGGCCAGCAGGCCGCGACGACGGCATCGCAGGCGACGTGCTGCACCGGTGACCCCGGGACGCTCGCGCCCGGCGCGCCGACGGTCCTGATCGGGTAGGGGAGGCGAGCGATGGCGCACGAGTTCGTCGGCTCCGGCTGGGCCTTCCCGCTCGAGCTGGACCAGACCGGCGGCTTCCGGCTCGTCAGCGACGAGCGCGAGGTCGAGCAGGCGATCCGCCTGATCCTCGGCACGGCCTACGGCGAGCGACCGATGCGCCCGGACTTCGGCTGCAAGATCCACGACTTCGTGTTCGCGGAGGCGAATGCCACCACCGCCGGGCTCATCGCGACGGAGGTGCGTGCGTCCCTCGCGCGCTGGGAGCCGCGGATCGACGTCGACGACGTGCTCGTGAGCGTCGACGAGAGCGAGCGGAGCCTGCTCTACATCGACATCCGCTACCACGTCCGCGGCCGCAACGACCCCCGCAACCTCGTCTTTCCCTTCTACACGATCCCCGCGGAGCCGACCCCAGGAGGCGTCGAACCATGACCCTGCTCGCCCCGAACCTCGACGACCGTCGCTTCCAGGATCTGGTCGACGACGCGAAGCGGCTCGTTCAGGAGCGGACCGACCGCTGGACGGACCACAACGTCTCCGACCCGGGCGTGACGCTCATCGAGGCGTTCGCGTGGATGACCGACCAGCTGCTGTACCGGCTGAACCGCGTCCCGGACCGGAACTACGTGAAGTTCCTGGAGCTGGTCGGGGTGCATCTGTACCCCCCGGCCGCGGCCCACGCGCCCGTCACGTTCTGGCTGTCGGCGCCGCAGCCCGCCACGGTCACGATCCCCGCCGGGACGGAGGTCGCCACGGTCCGAACGGGCGAGCAGCCGCCGGTGGTCTTCTCGACGACGGAGGACCGCCCGATCATCTCGTGCACGCTCTCGAAGCTCGGCTCGATGCTCGACGGCAAGGCGCTCCGCGACCACACCGACGGGCTGTCCATGAAGAGCGGCATCTATCCCTTCTCGAACCCGCCGAAGCCGGGCGAGGTCCTGCTCGTGGGGCTGTCCGAGGCGGTGCCCGGCTGCGCCGTGAACCTCCGCTTCACGGCACGGATCGAGGGCGTCGGGGTGGATCCCAACGACCCGCCGCTCGCGTGGGAGGCCTGGACCGGCGAGAACTGGACGGCCTGCGAGCTGGAGCGGGACAGCACCGGCGGGATCAACCGCGACGGCGACGTGGTGGTGCACGTCCCGGTCGGCCACGCGGTCTCGACGATCGAAAAGGCCAAGGCGGGCTGGCTCCGGGCACGCGTGACCGAGCCGCGCGAGCACCAGCCCGCGTACAGCGCGTCGCCGGAGATCCGCGGCCTGACCGCCTACACGATCGGCGGCACGGCGGACACAATGAACGCCGAGCTCGTT
>DASTIE010000065.1:0-2605 GCA_035717865.1 Candidatus Limnocylindrales bacterium
GCGCCGTTGTGGCCGTAGAACCCCGGGCCGTACCAGCTGATGTTGTTGTCCAGCTTCCAGGCGTTCACATCGTGGACGATCGCCTTCGCCGAGGGCAGCGTCACGTCCGGCCGCGAGAGGCCCGCTCCGGGCGCGTTCGACCGCGGCTCGCGGAGGACGCCATCCGACGCCAGGCTTCCTGCGGACCGGTTCGCGGGGTCAAGAACGAGGGTCGTCATCGTCGCCTGTGTTCGAGCCAGGTCTACCTGGTGGAACGCCGCTGGGTCGAGGGTCTGGGGTGCGCTTGGGATGCGCGACCCGGCGACCGCGGGGACGACGACCGAGGCGAGCGCCGCGATGAGCACGGCGCGCGCGACGACTCCGTGGAGTCGCACGTCTCGGCGCACCTTAACGGAAAACTCCTTGCAGCGCGTGAGCGGGCCGCCGGCCTCGGACGTTGCAGCGTCCTCGCGGCGCGGTGAGCGAGGTGGCAGTCGACGTTTCGGATGCCCTCGAGCGGGAGGTTGCCGTCGGCGGACCGCTGGATCTCCGGGCGCTCCTCGGGCTGCTCGTGCGGGGCTCCGGGGACCCCACGATGCGCGTCGCCGCCGGGGCGGCGATTCGGGCGTCCGCGACGGCGGCGGGACCCGGGACCCTGGAGCTGCGGGTCCTGGGCGAGGTGGTCCGAGCAACGGCCTGGGGCCCGGGGGCGGCGACGCTGCTCGACGGCGTGCCCGCGCTCCTCGGCCTCGACGACGACGACACGGGCTTCGATCCCGGGCTCCACCCCGTGATTTCATCGCTGGCGCGGCGAATGGGTCGAGTCCGCCTGGGCCGCACCGGCGCGGTCTGGGAATCGCTCCTTCCGGCGATCCTCGAGCAGCGGATCACCGGCACGGAGGCGTGGCGCAACTACCGGCGACTCGTGCGTGCGCACGGGACGCGGGCGCCCGGGCCGCTCGCGCTGCTCGTGGCGCCCACCGCGGCCGAAGTCCTCGCGATCCCATCGTGGCGGCTGGTCGCGCTCGGGATCGAGCCGCGGCGGGCCGCGGTGCTCCGGCGGGCGACGCGCGAAGGCGAGCGATTCGAGGCGTTGGGCGCGGCGGCGAGGCGGCCGGGCGGTGGCGGACAGGGAGCGGCGAATCTCGCCATCGCGCTGCAGACCATCCCGGGAATCGGCCCGTGGACCGCGGCCGAGGTCGCGCTCCGGGCCCTGGGCGATCCCGATGCGGTGAGCGTCGGCGACGCCCACCTCGCGCACGTCGTGGGGTTTGCGCTGGCGGGTCGGGACCGAGGCACCGACGAGGAGATGCTGGCCCTGCTGGCGCCGTGGGCCGGACATCGCGCCCGGGTGGTCAGGCTGCTGGAACGCTCCGGGATGCGCCCGCCGCGGTACGGGCCACGGGTCGCCCCGCGCGACCTCGCACGGGACCTGGCGCCACGCGAGCCGGGACGGGGGTATCGTCAGCGTCGTGCCTGACATGCCCACGTTCGAGAAGCCGCCGGCAGGCCTCGTCGAGCGGTTCGAGGTGGTGGTCGGACGCGTGGTCGGACCGGAGGTCACCCGGCGCCCGATGTTCAGTCACCCCTGCGCCTGGGTCGGCGGGAACATGGCCACCGGCCTCTTCGCGGACAAGTGGTGGGTCCGCCTGTCCCCGGACCGCCTCGACGAGGTGCTCGCCTCGGGTGAAGGCACGACCTTCTCGGTGATGCCCGGCCGCGCGATGAAGGGCTACGCGGTCATGTCAGCCGCGCGCGTCGCCGACGACGCTGCCGTCGAGACCTGGGTTCGCGAGGCCCTCGAGTACACGGCGACCCTGCCCCCGAAGGAGCCGAAGGTGAGGGCCGCCAGGAAGCGCTAGGCGCCGGAGCTATGGGCTCGAGACCGCGAAGGTGTCGCAGGCCTGGAGCGAGCCCTGCTTGAAGCCCGTGTTGAACCACTTCATGCGCTGCTCGGCCGAGCCGTGCGTCCAGGACTCCTTGTCGATCGTGCCCGTCGCCTGCTCCTGGATCCGATCATCGCCCACGGCCGCGGCGGCGTTCAGGCCGTCACGGACGTCCGCATCGGTGATCGACTCGACGTCCGACTGATCGGGGTGCGTGGAGACCCAGTTGGCCCACATCCCGGCAAGGCAGTCCGCCTGGAGCTCCAGCCGGATCGAGAGCTCGTTGGCGTTGCCGGACGTCTGCTGCTGCTGGACCTCGTCCATGGTCCCGAGGACGTCCTGCACGTGATGCCCGTACTCGTGCGCGATCACGTAGGCCTGGGCGAACTCGCCCGGTGCGCCGAAGCGCGTCCGGAGCTCGTCGAAGAAGCCCGGGTCGAGATAGACCTTCTTGTCGGCCGGGCAGTAGAACGGACCGGTGGCCGAGGATGCCACGCCGCAGCCCGTCTGGGTGCCGTCCGTGAAGATGACGGTGACCGTGGTGGGATAGGTCTCCCCGGACGCCTCGAACGCCTGCTGCCAGAAGGTCTGGACGTCGACCGTCACGGTGTTGATGAACTGGCCCTACGTGTCGTTCGGGTCGAGCGACCCCGTCACGCCTCCGGGGGCGGACGGCCCGCCGAGGCCCGAGCCACCCCCCAGGAACTGCATGACGACGAAGATGATGATGACGAGGACGA
>DASTIE010000066.1:0-46821 GCA_035717865.1 Candidatus Limnocylindrales bacterium
GCTCGGGGACGGGCCCGAGCTCGCCGGTGATCGCGACCATCAGGTCCGTGCCGCCCGCGATCGGCCGGGTGGCGCCGGCGGCGAGATGCTCGTACGCCTCGAACAGGTTCCGTGGCGTGTCGATGGGCGGCTCAGCCGGCATCAGGGCTGTCGTCGCTCCGTGCAGGCTTCACTCGAGCGGTGTCGCGACGGCGGCGATCGCGTCGACGATCTTCGTGTACCCGGTGCAGCGACAGAGGTTGCCCGCGATCGCCTCGCGGATCGCGTCGTCGTCCGGGCCCCCGCCGCCGTCGAGGTAGGCGCGCGCCGCCATGAGCATGCCGGGCGTGCAGATCCCGCACTGCGCCGCGCCGTGATCCAGGAATGCCTCCTGCAGGGCGTCGAGCGAGCCTCGCTCCCGTGCCGCCAGCGACAGCCCCTCGACGGTCCGGACGATCCGCCCCTCCACCTGGCAGATCGGCACGAGGCAGGCATCCACGACCTGGCCGTCCAGTAGCACCGAGCAGGCCCCGCATTCCCCTTCGCCGCAGCCCTCCTTCGTGCCCGTCAGCCCGAGGTCCTCGCGGAGGACGTCGAGGAGCCGCCGCATCCCGGGCGCGTCGACCTCGGCCGGGGCGCCATTGACCAGGAACCGGTACGCGCTCACGCCGCCGCCTCGCCGGGTCCGACGCCAGACGCGCCCGTCTCGCTCCCGTGCAGCGCCGCGAGGATCTTCTCCGGGGTCGCGGGCAGGTCGTGGATCCAGACGCCCGTCGCGTCGTGGATCGCGGCGACGACCGCGGGCGCCCCGACGTCCATCGGCAGCTCGCCGACGCCCTTCGCGCCGTGCGGCGAGCCGGAGTACGGCGCCTCCACGAGGATCGAGCGGATGTGCGGCGCGTCGAGCGCGGTGGGGATCAGGTACGTCGCGAGGCGGTCGTTGAGGTAGCGGCCCTTGTCCAGCTTCATCTCCTCGATCGTCGCGTACCCGACCGCCTGGAGCGTCCCGCCCTCGACCTGGCCCTCGCACAGGATCGGGTGGATGACCTTGCCGACGTCATCGACGGCGATCACGTCCATCACCTGGACCTCGCAGGTGTCAAGGTCGACCTCGACCGTCGCCACCGCGGCGGCCCAGCCATACGCCGGGTAGGCGTCGCCGAGGTACGTCGCGTCGTCGAAGACCACGCCCGGATAGGGCTCGAACTGCTGGTCGATCCGGGTGGGCCCGTGGTCACGGGCGTCGTCGCGGTACGCCTCGTGGAAGGGCACGCCGTTGCTGCGCGACTCCACCTTTGCCTTCAGGCGCCGGGCCGCCAGGATCACGAGCTTGCCGACGACCATGACCGTTCTGCTCGCGACCGTGGGGCCGGAATCCAGCACCTCCGCGGTGTCCTGCGCCGCGTACTCCACCCAGTCAACCGGCACGCCGAGCTCGTTCGCGACCATCTGCGGGAAGACGGTCTTGGTCCCCTGCCCCATCTCGGTGTTCGCGGTCAGGACGCGGAGCCGGCCGTCCGCCGTCAGCTCGACCGAGGCCACGGAGGCGAGATACACCTCGCCCGAGCCGGTGAAGCCCGCGCCGTGCCACGCAAGCGCGAGGCCGATCCCGGTGGCGCGTCGGTCATTGCCCGTGCGGAGCAGGCCGGCGGGAATCGCGCCCGAGCCCCGTCGCTGCGTCGCATCGCGCGCCGTTCGCTCGCGCACCCGCTCGAAATGGCTGGCGCCGAGCGCCAGCTCGAGGACCTCCTCACCGGCGACGCTCTCGCGCAGGACCTGGCCCGTCGGCGTCGCGTCGCCGAGGACGTAGACGTTGCGGCGCCGGATCTCCGCCGGCGAGATCCCGAGGAGCTCGGCGGCCCGGTTCATCTGCATCTCCGCCGCGAACTCGGTCTGCGGCGCGCCGAAGCCGCGGAACGCGCCGTTCGGCGCGGTGTTCGTCCGGGTCGCGCGACCGCGCAGCCGGACGTTCGCGCAGCGGTACGGCCCGCCGGCGTGGAGCACGCCGCGCGAGAGCACCACCGGGGTGAGCGTGCAGTACGCGCCGCCGTCCATGACGACCTCGATGTCCTGCGCGACGAGCACGCCGTCCTTCGTGAAGCCGGACCGGTGCCGGACGACAGCCGGGTGGCGCTTCGTGGTGGCGACGATGTCCTCGTGGCGCTCGTAGATCATCCGGACAGGCCGCTTGGCCTTGAGCGCCAGCAGCGACGCGTGCAGCGCGATGACGGACGGAAACTCCTCCTTGCCGCCGAACCCGCCGCCGGTCTCCTCCTGGATGACACGCGCCTGGACCGAGTCCAGCTTCAGCGCGCGCTTGAGCGCCTTGTGGACGTAGTAGGGGCACTGCATGGAGCCGTGGATCACGATGCCGCCGGCCTCGCCGGGCACGGCGATCATCGCGTTGTTCTCGATGTACAGCTGCTCCTGGTGCCCGACGCGGTATTCGCCCTCGACGATCACGTCCGCGCCGTCGAAGCCCTTCGCCAGGTCACCCCGCTTGACGTCGTACTCCGCGAACACGTGGTCGCTCAGCTCCGGGTCAAAGACCGGCTCGAGCGGCTCCGTGACCAGCCTGATGCGGGCCTTCAGCTGCCGCAGCGTCTCGCGGTCCGCGGCGGCCAGGAGTGCCACCGGCTCCGCGACGTGCCGAATCTCGCCCCCGACCGGCACGAGCAGCGGCTGGTCATCCTTGATCGAGCTGACGATGTTCTCGCCCGGGATGTCGGCCGCCGTCGCGACGACGACCTTCGACCAGTCGACGTCCGGGTCGAGCTCGATGGCCTTGAGCGTCGCCCGCGCCTCCGTGGACCGAATCGTGGTTCCGAACCAGGCGCCCGGGAAGACGAGGTCGTCGGTGTACTTCGCGGCGCCGGTCAGCTTGGCCGGGCCCTCGCGCCGCAGCGGGAAGCCGGAGGCGCGACCCGGCACGCGCTGGCCGGGATCGACGATGAGGGCGCGCTCGAGCACATCCGTGCCGGGCGTGAGGGTGCGAGTGGGCATCCCGAGGAGCTCCTCCCCGTCGAGGGTCAGGGTCGTTCAGGCGAGACTATCAGCCGCGATCGGGGCGGGTCATTGCCCGCCAGGCCCGGGGTGCACCCAGACGTCGTACGTCAACAGCTCTCTGAAGCCGAGCTTCCGGTACACCCCGTACCCGAGGTCGCTCGACTGCAGGACCGCGGTCCGGTAGCCGATCGAGGCAGCGGCTCGCAGCGCGGCGATCGTCAGGGCCCGGCCGTAGCCGCGACCCCGGTGGGCCGCGAGGGTGGAGATGGCGTAGAGCCCGGCGACGCCCGCGCCGAGGTTCACGCGCGACGTGGCCACGACCGTGCCGTCGATCCGTCCGATCCACCGCAGCGGCACCGGCTCTGCCGCGAACCGCAGCGGGATCTGGGTTCGCCAAGCCTCGAGCGCCCGGCGCTGCACATCCGTGTAGGTGCCGCCGGTCCATTCGAGCCAGTCGGCGGCGATCACGCCGAGAAACTCGTCCAGCGTCGCGGCGTCCGTCACCGGCACGACCTCCAGGCCCTTCGGGGGTTCCTCGCCCAGGGGCACGTCGCGCAGGTCGGCGGCCATCGCCGGCGCGCTGCCTTCGAGGATCAGGCCCGCCCCGGCGAGCCGCGCTCCCAGGTCCTCCGGCGTGTCCGACGGCGCCACCCACCACACGAAGCCCGTGCCGGCGCGCCGATACGCGTCGGCGATCTCGCCGATCCGACGATCGGCATCGGCGTCGCTGAACCGCGCGCCGAGGACGACGTTCCGGAACGTGTCGGCCATCGGGGCCAGACACCACACGACATCGCCGTCGAGGTGGGCCTCCACCGCGATCTCGGGATCGAGGATCCGATTCGCCAGCTGGTCGGCCTCGATCGCCTCGATCAACCCGGCGTCGGACAGATCGGTGCGCGGACCGCCGGTCAGCACGGTGCGATCAGTCGCGGCCGCGGCGGAGGGCGCGACCGGGGGTCGCGCCGGTGTGCTCGCCGTTCTCGACCACGAGGTGGCCGTCGACGATGACGTGCTCGATGCCGTCCGGCGCCTGGCGCGGCTCGTCGTACGTGGCGTTCGAGCGGACGGTCGCCGGGTCGAAGACCACGAGGTCCGCGATCGCGTCGTCGACGATCCGGCCGCGGCCCTTCAGCCCCAGACGGTCCGCCGGCATCGAGGTCATCTTCGCGACCGCACCCTCCAGCGTGAGGACGGCCTCGTCCCGCACGAACTGCCCGAGGATCCGCGGATACGAGCCGTAGGTGCGAGGCGAGGCCTTCAACCCGACGAACGTCGAGTCCGTGCCGACCATCGACCACGGGTGCTGGTAGAAGCGCCGGATGCCGTCTGTGTGCGGCCCCGGCGTGACCTGGTTCAGCCGCAGGTCCTCATCGAGCAGCAAATCGCACAGCCGGTCGACGAGGTCGGTGCCGTCCTCGGCGCAGATCGCCCCGAGCGTCCGCCCCTCGCAGTGGCGGTTCTCCGCGTTGCGGAACGCGCCGAGCCGGATGTCGGCGATGCCGCCCGCGCCCGCGTAGAGCACGCCGCGTGCCTCCAGCTCGTCGCGCACCCTCGCGCGCACGGCGCGATCCGCCAGGCGCTCCTTCGTCGCGGCGGGACCGCCCTCCTGGACCCAGGTCGGGATCGTGATGAGCAGCCGCGTGGAGGCCCATTCATACGGGTAGGCGTCGAAGGTCACGTCGAGGCCCTCGGCGCGCGCGTCATCGACGAGCTGGAGCATCTGCTCCGGCGGCCCCGGGAACGTGGCCCGGTGGTAGAAGTGCGTGATGTGGGCGGGCGAGCCGCCACGCCGGCCGATGTCGATCGCCTCCCGGAACGGGTCGAGGAACCGGTCGCCGAGGGTGTAGCGCACGTGGGTGTGGTAGATCCCGTGGAGCTTCGCGGCCTCGGCGGCGAGATTCGCCAGCTCCTCCGTCGACGCGTACGAGCCCGGCGGGTAGTCGAGGCCGGACGAGAGCCCATAGGCACCCTCCTCCATGGCCTCGCGCAGCATCGAGCGCATGTCGACCATGTCGGGCTCGCGGGGCGGCACGTCGGCCCAGCCGGTCGTCGCCAGTCGCAGCGCGGAGTTGCCGACGAGGAACCCGACGTTGACGCTGCGCCCGTCGAGGCGGTCGAGGTACTGCTCGACAGACGCCCAGTCGAACTCGATGTCCGGGCTGCCGTCGAGGCCCGCGTTCATCTCGACCAGCTCGCGCATGTGCGCGGCGAGCCGGATCGGCGCGTACGACAGCCCGTCCACGCCCACGACCTCGGTCGTCACGCCCTGCGCGACCTTCGCCTCGTGCAGCGGGTTCGCCAGCAGCACCAAGCCGGAGTGGCTGTGCAGGTCGATGAACCCCGGCGCGACGACCTCGCCGCGCGCATCCAGCAGCCGCGCTGCGCGCCCGATCGCATCCTCGATCGCGGCCGCGTCCCGCAGCACGACGATCGTCGCGCTGGCGCCGCCCCAGCGCCGCGTCACGCCGACGGCGGCCTCGAAGCGTGGGCCGCCGGTCCCGTCGACGACCGTCCCGCCAGTGATCAGCAGCTCGTAGGCGCGCCGGTCGCCGCGCTCGTCGCCGTCCATCGCACCATGGTGGCAGGGACCGCCGGCCCGCGATGAGCCGGTGCTAGCCTCCGCCGCGATGCGCCTCCCGGATCGACCGCCGTTCGCGCTGCGCGCCCGGGTCCTGACGCCGCTCGCGGACGGCGGCACCGCGGATTTTCCGGACGGCATCGTGATCGTCGACGCGGCCGGCTCGATCGCCTGGGTCGGGTCGGCGGCGGACCTCGGCGCGAGGCTGCCCGACGAGGCCCAGATCGACGGCCGGCAGACGGACGACGACCGAACGACCGACGAGCCGATCGACCTCCGACCGCTGGTCCTGCTGCCCGGCATGGTCGACCTGCACGCACACCTGCCGCAGCTACCGAATGCGGGGCTGGGGGCCGGTCTCGACCTCTTGACCTGGCTCGAGCGCTACATCTTCCCGCTGGAGCGGCGGTTCGACCGCGAGGAGGACGCCGAGCGCCTGGCGCCGGCGGCGTTCCGGACGTTCGCAGCCGCGGGGACCACGACCGTCCTCGCCTATGGCGCGGTCTACAAGGCGTCGATGGAGGGCGCCTTCCGAGCCGCGGAGGAGCATGGCATCCGGGCGATCCTCGGCAAGGTCATGATGGATCGCAGCACGTACGACGAGACGATCGATCCCTCGACGATCCTGGAACGGTCCGTCCGGGAATCCGCTGAGCTGATCGCCGAGTGGCATGGCAAGGACGACGGCCGGCTGGGCTACGCGGTCACGCCACGGTTCGCCGTCTCGTGCTCGGAGGAGCTGCTTCGGGCCTCGGCGGCGCTGGCCGCCGCGACCGGCACGTGGTGGCAGACCCACGTCTCCGAGGACCCGGGGGAGATGGCCGAGGTGGCACGGCTCTTCCCGGATGCCCAGGACTACGTCGACGTCTACGACCGCGCCGGCGGCCTCGGGCCGAACACGATCCTGGCGCACGCCGTCCACCTCCAGGACCGCGAGCTGGCACGGCTGGTGGAGACCGGCACGCGGGTGGCCCACTGCCCGGCCTCGAACCTGTTCCTGGCGTCGGGGATCATGCCGCTCGCCCGCTACCTCGAGGCGGGGCTGCGGGTAGGGCTCGGCTCAGACGTCGCCGGCGGCCCCGATCCGTCGATCTTCTCGGTGATGCAGGTCGGCGCCTACGCGCAGGCCGCGCTCCGGACCGTCGCGGGCGAGCAGCGCCCGCTGCTGGGCCCGCTCGAGTGGCTGCGACTGGGCACCCTCGACGGCGCCCGCGCGCTGGGGCTCGAGGAGGTGATCGGCTCGATCGAGCCGGGGAAGGAAGCGGACCTCATCGCCGTCGACCCGCGGCTCACCGCGGCCCGCCGCGACCTGCCCTACGACGCGGGCATGGTCGAGCCGCAGGAGGTCATGAGCCGGCTCATCTTCCGGGCCCACCCGGACATGGTCCGCGGCGCCTGGGTCCGCGGCCGGCGTCTCGAGGGCCCGGCCGCCGACTGATCAGCCCGGCCTCACCGTGAAGGCGTACGGCCCGGTGGCCAGCGTGTCCGAGTACACCTCGATGACCCAGTCGCCGGCAACGTCGAGCATGCGGACGTCGCTGTCCGTGCAGCTCTTCGCGAAGGTCGTCAGCTGCCCGTCCGGCTTGAGCAGACGCCACCAGAGCTCGTCGATGCAGTCGCCCTGGGCGTCGATCACGATCTTCTGCCCGGCCTTCGCCGCCAGCGTGTAGCGGTGCCACTCGCCGACCGAGCCGATCGTGCCGCTGACCTTCGTGCCAACTCGCAGGGCCGCCGTCTTCACCGCCGGTGCGCCGATGACCTTGAACGAATACGCGCCGGTCGCGAGCTCCGGTGCGTAGACCTCGATGCTCCAGTCGCCGGCGACGTCCAGCACCCACCGGCCCAGGTCGTCGCAGGTCTTCGCGAAGGTCTTGAGGCCGCCATCCGGGCGGAGCAGCTGCCAGCTCAGGCCGTCGCGGCACTGGCCCAACGCGTCGAGATAGACGACCTGGCCCTTCTTCGCCGTCAGGGAGTAGCGATGCCACTCGCCGATCCGGGTCGTGGCGTCCGCGACCGTCTCGCCAACCGCGACGTCACCCTGCCGCGTCGCGGGCGCGCCGATGACGCGGAAGGCATAGGAACCCGCTTCCGGCCCGTCGGCGAAGACCTCGATGACCCAGTCGCCGGCGATGTCGAGCACGCGGCGCCCAAGGTCGATGCACGTCCTGGCAAACGTCGTGAGCGAGCCATCCGGCTGGAGCAGCCGCCAGGACATCGGGCTGGAACAGTCGCCGGTCGCGTCCAGGTAGACCACGTCGCCGGCCTTCGCGGCCAGGCGATAGCTGTGCCACTCCCCGGGCGCGGTCGTCGTTCCGCGCGCGGAGCCGCCGGGCACAATCGCCTGCTCCTGGGGCGGAGCCACCGTCAGCACGCGGAACGAGTACGGGCCGGCGGAGGCGTCGTCCGAGTACACCTCGATGCGCCACTCCCCAGCCTCCGGCAGGACCCATCGCGCCATGTCGGTGCAGGCGTCGGCGAAGGTCGCGAGTGCCCCGTTCGGGCGGACGAGTCGCCAGTCCACGTTCGCGCCACAAGCCCCCTCGGCGTCGAGGTAGACGATGTCGCCGGCCGCGGCCGTGAAGTGATAGCGATCCACCGCGCCGGCCAGCAAGCTGCCGCCCACGGGCTGCTCACGTTCGATGCCGGTGCCCAGATCGAGCGAGGGCGTGCTCGCCCGCTCGATGGAGGCGGCCACGGTCGCCGCGGACCCCGCGAACGACGGGTCGCCGGTCATGCCCACATCGAAGATGCAGTCCGTGAGGATCGGGTCCGACGTGACGCCCATCGCGCGGCACAGCGCCTCGGCATCCGCGCGGGCGCGCGCGTCGAGGTCGGCGACGGTGACGTTCGTCGTCGGGACCTCGATCTGCTGGAACGTTTCGGTGGTCTCGCCGGCGCGATAGTCGAACAGCGAGTCGACCTGGGCGATTCGCCAGCTGTCCGCAAACGGCCCGTAGAGCTGGTCGAGGAAGTCCGCCGCTTCGCGGTCCAGGACCGTCCCGTCGCGGGTCGCCAGGTCATTCGTCGCGTCGCCGTCGCTGGCGCCCAGCAGGCCGACGGTCGATGCCGCCACAGCATCGGCGGGCGCCAACGAGAAGTTCAGGAACTTGGCGTAGAGGTGGGCACCGAGCCGGCTGCCGTCCGGCCAGGTGATGCGGACGTCCGCTCCGAGTCGTTCGACAATCCCGCCGCCGGGCAGCGTGGTCGAGTACTGGGCTCGATCGATCGCCTTGCCGTTGATGACCAGGGCTCGTGAGGGGTCGCCGGTGTCCGGATCCCGATAGATGGCAACTCGATCGGGCCCGACGCGCATCGTCAGAGCCGTCGTCATCGTCACGGTGTGCACGACCCGCGACGGCTCGTAGCGCGCCTGGATCTCGAAGGCGCCGTCAGCAGATTTCGCGATGACGAACTCGCCGGCCGCCTGGAAGTCGACCCGCCCGCCGTCGGCGGTCACGAGATGTGGCTCGCCATAGGAGCAGTAGCCGATGCAGCTGAACCCGTCGTTGCCCTCGGGATCGTTGCCCTGGCAGACGAGGAAGCACTCCCCCTCGTTGCGGACACCGGGGATCGGCGGAGAGCACAGCATGATGCACTGCGCGTTCGGGCCACCTGGAGCGCGGCCGCGATAGAGCTCAGGGCCATCGGGAGTCTTGCGCAGGCAGACGGAACCGACGCACGTCGTGAACGAGTTCTTCCATTTGCCAACGCCACCGTTGCCGGTCGGCGGTCGATAGAACCCCGGGTCGCCGCGGTGGATCTCCTGCTGGTCGTTGGTCGGGAACTTCGACGGCGGAAGGCCGTTGCCCTCCTTCGGGGGCGGCGGCGGCATCTGCCGCGGGCCGTGGTCGTGGTACGGGTGGCTGCCGCCGGTCTTACCGCCGCTCCGGTGCCCGCCGCCGATCGGCAATGGACGGGCGGACGCAGCCCTGCCCGCGAACGTCCCGCACGCGCCCGGGGTGCAGGCTGTCGTACCGGACGGGTCGGTGACGTTCACTGGGTCGCCGTTCGCGTAGCGGTAGAGGTTCGTGTCGCCGCCCCCGTACCGCAGCGGATCCGGCGCCGTCCAGCGGCCGGCCGCGGGGTCGTAGTCGCGGGCCCCGAAATGCACGAGGCCCGTGTCCGGGTCGACCAGTCCGCCCGCGAAGCCAAGCGGCAGGATGTCCGAGGGCGTGTCGCCGATCGCGTTGCCCCAGGCGTCGTAGGCGACCGTGGCAATCACCTTTCCACTGCCGCCGTCCAAGAGGGCGATCGGCCCGCCGAGCTGGTCCGTGACCACCAGCAGCTCGCGGCCGTCGCGGCGCACCAGCGCGAGTTGGCCGTCGTCGTCGTAGGCGAACTGGGCGCGGACGTCCCCGGCGCCGTCCGTCCACGCGACGATCGCGTCGTCGACGCCGTAGAGGTAGCCGTCGGTCAGCACGCCGTCGACCATCCGGCCGATGCGCCGTCCGCCCGCGTCGATCACGTAATCGATCCGGCGGCCGCCCGGCAGGACGACCGAGCGCAGCGCGCCCAGGTCGTCGAACTCGTAGGTCGTCGTGCCCTTGGGCCCGATGCGTTCGAGGAGCGTGCCGTCCGGACTGAAGCGATAGGCCTGGTCTGCCCGCTCGACCAGCCGGTCGCGGTCGTCGAAGGTTTCCGTCGTCGTCGAGGTGCCTCGCGTCACGCCGGTCCGGTTACCCGAGGCGTCATAGGCGTATGTCGTCGACATCGCGTCCCGCTGGTATGCCGTGAGGCGGTTGGTGGCGTCGTAGCCATAGCTGCTCACCGAGAGCCTGGCCGCGGCATCGGTTCGATCGACGCGCGTCACGCGCCCCAGGAGGTCCCGCGTGTAGCGCACCGTGAGCGCGGCCCGGCCGGCGGACGTGGTCGTGGTGGCCACGAGCCGCATCGACGCGTCGTGCTCGTAGATCGTCACAACGTCGCCGAGGATCGATCTGGTCGGCAGGCCCGTCTGCGGATCACGCTCGATTCTGAGCCCGCCGATCGATGCCAGAAGGCCCGCGCCGTCGTACCCCAACGGCAGCCCCGAACCTCCGTTGATCGCGATGGCCGTCGGCTGGAGCAGGTTGTTCACGGTCGCCCTGACGTCCCCGTCGACCGGCCCCGACCAGGCGATCCCGGTCTGGACCCAGCCGTCGTAGGCGAAGGCCGTCGTCACGCCGTCCGGCGACGCGTTCGAGGCGAGGAGGCCGGAGGATCCGTCATAGGTCGTCGAGGATGTGCCTTCGTCGAAGGTCCAGCTCGTGGCTCGGCCCGCGTCGTCGTACTCGATCTCGACGTGCCGCGCGAACGGGTCGCTGATGGTTGCAACCTGGCCTGCCGGGGTGTAGGTCGTGATCTCATACCAGGCATCGTCACCGACCGCGGGCGGGAGGAAGGCGGTCTCGCGGCCTGCCTCGGAATAGCCGAAGGAGGTGGCCGCGTGGGTGCCCGTCCGGAGCTGGAGGACCCTGCCTCCCGGCTCGCGCTCGAACGCCACGTGCTCCTCGGAGGTCGCGGCACGGCGGAGGCGACCGAAGCCATCGAGAACGGAGATGATCGTCGTCCCGTCAGGTCGCAGCTCGGTGACGGTCCCGTCTGCGAACGTGTACGACGTCGTCGCCGCGGTCGCGCCCTCGCCGACGACGGTCGAGGCCAGGAGGCCGGTCGGGTCGTAGGCAAACGTGACCGGCGGCTGGCCCGGCAACCGCTGGGCGATCACGCGGCCGTCGGCGTCGAACGTCTGCGTTGCCTTCCGACCTTCGGGGTCCGTGCGCGTCGCGCTGCGGGAGGCCGGGTCGTAGGCATCGACCCAGTGCTGTCCATCGATCGTGGTCGTCGTCTCCCAGGCGCCACCCGCCGGCGCGGGGGAGCCCGTGGCCATGGTCGTGGTGGTCTCGACGCGGTACGCCGTGCCGTGGGGTCGGGTCTCGATGATGGGAGTCAGCACCGGCGCGGCGAGCGCCCACCGCGGGTGCGGCGTGGCCCCGAATGTCGTCGTCGTGCCGTCGGCCTCCTCGAGACGCATGCTGCCGTCGGCATTCGTGTCGAGCTGCGTGACCGTCCGATCCGTATCGGTGAACGTGCGGTGGATCACGTCTCCATCGTGCTCCGACCGGAGCGTCGCGATCCCGCCGTCGGGGTCGGTCACGGTGATGGTGGATGACCCGTCAGCGCTTTCTGTGGCGATCTGCCGCCACACGCCGTCGGGATCGGTGGCCTTCGTCAGCCGGCCCGTCGCATCCCAGGCGTACTGGACGACGCCGCGCCCGGTGGTCTGCCAGTTCGCAACGAGGCCGTGCTCGAGATACGAGACGGCGAGGATCGTCCCGTCGGGACGCCCGACGGCCGCCAGCATGCCGTCGCCATTCACGTTGGCGATGGTGCCGATGCCGTTCGAGCTCGCGAGGGATCGGAGCGAGCCGTCGGGTCCGCGTTGCACCGTGAGCGCCACGGGCGAGCCGCCTCCGGGGCCGCTGATCCCGGACAGCCGGCCGGCGTCGTCGTAGGTGAAGCTGAGGAGCGTGGCGCCCGTGGTCGAGTCGACGGTCCGAACATGCCGCCACCCTGAATCGAAGACGTAGTAGCGCAGGCCGTCATAGGTCGGCACCGCTCGCTCTCTCTCGCCGATGTCCACGGCGACTGCGAAGCGCCACGACCCGTCGCCGGAGAGGAGGACTCCGCGCTCCGGGTCGTAGCGCTGCAGGACGTCGAGCGCCCAGCCCCCGAGGCCAAGCGCATCTGCGTTCCACACGGGACGATCGAGCCGACCGTCGGCCCACTCGGTCGAGTACGTGAGCGAGACGCCGCTCGCCGCAACCGGCTCGGAGATGACGACAGCCCGGTGCTCACACGGCAGCAGCCCACCGGGATCGCAGGCTTCGAGCTTGAGGTCGCCGACGACCTTCGTCGGCAAGGCAGCGTCGGAACTCGTCGGCGGGGCGGGAGTCGCCGAAGGCGAGGGTCGGGGCGACTCGCACGCCGTCGCCGCGACGAGCAGCGCGGCGACGAGAATGCGGAGGCGAAAGGCGCGGAGGGCTGTCGAGTCCATTCCCGGAAGCGTGCCTGTCGCGGGTTGCAGTTCTGTGGCACCGCCGGAAGCCAAGCCGGGGCAGGCCGGGGCCCCAGGAATCGAAAAGGGCGGCTCGCGCCGCCCTTCGTGCTCAGTCTCGCCGCCCGCTTGGGCTACTTCCGCTTGGTGCGGAACTGGTTCAGGTGCGTCGTCCAGTCGGAGCCGCCGGTCGCGTTCGTCGCGCAGCTTCCGTGCCAGCCGCAGACGCACGTGATCGTCTGGTCCTTGTGCTTGTACTCGTCGATGACGTGACGAAGCGGCTCGGGCTCGGTGGAACGGCTGGCTGGACGGGTCAGCGACAGGGGTCGGCTGTTCAAGGGTGGGCTCTCCTGGGCACGCGGGTCGCCGCTCGGGACGGGACCTCAGGGGACGTCGATTATCGCCGATTCCGCGATTTCTCGCTTGCAGCACCGCGCCAGACCCCGATGCCAGGTCGCCCCGCGGTCAGATGCTCACCACCTGAGCACTCGTCACCGGCATCCTGCCATGTGCTCACCAGCGACAACACCCGACACGCAGGTCGCGCCAACGCACGCTCGGCGGCCAGCCGTCGTTGTGACGAGTGCTCGCTCCATGGACATCTGACCAGTCGGGCGAGCAGCGCGACCGTCGGGACCTCGGAGGCCTACAGCACCCTCCCCGGGTTCAGGATCCCGAGCGGATCCAGCGCCGCCTTGATCGCGCGCATCGCCGCCACGGCGCCCTCGCCGCGCTGGACCGGCAGCCACTCGCGCCTGGCAGCCCCGATCCCGTGCTCCGCGGTGACGGTCCCTCCCAGGTCAAGCGCGACCCGGAAGATCTCGTCGCGCACCTCGTGCGTCAGGCGCGCCGCCTCGGGATCGTCGCGGTCGAAGATCAGGTTGGGGTGGAGGTTCCCGTCGCCCGCGTGCCCGAACGTCGCGCACCGGACGCCGTGCGCCGCCGTGATCCGCTCGATCGCCGCGAGGAGCTCCGGGACCCGCGAGCGCGGCACGCCCACGTCCTCCATCCGCACGGTCCCCTGCCGCTCGAGGGCGCGCAGCGCCAGCCGTCGCGCCTGCCGCAGCCAGTCCGCCTCCTGCGGATCCTGCGCGCGCACGACCGAGGTCGCGCCGGAGGCGAGAATCGCCGCTTCCGCGGCGTCCATCTCGGCGGCGGCCGCGCCGGCGGGGGCGTCGGACTCCACGAGCAGCATCGCCGCGGCATCCCGGTCGAGGCCAAGCCCATGCGCGTCGTCGACGGCCAGGATCGTCTCGCGATCCAGCAGCTCCAGGGTCACCGGCACGAGGCCGCCCCGCGTCATGGAAGCGACGGCCTCTCCCGCGGCCCCGAGCGAGGCGAAGAACGCCAGCATCGTCGACCGCGGCCCCGGCAGCGGGCGCAACCGGAGCGTGGCCTCCGTGATGATCCCGAGCGTCCCCTGCGACCCCACGAACAGGTGCGTCAGCGAGTAGCCGGCGGTGTCCTTGACCGTGCGCCCGCCGGTCCGGATGACCGTGCCGTCGGCGAGCACGACCTCCAGGCCGAGGACCCAGTCCCGCGTCTGCCCGTACTTCACGCAGCACAGCCCCCCGGCGTTCGTCCCCAGGTTGCCGCCGATGGAGCAGGACTCGTAGCTCGCGGGATCCGGCGGGTAGAACAGGCCGTGCCGCGCAACCGCGTCCTTCAGCTCCGCGTTGATGACCCCGGGCTGCGTGACGACGCACAGGTTGTCCGGGTCGATCTCGAGGATCCGGTTCATCCGCGTGACCGCGATCGTCAGGCCGCCCTCGATACCCGCGGCCCCGCCGCTCAGGCCCGTGCCGGCGCCGCGCGGGACCACCGGGATCCCATGGCGCGAGGCGATTCGCAGCAGGCCGGCGACCTCTGCCGTGCCGGACGGCAGGGCCACGGCGCCCGGCAGCCCCGCCTCGAGATAGGCCGTCTCGTCCAGGCGGTACGACTCCCGGTCCGCGGCGTCGGTGAGGAGGCGGAGCTCCGGCAGCTCGTCCCGAACGTCGGTGAGGAACGCGTCAAGGCCAGTCATCGCGGGCGATCGTAGCCCCACATGGGGCGACTTCCCGATTGCCGGCGCCATTGACCTTCTGCATACGATCCGCGGCATGACTGCCCCGGGAGGTCGCCCGCTTCCGGCCGTGCTGCTCACCGTGGTCACGGTGCTCGCGGCGGTGCTGGGCGTGCTGGTCCTCTCGCAGGGCCGGGATCCCGGCGCGGGTGAGCCGTCCGATGTTGCGGCAGCCGCGTCAAAGTCGCCGCCGCGGGAGCCGTCGCCGCCCCCTGTCACCCAACCCCCTGCCTCGACCCTCCTCCCGACGGCCACTGACGTGCCGATTCCGACATTCGAGCCGTCGCCGTCACCGACGCTGTCGCCGCCCGGTCCGGACGCGTCTGTCGGGCCGCCGGTCACCGGCCTCGTCCCGGGCTCGGTCAACCGCTCGAGCCTGGCCGTCAACGCGACCTACGACGTCAACGTCGCGCTGACCGTCTTCTCCGGCGTCCTCGACGTTTCGACGACGATCGTCGCGCGTAACGACGACACCCGGTCGATCGACCGTCTCGAGCTCAACACCGTCGCCGCGCGGCTCGGGCGCCTGCGGGTGACCGCCGCGACCGTCGACGACACGCCCGTCAAGGTCCGGGTCGACGACCAGACGCTGCTCGTGCCGCTCGGCGGCGTCCTGGAGCCGGGCGTCACCACGACCGTCCAGATCTCGTACCGGGCGACGCTGCGGACCGGCCTGACCGGCTCCGACTGGATGTTCACCCGGGCCGATGGGACCTACGCGCTGTACCGCTGGATCCCATGGATCAGCCGCGCGGTGCCCTTCGACCGGCCGAACCAGGGCGACCCGTTCGTCACCGTCTCCAGTCCGGAGGTGAGCATCGAGCTGCTCACGGACACGCCGCTCGTCCTTGCCGCGCCGGCGACCGAGGTGGCCGAGTTCGCCGCCGGCAGCGGCACCGCCTGGGCGTTCACGCTGCGGGACGTCCGCGACGTCGCACTGGTGCTCGCGCCGGACTTCGAGCTCCACACGGACAAGGTCGGGAGCGTCACGGTCGCGTCATACGAGCGCTCCGGAACGTTCGGCGACAGCCGGCTGATCGGCGTGACCACGGAGGCCCTCCGAGCGGAGCAGCGCCTGCTCGGCGTCGACTATCCATGGCCGCTGCTCGTCGCCGTCGAGACGCAGGGCGGCGAGGCGATGGAATCACCCGGGCAGATCTGGATCCCGCGGACGCTGGACTCCTTCAATCGCACGTACCTCGTCCACCACGAGGTCGCCCACCAGTGGTTCTACGGGCTGCTCGGCAACGACCAGCGGGCCCAGCCCTTCCTCGACGAGGCGACGGCCGACCAGCTCGCGCGGACGGCGCTCGGCTCGTTCCGGACCTCGCGTTGCTCGCGGGCCTCGCTCGACGGCTCGATCGCGCGCTACAAAGGCCGCTGCTACTACGAGGTGGTCTACGTCCAGGGCGGGCGCTTCCTCGACGACGTCCGCACGCGCATCGGCACGAACCGCTACTGGAAGGCGCTGGCGGCGTTCGTCGAGGACCACCGGTTCGAGATCGCCAAGACCCGGCAGCTCCTCGACGCGCTGGAGGCCGCGGCGCCGAAGGGCGTCAAGCTGCGGCCGCTGTTCCGTGAGCGCTTCCCGAGCCTGTACTGAGCGGCTCGTCAGGCGTGGAGCAGCGGCTCCCCCGCGCCGACCCGCCGGTCTGCCCGCAGCGCCTGCGGCATCTGCCGGAACGTCGGCGGCAGCACGGGGCGCCACGCCGACCACGTCGCGACGAGCCAGCCGGCCACCGCTCGCTCCCGGAGGCCCCAGCGGAAGCCATAGCCCTCCCTGACGGAGGCCGGCAGGAGGCCGATCGCGGGCCAGAAGAGCCACGCGTAGGCGCGGCTCGGGATGGCGTCGGCGAAGGCGGCGAGGCGATCGAACGGGAAGCCCGCGGCCGCGACGGCCGGGCCGAGCGGCGGGTGCAGGATGGAGCCGGCGAGGTCGCGCGCGACGTCCCCGATCTCGATCGGGCCGTCCGGGCCGAGCATCTCGTCGAGGTACGCCTCGAAGGCATCGAGGTCCCGCGGGAGGCGTGACGCCGGGATCCCGAAGGCCTGCCCGACCGGGAGGGTCTCCTCGTAGTACCGGGCGCGCTCTTGCCGCGACAGCGGCTCGACCCAGGCGTCGTAGGCCGCCATGGTGGAGTCGACGAGCGTCGCGTGGACCCACAGGCTCAGCTCGGGATCGAGCGCGCTGTAGCGCCGCCCGTGCCGGTCGCGCACGCCGGCGTCCAGCACGTCGCCGCGGATCCCGTGGTGCAGGTCGTGAAGGCGGCGGATCTCGCCGCGTGCCGCGTCCGCCGTGCCGTACACGATCCGGAGGTACGAGCCCAGCGTCCCCGAGAGGCGCGACCACGGGTCCGCGCGGAAGTCGGAGTGCTCTGCGACGCCGGCCGCGACGAGCGGGTGCGCGATCTGGAGCAGCAGCGCTCGGGGACCGGCCCCGAGCAGGAGCATCGCCTCGCGGTTGAGCCGCCAGGCCTCGCTGCGGGGACCGTAGAAGCCGCCCTCGACGACCTCGCCTGCGCCGTCCGCCCCCGCGGCGTGCCTGCCTTCGCGCGTCACGAACCCAGCCTAGCGCCGGGCCGCGTGGCTAGCGGTCGCCCGGCCGGCGCCCGACGAACCACCACGCGGCGGGGAAGGCCGCCGCGGCGAGCGTCAGCTTCACGGCGTCCCAGAGCAGGAACGGGAGCATGCCCTTCGAGATCGCGGTCGGGATGTCGAGGTTCGCGACGACGGCGAGCCACGGCACGCCGACCGCGTAGATCGCGGCGCTGCCGATGATCATCGCCCCCACGGCGCCGACGATCTTGCGATCCCAGCCGAGCTCCGCGAGCCTGCCCACGATCGCCGAGGCCAGCACGAACCCGACGAGGTACCCACCGGTCGCGCCCTGCATGTAGGCGAGGCCGTGCTGGCCATCCTGGAGCACCGGCAGCCCGAAGGCGCCGAGCAGCAGGTACAGGAGCGTCGCGGCGAGGCCGCGGCGGAACCCAAGCGCGCCCGCCGAGAGGAGCACGCCGAAGGTCTGGCCGGTGATCGGCACGGGCGTGCCGGGGATCGGGATGGAGATCCGCGCGCACAGCGTGATGAGCGCCGTGCCGATCAGGATGAGGGCGAGGTGTCGCGAGCGGTTGTGGAGGCGCTCGGAGACGCGGATCGGGACGAGGAAGTCGCCGATGGTCAGGCCCCGCTCGTGCGCCGGCAGCCTGTCCATGCGCGGCATGCTGATCGTCATCGCGGCGGCCTCCTCGCCAACGTCGACCTGGCGTGCGAGCCTGCCCTTCGATGGCCCGCGGGGGTCGGGCGAGTCTACCGCACCGCTCCTCGGCGCGGCACCGTCGGGCGCCGGCGCCGGGTCAGTCGAAGTACAGCGAGCTGACGATCGAGATCCGTGCCGCGGCGAGGGCCGGATAGATCGAGGCGAGGGCCGGCAGCACCAGGCCGAGGATCGCCGCGACGCCGATCGGCAGCCACGGCAGCCCGCCCGGATGGGCCAGCCCGCCGGCGAGCTGGAGCAGCGCCGCGCCCGCGCCCAGGCCCGCGAGGGATCCGAGGATGACCCCGACGATCCCGAGCAGCGAGGCTTCGACCACGACCATGCGCATCGCCTGGCGGCGACTCATGCCGATGGCCCGAAGGACGCCGATCTCGCGGATCCGTTCGACCACACCCATGGTCAGGGTGTTCACGATCCCGAGGGCCGCCACGATCACCGCGACGATGGCCAGCGCATCGAAGACCCCGAAGACCCTCGACAGGGCGTCCGCGACCGCGCCCTGGACGCGTTCGATCGGATTCGCCTCGAGGGCGAACGTCTGCGCCGTCTCGCGCAGCGCCGGGCGGGCGACCGCGGCTGCACCGGGGGAAAAGCGCACGGCAAAGGCGTCCGCCCCGAGGACGCCGAGCGTCTCCGTGGCGTCCTTCCAGCCCACGAGGGCCGCCTCGCCGCTGCTGCCGGGCATCGAGCGCTCGACGATCGCGACGACGCGCAGGTCCGCGCTCCGGGTGCCGTCGACGGGAACGTGCATGGTGTCGCCGACGGCGAGCCCCAGGGACGTTGCCAGGCCCTCGGGAAGGATCACGGCCCCACCGGCGTCGAGGGCCCGCAGTGCAAACGCGCGGTCTCCGGACAGCATCGTGAGCCGGCCGTCCGCGAGGAGGTCGGCACCCGCCACGGCCGCTGCGTCGACGCGCATGCCGCGGAAGGCCATGTCGAACGAGGCGATCGGTGTCACGCGGCTCACGCCGGGGACGGCAGCGAGCTCCGCCTGGATGGGCTCGTCCGGTTCGACGGGCCGGATCGAGGTGACGATCTCGTCACCGGGCATGACGTCCTCGAGCCAGGCGAACGCCGAGGCGCGAGCGGCCTGGGCGGACCAGCCGAGCGCGACCACCATGGCGAGGCCGATCACGAGCGAGCCGAGGGTCAGCGTGGTGCGGCTGCGGTCGCGCGCGAGCGAGCCGCGGGCGAGGCGCTCCTCGATTCGAAGGACCAGCTGCAGCGGCAGGCCGAGCAGGCGGGCCAGCGGGCGGAGGATGAACGGCGAGAGCAGCGTCGCGACGAGCAGGACGCCGTAGATCGCGAAGGCCCGCTGCGTGCCGGAGGCCGCGATGACCGGCGGCCAGGCGAGCATCGCCAGCGCCGCGACGACCAGGAAGATGAAGACGATCCACGACAGCCGGCCGCGGCTGACGTTCGGCAGGTCGATGCGGTTGCGAAGGGCTTCGACCGGCGAGATCCGGGCAGCGGCAAGTGCCGGCTCGATGGCGGCCAGCACCGTGATCCCGATGCCGACGGCCGCGGCCGTCAGGGCGCCGGCGATGTCGAGCTCCGAGATGGACGCGCTGAGGCCCGTCGCCTCGCTGACCGCGCCGGACATGACGAGCGCGAACACCGAGCCGACGCCGACCCCGAGCGCGGCGCCGATGACGCCGAGGAGCAGCGCGCCGCTGAACACGAACCAGCTCAGCTGGCCCCGCGTCGCGCCCGCGGCGCGCAGGAGCCCGACCTCGCGGGCCCGCTCGCCGACGGTCATCGAGAGGGTGTTGACGATCAGGAACGCGCCCACGAAGAGGACGATCGCCGCGACCAGCGCCGCGGTGCCCTGGAAAGCCGCGGAGGACGCCCGCAGGTTGCGGGCGATGTCCCCGGGCGACGCGAGGACGTACGGCTCGGCCATCCTGGCCTCGAGGGACGCGCGGACCGCGTCCATCGACTCCGGCGCGAGGCGCAGGTCGAGGCGCGTCGCGCCGTGGAGCCCGAGTGCGGTGCTGGCGACGTCGATCGGGGTCACGACCGTGCGACCGGTCCCTGCCACGGGCCCGATGCCCGGCAGGATGCCGACGACGCGGAGCTCCGTGAGCCCGCCGGCGCCGAGCAGCGCGAGCTTGCTGCCGACGGTGTAGCCGTCGCTGGCGGCGAGCTCCTCGGTGACGAGGGCGACCCGCTCCGAGGACCCGTCCAGCGGGCTGCCGGACAGGAGCGGCAGGTCGTGCAGCCGCAGGTACGAGCCGGGATCGATACCCAGGACGGTGACCGCATCGGCCGTCTCGCCGGACGGCGAGCCGGACGGGAAGGTGCGGTGCTCGATGACCGGGGCGGAATCGAGGACGCCCGGAGTCGAGGCGATGGTCGCCACGGACTCGTCGGACAGGCCCGACTCGAGGAAGCCGCTGACGCGGAGATCGGCCCGGCCGACCATGTCGCGAACGGTGCGATCGACGCCCGCGTCCAGCGCGTCGCCGAGGGTCAGCGAGGCCGTGAGGACGGCGATGCCGAGCCCGATGCCGACGATCGTGAGCAGGGAGCGAAGGGGACGCGCGGCGACGGTTCGCCACGCGAGTCGCGTGAGGCCCACGGGGCTACAGGCCGACTTGCGCGAGCCGCGCGATCAGCTGCGCGGCCGAGTGGTCGGCGCGCCGCCCGAGGGTGATCTCCTCCTGGATGTGCCCGTCGCCGATGACGAGCACGCGATCCGCGTAGGCGGCCGCTCGCGCGTCGTGGGTCACGAGCACGATGGTCTGGCCGCCGTGCTCGCAGGAGCGCCACAGCGCGTCCAGCAGCTCGCCGGAGTTCGTGTAGTCGAGGTTGCCGGTCGGCTCGTCGGCGAGGAGGACCGACGGCCGGGTCACGAGGGCGCGCGCCACCGCGACGCGCTGCTGCTCGCCGGCGGAGAGCTGGTCGGGCCGGTGGCGCTCCTTGCCGGTGAGCTCCACGAGGTCGATGACCTGGCGGACCCGCTCCCTCCAGTCCCGGGGGGCCCTGGCGATCGTGAACGGCAGCGCGATGTTTTCGCGGACGTTCAGCAGCGGGATCAGGTTGAACGCCTGGAAGATGTAGCCGGTGCGCTCGCGGCGCAGCAGCGTCGCCTGGTTGTCGGACAGGCCGCTGATGTCGCGGCCCTCGAAGACGACCGAGCCGGTCGTCGGGCGGTCGAGGCCGCCGAGGAGCTGCAGCAGCGTGCTCTTGCCGGACCCGGATGGGCCCATCAGGGCCACGAACTCGCCCGGCGCGACCGACATCGTCACGCCCTTGAGGGCATCGACCGTGGTCTTGCCGAGCGCGTAGACCTTCGTGACGTCGCGCGCTTCGAGGATCGGCTGCACAGGGGCTCCATTGACTGGCTGGGGATGCTCCGAGCGGAGGACCTCCCACTCGGGGGCGGGGGCCGTCACGTGCTTGCTCACGCGCTCTCGCTCGAGGACCGCGCTGAAGGGCATCGGCGCTGTGCGCCGTCGGGACAGGCTGCTGGACATCTACTTCCCCAGGAACGAGGCGACGACGTCGCCGACGATGGTGTCGACCAGACCCTGCGACGAGGGCGGCTCGATCACCTGGAGGGTGCCGTCGTCGCCGGTCGGCGGACCGGTCGCGGTCGGCGCTTCGGTGGGTGGCGGCAGGGTCTCGAGGACCGGGCCTGGAGTCGGGACGTCGACCGGGCCGTCGGCGCCGATTCCGGCATAGCCGTCATCGAGCATGGTGTCGAGCCACACCCGGTTGTCGTCTGCGGCCGGGTCGAATGGCTCGGCGGTGATCTGCGGGGTCGGCTCGGGCGTCGGCGCGGCGGTCGCCCGGGGCGTCGGCTTCGGCGTCGCCTTCGGTGTCGGGCGCGGCGTCGGACGCGGGGTCGAGCGCGGCGTCGCCGTCGGCCGCGGCGTGGGCTTGGGCGTGGGCTTCGGGGTGGGCTTGGGCGTTGGCTTCGGCGTTGGCTTTGGCGTGGGCTTCGGGGTCGCGGTGGTGCCGCAACCCTTGGTGAAGACCGCGGTGTACAGGTGGCTCGGGTAGTCCGAGCCCTTGCCCTTGAAGGCGCCGATGCCGACCTTGGTGAACTTCGTGCTGAGGATGATCGCGCGGTGGCCGGGGGACTCCATCCAGCCGTTGAACGCGACCTGGACGGTCTGGTCGTCCGGGAAGTTGTTGATGGCGATGTTCTCGCCGGCCGCCTCATAGCAGATGCCGCGACGATGGAGCTCGTCGAAGACGTCGCCGCCCGGCGGGCTCGGGATACTGTGGTCGAAGTAGTCGCGATCCCACATGTCCTTGGAACGCCACCGGGCGACGCTGGTAAGGCCCGAGGAGACGTTGACCGCCTTCAGGCCGGCAGAAGCGCGGGCCTGGTTGATCAGGGTCAGGAGCTTGCTCTCGGCCGTGGAGCTGAACGTGTAGTTGTCCCAGCCGTAGGCGACGGTCGGCGACAGGATCGTCAGCAGGATGGCGACGATGCCCAGGGCGAGGGCGAAGGGCCGGCCGGCGCGGCGGCGGACGGGTCGGGCGACTGGGGTCTGGGTGAGAGCGGCCATCGACTCCTGCTCGTGTCTGTCGCAGGCGCACGTGCCTCGGGGGCGACAGCCGGATGCCTGCAACCCGGCCTGCCCCGGACTGTGCACGTCGGGCGCGCAATGCAACCCAACCCCAAGGTCCCAACCCCACTGCCCGGGGGTACCACGGGCCGTTCGTAACCGCACCAGACCGCACGACCCTCCGATACGATCGAGCCGTGCGAGTCGTGGTCGTCGGTGCCGGCGTCATGGGGGCGTGGACGGCGCTTTGGCTGCGGCGTGGCGGCCACGTGGTCACGCTCGTCGATCGGCATGGCCCCGGCAACCGCCTCGGCTCGTCCGGGGATGAGTCGCGGATCACCCGGAGCGCTCACGGGTCCGACCGGCACTACCCGCTCTGGCAGCGGCGCGCGCTCTCCCACTGGCGCGAGCTGGAGCGCGACGCGGACGGGCCGCTGTTCGTCCAGGCAGGCGTCGTCTGGCTGGCCAACGAAGCCCAGACGTTCGAGGCCGAATCCCTCGAAGTCCTCGCCTCCCTGGGGATCCCGGTCGAGCGCTGGACGCCTGACGACCTTGCCGCCCGGGTCCCGGTCATCGACCCGACCGAGGTCCCGTGGGTCCTCCACGAGCCGGAGGCCGGCGCGTTGCTGGCCCGCAGGGGCGTCGTGGCCGCGATCGAACGGTTCGAGGCCGAGGGCGGCACCGTCGTCACGGCGCGCGTCCGGGCGCCGGAGGGGTCGGGCAGAGAGCGGACCGTCGGCGAGCTGGGCCGGCTCGAGCTGGACGATGGCACGTCGATCGACGCCGACGCGTTCGTCTTCGCCTGCGGCCCCTGGCTGCCGGACCTGTTCCCGCGGACGATCGGATCGATGATCGAGCCACACCGCCAGGACGTCATGTACTTCCGGGCGCCGCGCGCCGATCCCCGCTACCTCGCCGGGAGCATGCCGGCGTGGATCGACTTCGAGGGCTCGTTCTACGGCTTCCCGTCGTTCGACGGGCTGTCGATCAAGGCCTGCCCGGACTGGCTCGGGCCGATCGAGCGCTGCGACGAGTCGGCGCGGGAGTGCGCGGCCGAGACGATCGAGGCCTCACGCCAGGTGCTCCGTCGACGGCTCCCGGGCCTCGCGGACCAGCCCGTCGTACGGACCTGGACGTGCTTCTACGAGGTCACGCCGGACGCGCACTTCGTCATCGATCGCCACCCCGCGTTGGGCGACGTCTGGATCGCCGGCGGCGGCACGGGCCATGCGTTCAAGCACGGGCCCGTCATCGGCGAGTACCTCGCGGCTCTCGTGACGGGTGACGGCGCCGTCGTGAGCCAGCTGCAACCGCCCGACGACCGATTCGCCATTCGGCCCCGCGACGCCCGACCGAGCTTCCGGACCAGCGGCCGCAAGCCCGCGAGCATCGCCGAGGCCTGACCCGCCGGCTGCGCTCGAGCGGCGGTCTGCGGTCGTCAGCGGTCGTCAGCGGTGGCCGGCCAGCCGGATCAGCCGGCGGCGCCAAGCTCCGCCACGAGCGCCGCGGCCCCGGTTTCGATCGGCTCGCCGTGGCCGACCAGCAGCGTCTCGAAGGCCAGCGCACCGAGCTTCGCGATCGATCGCTTCGCCTCGGGTGAACTGGGAGCCCGGGAGCGCCGGCTTGCCGTCCGTCGTGCCAAGCGCGTCGCCGGCGACCAGCACGCCGGCAACCGGGTCGAGGACGGAGATGCTGCCGGCGGTGTGGCCCGGCGTGGTGACGATGTGAAGCATCCATCGGCCTGGCACCTCGCGCGGGATTGGCAGCCTGCAACCCGGTACGTCCCCGCGCCCTTGGGCGGATCGGACATCCCCGCTACACTCCGCTGGCCCGCGGGCTCCCGGACGAGGTGTCGACCGGTCGGAGCACGCGTCTCACGGTGGCCTTAGCTCAACCGGCAGAGCATCGGATTGTGGATCCGAAGGTTATGGGTTCGACCCCCATAGGCCACCCCAGCAACACGGGCCCGGAATCAGGGCAGCCGAGCGGCGTCGCCGCTCGGCTGTCTGTTCTGCGCGACCCGGTGGAGGAGGACGCGGGTCAGGCGATTTGATTCGGGCTGGGCGTGACCGGTGCTACGAGGCGCCGCGAGTCGCCTCGGGCACGGTGGTGGCATGGGGCTTGTTGCCGCCGCCACCGAAGAGGCCCGGACCCTTGGGCCCGCGGCCGCCGAAGCGGTCACCGCGGAGGCGGGCATCGCCGGCGCGGACGCGGGTCGCGTCGAGCGAGCCGTCGGCGTTCTCCGTCCCCTCGGCCATGAGGATCATCCCGACCTTGATGTCGCCGACCGCCGCCGGGTCGCCGTTCACGACGACGTTGGCGTCGCTGTCGACGTTCACGGTCGCGGTGGTCCCGCCACGCAGCTCGATCGTGATCGTGGAGCCGTCGACCGCCGTGACCTGGCCGCCGACGTGCGGCAGGATCACCGCGATCGCATCGATCGTCCAGATGCCGTCGTCCTCCCGCGTCTGCCGGAAGGCGACGTTGTCGCCGACCGCGAGGTCGCCGAGCGTGATGTCGTCGCCGGCCTTCGTGAACGTCGTGCCGTCGTCGACCGTGATCGTGCGAGTCCAGCCATCCTCTGTGGCGAGCGTGATGCTGGAGCCGGAGATCGCGGTGATGCTGATCTCGCCGAAGCCGAAGCCGCGGCCGCCGGGCGCGCCCGGCAGGCCGGGGCCGCCACGGAGGTCGCCCGCGCCCCCGGTGTTCGCGGAGCCCGTGGCCTCGCTCGTGGTGGTTGTGCCGACGGCGAGTATCCCGCTGGGCGCCGCCGAGGCGCCGATGGCGAGAGCAGCGACGGCGATCAGGGCCGCGGCGCCGATCCCGAGAAGACCGATCCTGGCCCAGCGGGCCTGCGCGGCAAGGGGATTCGGGAGAGCCGCGACCGGCGCGACCGGCGCGGTTCCGGTGGACACGGCGCCGGGCGTCACCGGCTCGGTTGTCGGGAGCTCCGTGCTGCGAGGTTGCTGGTCGTTCATGGTGTCTCCGCTGTTTCGTCCACCGTCCCGCGGCGGTCCGTCATGGCGAACCATCGAGACGCCGCCTGACAGGTTCCTGAGAAACGCGGCAGGATTCCGCCATGACCGACATTCGAGCCATCGCCCCCGACGAGGATCCCGTCTGCGGGATGCACGTCGACCCAGCGGCCGCGCGATCCAAGGGCCTGGCCATCGACCACGAGGGCCGCGAGTACGTCTTCTGCGGCAAGGGCTGCTTCCTGGAGTTCAGCGACGACCCCGCGCGGTACCTCGATCCGCGGTACACGCCGTCGATGTAGCCGGGCGCCGCGTGCCACTGGGGCCGCGATCGCCTACGGCGTCAGCCAGACCGGGTACTCGGTGAGGTCCTGGCGGGAGCCGTTCTCGGCCGACAGCACGTAGACCTGGAGCGTGCCCCAGCCGGCCTTGGGGACCGCGTAGTGCAGCGTCGCGTCGAACGTCCCCAGGCAGCCCGTCCCGCAGGTCGCCATGACGGGGCTGCTCACGAGCGACCGTCCGGCGCCGTCGAGGATCCGCGCCTGGAAGGTCGCTTCGAAGACGTTCGCGAGGCCCGTGATCCGCCCCGGGTTGGCGAGCACGCCGCCCCATGCCGGCCGGTCCACGAAGACCGCCGGCAGCTGGTCGGCGTAGTCCGCGCGATCGACCGGCGCGTCGAGCACCACGCCCTCGCCCGAGAAGACCGTGACCGGGTCGCCATCGAGCTCGAAGCTGACGCCATGGATCGTCGGGAACTGCGTCAGCGTGTAGACGACCTGGGCGAGGCGCCCGAGGACCGACGCCGATCCCCCACCCCGCTCGAACTCGCGCGACAGGTTCACCGTGGCGATACCGTCATCGATCCGGAGGCCGAGGAAGCGGGTGTCCTCGGGGACCGTCGTGTACATCGCGGGGCGAGCGCCAAGCTCGTCGTCGTTGGGGCCGTCGAGGAGCGCGCGCATCGCGGCGGCGCCGACGGCCTGGGTCTTCGGGATCTCGCGCAGCACCGGCACCAGGCCCGCGTTGTCGACGAAGCTGCCGAGGAAGAAGTAGGCGCGGACGGTGGTCGTGCCGGCGTCCGTGGGGCCGGGCGCGGGCGTGTCGCCGGGCGCCGCGGGCGTGTCGCTCGGGAAGGCTGGACCCGAAGGACGCGGCGACGCGCCGCCCGGTGTCGGCTCGCTGCTGGGAACCTCCAGCGAGGGCTCCTGGCTGGACGGCGGCGCGACGCTCCCGAGGTCGCCCGCGACCGGCCCGCACGCGGCGAGGAGGAAGAGAGCCGCGGCCAGAACCGCGATTCGCGGGAGCCGGCGAGGTTGGGTCAGGTCGATTGCAGCGTTCATCTCGGTGCGCCTCGTTTGTCCGATCGCTGCCCGGACCGGCGTGCATCTGGCCGGGGCGGTCGCGATCTACGCGTCACCCTGCGCTGCCGACGTATCCGGCGCCACGCCCATTGGTAACGAAGGTGTCACGGGCAGCCGCAACGTCACCGCGAGCCCGCCGCCCTCGCGATTGTCCGCGGCGAGGGTTCCGGCGAGCAGCGCCGCGTTCTCCGCGGCGATCGCGAGGCCCAGCCCGGAGCTTCCGCCGGTTCGCGAGGCGTCGGCCTTGAAGAAGCGCTCGAAGAGCCGCGGGAGTGCCTCCGCAGCGACGCCGGGACCGCGGTCCTCGACGCGCACGAAGGCCTGTCCGGAGGCCGGGTCCGCGCCGACACTGACCTGGACGCTCGCGTCCGGCGCGTGCTGGCGGGCATTGTCGAGGAGGTTGCCCATGATTCGGTCGAGCCGCCGGATGTCGGCGTCCACCACGATCCGTTCGTCCGGCAGGCGCAGCTCGGCGCCGGGCAGGCGCGACGCGACGATCGAGCGCACCGCGGCGCCGAGATCGACCGGCTCCAGGGTTGCCTGCTCGGCGTGGGCGTCGAAGCGCGAGACCTCCATGAGGTCCTCCACCAGGCCGCGGAGCCGCCTGACGTCCGCCACCAGGAGCTCCGCGGCGCGGCGCGCGGCCGGCTGGAGCCGGTCCAGGTCCTGCTCGATCAGTGCGGCCTCACCGAGGAGCGCCGTCAGCGGCGTGCGAAGCTCGTGGGAGACGTCGGCGACGAACTGGCGGTTGCGGCGCTCGGATGCCTCCAGCCGCCCGACGGTCTCGGCGAGGGAATCGGCCATGCGGTTGAACTCCGCCGCGAATCGCGCGAACTCGTCCGCGCCGCCGGCGGCCACGCGTGCCGAGAGGTCGCCCGACGCGATTCGTGCCGCCGCCGCCGACCCGGACGAGACGGGGCGCAGGATCCCGCGGGCCACGATCCCTGCCGTCGCGAGCGCCAGCACGAGGGCCACGAGCGCCGCTGCGACCAGGCCGATCCGCAGCTGCTCCAGCGCCGATTCGATCGCGAGGGCCGGGAAGACGAAGTAGAACGCCGGTGCTCCCGCCCCGAACGCCGGCCGCCCGCCGACCACCAGCGACGGCGAACCGTCGACGGTCGTCCAGGCGAACCCGAGATGGCCCGCATCCACGACGCTTCGCAGCGCGGCCGGCAGCGTGTCGAAATCGTCGAGCAGCGAGGAGCGTGAGACGTCGGGGTCCTGGCCGTCCCCGAAGTCGGCGATCGTCTCGACGTTGCCGCGGAACCGGAACGCCTCGCGCAGCCCACTCCGGGCGTAGGCCTCGCGGGACACCCCCTCCGGCAGGCGCTCGGGGAGCAGCACGGAGAGGTTGAACTGGGCCTGCTGACGGGCGTCGGAGAGCAGGCCGTCGCGCAGGCGCGCCTCGACGAACGCATACGTCCCCAGCCCGATCGAGGTCACCGTCACGGCGACCAGGAGCACGAGCGCGAGGGCCAGTCGGGTCCGGATGCCGCGCATCGGTCGTGGGCTCAAGCGGCGCTTCGGCCGTGCTCGCGCTGTGCTCGCGCTGAGCTCAGGCCGCGCCGCTGGGCGACGGCGTCATCGCGCAGGCCTGGCCGCCTTGTAGCCGCTGCCGCGGACCGTGAGGATCAGCTCTGGATTGACCGGGTCGCGCTCGACCTTCGCCCGCAGTCTCCCGATCGCGACGTCGACGAGGCGCGAGTCGCCGAGGTAGTCGTAGCCCCAGACGCGATCGAGCAGCTGGTCGCGCGTCAGGACCTGGCCCGGCCGCTGGACGAGCTCGGACAGCAGCTCGAACTCGGTGCGCGTGAGCGGGACGTCCTGCCCGTCGCGGGTCACTGATCGGCCTGCGTGGTCGATCGTGAGCGGGCCGAATTCCAGCGGAGCAGGCGCGGGATCGGGCCCGCGCTTGCGCCGCAGCGCCGCCCTTACGCGGGCGACCAGCTCCGGCATCTCGAACGGCTTCTTCACGTAGTCGTCGGCACCCGCCTCGAGCCCGACGACGACGTCGATCGTGTCGCCGCGCGCCGTCAGCATCACCACCGGCGTCGTCGACTCGTGGCGAATCTCGCGACAGACCTCGAGCCCGTCCATCCGCGGCAGCATCACGTCGAGCAGGACGAGGTCGGGCTCCGCGGTGCGCCAGCGCTCGAGGCCCGCGACGCCGTCCGCGGCCGTATCGACCTCGAAGCCCGCGGCGCGGAGGCCCATCGCGGTGACCTCGCGGATCGACGGGTCGTCCTCGACGAGCAGGATCCGGGCGTCCATCGCCGTCGATGCTACCCGGCCGGTGTGGCGCGGCGATTGGCCCGCGGGGTTGGCGGCTAGCATCGAGGGCCATGACGACCCTCGACTTCGACGCCTTCGACGTCCTCACCTTCGACTGCTACGGCACGCTCATCGACTGGGAGGCCGGCCTGCTCGCGGCGATGCGACCAACGCTCGCGGCCCACGGCCTCGGGATCGACGCGTCGGACGACCACCTGCTCGAGGTCTTCGCGCGGCACGAGGCTGAGGCCGAGACCGGCCCGTACCGCCCGTATCGCGAGGTCCTCGCGGACGTGCTGACGGTGATGATTCGCCATGGCGGCGCCGAGCCCACGGCCGAGGAGCTCGCTGCGTTCGGCGGGTCGGTCGCGGACTGGCCGGCGTTTCCCGACTCGGCGGCGGCCCTTGCGCGGCTCCACGAGCGGTTCAAGCTCGGGGTCATCACCAACTGCGACGACGACCTCTTTGCTGCCTCGGAGGCGAGGCTCGGCACGACCTTCGACTGGGTCGTCACGGCGCAGCAGGCGAAGCGCTACAAGCCCAACCCGCGCGGCTTCGAGCTCATGTTCGAGCGGGTCGGGCTGCCGCCCGCGCGGATCCTGCACGTCGCCCAGAGCCTGTTCCACGACCATGTGACCGCGAAGCGGCTGGGCCTCTCGACCGTCTGGGTCGATCGGCGGGGTGACCGGCCGGGCGCCGGCGCGACGCCGCCCGCCGAGGCCACGCCGGACCTCCGCGTTCCGGACATGGCGACGCTGGCTGCCCTGGCGGTGCCCTCGTGAGCGACGAGCCGCGGAACACGCCCGGGAGGGCAATGGCGGAAACGGCGCACGCGCGGGCCGCCTCGGCCGGCGACCCGACCGCCGGCTACGCGCCCGCGGACGACCCGCTTCGCGAGACGCTGGTCTCGTCGGAGGTCCTGCGCCAGAGCCGGATCCTCGAGTTCCGCATCGACACCATCGACGCAGCCGACCGCCATCGCTCGACCCGCGACATCGCCGCCCATCCGGGTGGCGTCTGCGTCGTCGCGATCGACCCCGGGGACCGCGTGCTCTTCGTCCGCCAGTGGCGCCACGCGACCGGCGGGCCGCTGCTGGAGATCCCGGCGGGCACGCTCGACCGTGAGCCTGACGGCTCCATCGAGGGCCATGCGGGCGCCGCGGCGCGCGAGCTCGAGGAGGAGACCGGGACCCGCGCCGGCTCGTGGCGCTACCTCGGCGGCTTCTACACCGCGCCGGGCTTCACCTCGGAGCTGATGCACCTGTATCTCGCCGAGGATCTCGTGGCCGCCGACGAGGGCGGACTCGGGCCGGACGAGGACGAGCGCCTCGAGCTCTACCCGATCCCGTTCGCGGATGCCCTCGCCCTCGCCGAGCGCGGCGAGCTGCGCGACGCGAAGTCCCTCATCGGAATCCTGTGGGTGGCCCGCCTCCGCGACGGCTAGCGGCTGCAGCCGGCGGGCACGGCCTTCCGCGGCGCCCAGCCAGGCTGCCTCGTGCCGCGGCGGTGGCGCTCTCCGCCGGCAGGTCGGGTGCCGATGTCCGCGTGGAGGACGAACTTGACGAGATTCGGCCCGCTCGAGTCACAAGCTGGTCCGAATGTCTTTCAGGCGAGCATCCGAACCCATTTTGAGCCGTCGAGAGGCCTCACAGCCACTGGAACGGGCGAACCTCGTCTCGTTGGTTCTCCCAGCGGACATTCGGGTTCACCAGTGGACATTCGCGAGGCGGGGGCGTGGCGGTCCAGCGTGCGTGCCCGGCGAGAAGGGACGGAGCGCGGCGCCCGGCGCCGCCGCCCGCTCTCGCGCTACCCGGCGTCGGGCTTCGATGGCTCCGACTGGGTGCCTGCTTCGTCCGTTTCGGGTGGGTCGATGCGCGCCAGGGCCTGGCGGTAGAGGCTCGAGGTCGGGCAGAGTGCCACGGCCAGGCGCAGGTGGGTACGCGCCTCCGGCACGCGATCGAGCTTGCGAAGGGACGTCGCCAGCGCGAAGTGCGCCCAGTGGGCCGACGGGTCGACCTCGAGCAGGGCCTCGAACGTCTCGCGCGCCAGGTCGAACTGGCCGGAGTGGTGGTAAGCGCGCCCGAGTGGCTCCAGGATCGAGCCCCTGCCCGGCTCGATGCGCGCGGCTCGCTCCAGGACCGTCGCAGCCTGGGCGTGGTGGCGCGACTTGATCAGCGCCTGGCCGCGCTGGAGCAGCGCGTACGCTCCCTCGCGCTCCTCGTCGTCGGGCGGTGGAGCGGCGGGGTCGCGCGGATCGGCCATCGTCTCGATCTTCGCACGGTCGCCCGAAACGCTCGTCCGCCGCCGGCGCCAGACCCGACCGCGAGCCCACCGGGCCGCCGCGCACGAGCACCGTTCCGTCAGGACTCTCGCCAGTCCTCCAGGCGGACGGGGCGAAGGCGTGGCGAGTCGGTACGGCCGGGGATGCGGCCGCGCTTGGCGATCGGGCGCCCGTCGATCTCCTTGATGTCGCCGGTGAAGTCGATCGGCGTGGCGCCGCTGATGTAGGACCCGACGGCATAGGAGTCGACCGGCGCGCCCGCGTCCTTGAAGACCTGCATCCGCTCGGGGTTGAGCCCGCCGGACACGACGATCTTGACGTGGTTGAAGCCCGCCTGGTCGAGCCGGGCGCGGACCTCCAGCACGAGCGCCGGCGTCACGCGGCCGCGCTCCGACGGCGTGTCCAGCCGGATGCCGTAAAGGCGATCGCCGAGGGCGTGCGCGACGCGCAGCGACTCCTCCGCCTCGTCCTTGAAGGTGTCGACGAGGACGATCCGCGCCACGTCCTCCTCCAGGTCGCGGTCGAAGGCCTCGGCGGCCCGGACGGTGTCGCCGAAGATCAGGACGAGCGAATGCGGCATCGTCCCCGTCGGGCTCAGGCCGGCGAGTCGGGCCCCCGCCGGCGTGGAGGCGCCGACGCAACCGCCCACGATCGCCGCGTAGTCGAGCACGTCAGTGATGTCCGGGTGGACGTGCCGCGCCCCGAACGAGATGACCGGCTGCGGCGCGGCCGCCTCGACGCACTCGCGCGCCGCGGTCGCCCAGCCGGTCGACTGCGCGAGCATCCCGAGCATCGCCGTCTCGTACAAGCCGAACGCGCGATACCGCGCGGTGATCCGGAGCGCGACCTCCTTCGGGCCGATGGTGTCGCCGTCGTCGAGGGCCTCGACCACGGTTTCGGACGGGTCCGTGGCGCGCAGCGCGTGGGCGAGCAGGTTCTTGACCTCGTCGATCCCGCAGAGGAGTGCGTCGCGGCGCGCGAAGACCTCCATGGTCACCACGGGGTCGAGGCCCTCGCGCTCCAGGATCCGATCTGCGCGCGCGAAATAGACGTCGGCCGATTCGCCCGAGAGGATCTCGCGGGAGGGCCGCGTGCGACGAATCACCATCAGGTGCTGGCCGGGCCTCCGTCGACATCCGGCGGCGGCGCTGCCGGATGGCCGCCGAGTGTACCGGAGGGGTCCAGCGGATCCGTGGCCGACTGGACGGCCGTGGCGGGGTCCGGCGCGAGGGCATCACGCGCGGCGTCCGGCACGAACCGCGCATCGAGGGCCAGGAACGCGGCGCTCACGGGCTCGACGCCGAGTGGCCGCGGCGCGCGTCGCCGACGCAGGACCAGCACGAACACCAGGAATCCGGCGAGGCCCACGACGACGATCGTGGCCATGATGACCCGCTCCTGCCCCAGCACCGGCGCACGGGTCACGATCGCAACCGCCACGCCGGCCTGCTGGACCGCGCCCGCGAGCTCGCCTGCCTCGAACGCCGCCCGCGCCGCGTCGTACGAGGCCTGCGGCTGGCTCGCGCCGAGCAACCCGATCTGCGCGAACAGGTCCGGCTCCGCGTTGACGCTGGCATGCGCGTCGGCGATCGCCCGGACGGCTCCGAGCTGCTCGTCGGCGAGATTCGTCGCTTCACCGAGGCCGTCGGTGGCACCCTCGTAGCGCATCTCCAGCTCGTCGTCGAGCGTCAGCCCCTCCGCCGCGGCGGCGGCCTCGAGCTCGTCACGGCGCCCCAGCAGCGCCTCCGCCTCGTCGATGCGAGCGCTCGCGGTCGGGAACAGCCAGCTGCCGAGCGGCTCGCGGACGTACCACGGCGGGAGCCAGCCATCGCCGGCGGCGACCAGCGCTCGATAGGCAGCCCGCGCGGCGGCTCGCGCATCGAGCGCCTGCGCCTCCAGCGGGGTGGTCACCGCGGCCCGGATGGCCTGGTCGATGGCCGGGGATTCGGGCGCGTCGGGCGGCTCGACCAGGTCCAGGAAGCGGTGCCAGCCGTCCTTCTCGGGCACCTTCTCCGGAGCGTCGGCGCCCGGGTACGCGGTGAGGTTGGCGTCGGCCGCCTGGAACGCGCGGCGCATCTGGTCCTCGCCCGCGGCCTCGACGATCTGGTGCATGACCCAGAACGACGCGCGGTAGCCGTACAGCTCCTCGTCGCTCGTGTCCTGGTCGCGGATCGCTTCCGGGAAGGTCCAGGTGAGCAGCGGCTGCGCTCCGGGATCGGAGCCCTCCGGCCTGTCGGGCAGCGACTGCGGGTCGCCGCCGGTCGCGGTCAGCACCCGCCACGCGTACTCCTCGGCGAGACCTTCGTAGACCCAGCGCTGCTCGAAGAGGCGGTCGTTGAACCAGGCGTGGGAGGCCTCGTGCACGATGGTGGCGGGGTCGAGGTCCTCGCTGACGTCGATCCGCTCGTCGTCCGTGAAGAACAGGCCGGCGTAGCCCTCGAGCGCGGGTGTGTAGCGCTCGGTGACCTTGAGGTCCTTCTCCACCGGCCAGTCGAGCCCGATCAGCTCCTGGAGCTCCGGCATCCCGTCGCGGAGCGTGGAGGTGACGGACTCCGACCAGCGATCGTCCTCCGGCCACGACAGGACCGCGAGGTTCACGCCGCCGCCGAGGGCCAGGCGCTCGTACTCGTAGGCGGCGCTGTTGTCACCCGTGACGATCGCGAAGAACTCGTCCGGCTCCGTCGGCGTCGCGCGGGCGATGTTGCCGGACGACCGCGTCGTGGTCGTCATGTCGTCGCCGTCGATCGTCGTGGTGAACCCGGGCGGCATGCGCACCTCGACGCTGCCGAGGTTGCGATCCCCGAAGGCCCACACGCCGAACGTGACGAACGCCCGGCCGACGCGGGTCGGCGCCTCCGAGCGCGGCTTCGCGCCCACGAGGTCGTACCGGAGGGTGAAGGTCGTCGTCCGGCGGTAGTAGAGGTTCGCCCGGAGCCGGACCTCGACCTCGGTGAAGAACCGGTGGCGGGTGGTGGAGACGCCGAGGCTGCCGCCGCTGTCCGAGGCCCGGACGTCCCGAGCGTCCACCTGGACCCCGAGGCTGATCCCCCGGTAGTAGTAGATGGTCGTGGACGTGTTCGGCTTGTTGTTCGTCAGCCGGTACTGGATCGCGACGTGCACCCGGCCGTCGGGGGCATCGACCGTGTAGGTCGTGTCGGCCTCGATCCGCAGCGGCCCGGCCGCGAGCGCCGGCTGGACCGCGAGCGGCGACCACGCGACGAGGGTCGCGAGCAGCGTGCCGAGGAGGATCCCGCCGAGCCGGCGCCCCCGCGCGTCGAGTATGCCCTGGCCCTCCGAACCCCTGGCGCGGTTCAGCCCGTGGCCGCTGCCGATCGCCGCCGCCGTTGCTGGCGGATCAGCCCGACGAGCAGGATGAGTGCCACGAGCAGCAGCACGGCGCTGACGATACGCGACCGGCCGACCTGCGGTGCGCCCGTCCACGCCGCCTCGGCGTTCACGGCGGACGCGAAGGCGACCTCGATGTCCCCGGCCGCGAGCGAGGCCGCAGCACGCTCGACGTCCGACTGGGGTGTCGCGCCCACGAGTCCCACGCCCACCGTCAGCCGCTCGACCGCGCCGGGTGTCGCCGGCTCGGCGGCGCGTGCCCGAACGATGGCGTCCACCACGGCCCGCTCGGCCCTGGCTTCCGCGGCGGCCACGTCGACCCCGGCGTCGCCCTCGAACGCGACGCGCAGGCGATCGGGGAGCCTGAGGTTCGCCGTCGCCGCGGCATTCTCGAGGGCCATCCGCTCCGCCGTGACCGCGTCCGCGGCCTTGAGGATTCCCTCGGCAGTCTCGAACTGCCAGGCGCGCATCGCCGAGCGGGCGGCGCGTGGGAGCAGCCACTCCCCCGCGATCGTGACGGAGTGCTGGTAGGTGTCGCGGGCAGCGGCGCGCGCGTCCAGCGCCTCCGCGTCCGCGGGGCGCGCGACCGTGTCCCGCCACAGGTCCGCGAAGTCCTTCGCGGAGGCATCCTCGAGCAGGTCGAGCAGGCCGCGCCAGTCCGGCGGTCCTTCCGCCGGCTCTGCGGCAGCGGGATCCGCAAGGGCCGCCGCGGCTCCGGCGGGCGGCCCGACCGCCTGGTCCGCGGCCGTGACGGGCTGGTACGCACCGAGGCCCGCCTCGGCCATCGACCACACGGTTCTCAGCGCCTCCGGGCCGGCACGATCCGCCACGGCCTCCGCGAGGCCCAGCGACGCCGCGTAGGCGTACTGCTCCGCTGCCGCGCTCTCGCTGCCGCTCGGGCCCCAGTCGTTGAGGCGGATGGCGCCCGCGTCCGGGTCGGGCGGCGGCGCGGGCGGGTCGGCCTCGATCCCCAGCTCCCCCGCTGCGAGCTCCGCGTAGTAGGACGCGAAGCCCTCCGCGGCCCAGCGATCCGCCACCAGGCGGCCGTTGAACCAGGCGTGGGCGAGCTCGTGCAGGATCACGCCGTCGGAGGCCGAATACGCGACCTCGATCCGGCGGTCCGCGGGTGCGTACAGGCCGGCGTATCCGCCGGTCGACCGGACGAGCGCTTCGTGGATCGCGAGCGGCCCGTCGACCGGCCATGGGACCCCGATCTCCCGCTCCATGATCGGCAGCGCCCGCTCGAGGAGCGAAGTCACCCGGTCGCGCCACGCGACGTCGTCCGGCCACGAGCGGACCACGACGCGCGCCGGGCCCGCCTCGAGCGCGACGTCGAGCGGCGTCTCGGCGTAGTCGCCCGGCCGATCCGCGACGACGTCCGCGACGAACTCCAGCGGCTTCGGCAGCAAGGCGCTGGTCCAGCGCTCGTGATCGGCGCCGTCCGGCGTCGGGCCGTCCAGCGGCCCGCGGCCGATCGACACGGTGTAGCCCGCGGGGAAGCGGACCTCGACGGTCGAGCCGGGCGTGGCCGGCGTCGCGTAGGCCCACGCGGCGAACGACGCGAGCGAGGGCGAGATTCGCACCGGCCGATCCGGCCTGCCGCCGGGATCCCTGATCTCGAACGTCAGCGCCAGGGTGGTCGACTTGCCGGCCCCCAGGTTCGCCCCGAAGTCGACCTTGATGTTCGTGTACGTGCTGGTCCGCTTGCTGACGCTGACCTTCGGCTTGCCGGAGCCGCCCTTGATCTTGAACCCGGAGGTCCCCGGCAGCACGGTCAGCGTCGCGGTCCGGAAGAAGTAGCGCTTGGTCGCCGTGTTCTTGAGGTGGTTCGACGCTGTCAGCCGGACGCTCACGACCACGCGGCCCTCGTCCGGCCTGACGTCGTACGTCGCCGAGCTGACGATCGTCAGGTTGGGCGTGGCCGCCGCCACGGTCGCGGGAGCGAGGGCCGGCACGAGCCCGATCGAGAAGCCGAGGGCCAGGACCGCCGCGATTGCCGCGGCGCGGGCCATGCGAGCGGGCATCACGCCTCGACCAGCTCGCCGAGGCGGTCCGCGAAGCGGTCCAGGAGCGCCCCGTTGCGACCCTCGCGCTCGGCGTAGCCGTCCGGAACGCGCCCGCCGATCCAGATCCAGCCCCGCGTCTCCTCGAACAGCCGGTCCGCGACGCCCGCCACCCGCGCCAGCGCGAGGCCCAGCTCGTCGACGTCGAGCCAGCGCGTCGGGACCTCCACGGCCGCCGTGGGCCGGCCGTCGTCGGCGATCGAGAACTTGACCAGGGGGTACTCGTCGTTCCAGCGCAGGAGGGTTCGATACGACTTGCGCAGGCCGTCGAGCAGCGGCGGCGCGAGGTGCGCCCAGACGATCGCGCCGATCGTCGGGTCGAGGATCAGCGTGATGCGCAGGTCGCGGCGGACGCGGCCGTCGAGCGTGAGGTCCCAGGCGGAGACGCCGTCGCGCTCGACGCGAGCGCCCGGCACGAGCCCGAGCTCGGACAGCCAGGCCTCGACGGCCGCTGGTGTGGTCACGGGCATGGCCGAAGAGTCTAGCCCGGCCCCTCGGACGAGGGCACGAGCCCAGCCGAGCTCAGCTCGCGGAGGCCTCCACGCGCTCGCGCACGACACGAACCTTGCGGGTGCTCGCGGACGGCTCGACCGAGCCACCGGACCGCACGACCCGGCGCGTGTAGTCGCTGTTCTTCACGCCCCCGCCGACCTTGACGTTGCGCCCGAGCCGCGCCCCGCGCGGCACGATCGACTGCTTGCCGACCACGGTGATGCCGGTGTTGAGGCGCCCGGGCTCGGCCTTGTTCGGTGGGCCGTCGTACGGACCCTCGCCGACGATCGCGCCCTGGCCGACGACGACCTCCTTGTCGAGGATCGCCCGGTCGACGACCGCGCCGGCCCGGATGACCGAGTCGAACATCACGATCGAGTCGCGCACGACGGCCCCGACGTCGACCCGCACCCCGGGCGAGAGCACGCTGTTGACGACCGTCCCGTCGATCACGCAGCCGTGACTGATGAGGCTCCGATGGATCTGGGCGGTCGAGCCGACCTTGGCCGGTGCCCGCTCCTCGGAGCGCGTGTGGATGACCCAGTCCGGGTCGTACAGGTCCAGGTCCGGGCGGTCCTCCAGGAGCGCCATGTTGGTCTCCCAGTAGGACTGGATCGTCCCGACGTCCTGCCAGTAGCCGTTGTAGCGGTAGCCGAAGACGCGGGCGCCGCCGTCGAGCATCGCCGGCACCACGTTCCCACCGAAGTCGACGAGGTCCTCGTTGAGCCAGCGGCGCAACGCTCGCTTGCTGAAGACGTACACGCCCATCGAGGCGAGGTCGCTCTTGGGCTGCTTCGGCTTCTCCTGCCACTCGGTGACGCGATCGCCCTCGTCCATGGCGAGGATGCCCATGCGGCTCGCGTCCGCGAGCGGGACGCGACGCACGGCCACGGTGACGTCGGCGCGGCGGCGCCGATGGGCCTGGACGAACGGCTGGTAGTCCATCTTGTAGATGTGGTCGCCCGCGAGGACGACGATCGTGTCCGCCGCGGAGCGCTCGATGATGTTCATGTTCCGGAGGACCGCGTCGGCCGTCCCGCGGTACCACTCCGCCACGCGGCCGCGCGAGATGTAGGGCTGCAGCAGCTTCACGCCGCCGTGGTTGCGGTCCAGGTCCCACGGGCGCCCGAGGCCGATGTGGTCGTTCAGCGAGTGGGGGTTGTACTGGGTCAGGACGACGACGTGGTCGATGTCCGAGTTGACGCAGTTCGACAGCGTGAAGTCGATGATCCGGTACTTGCCGCCGAACGGGACCGCCGGCTTGGCCCGCACTGAGGACAGGATCGACAGGCGCTCGCCTTCACCGCCGGCGAGGATCACCGCCATGGTCCGCTTCACGGGCCGCCCTCCTGCACGCACGACGAGCGTAGCACCGGCCCCGTTCAGGCCCGATCAGGGAGCGCCTCAGCGCGGGAGGAACAGCCTCGGGTTCACCCAGGTGCTGTCGAGCTGGACGGCCCAGTGGAGGTGCGGGCCTGTCGAGAAGCCGGTGGTGCCCTCGTAGGCGATGATCTGGCCCTTGGCGACGTACTCGCCGACGCGCACGGTGGGCCGCTTCACGTTGTCGACGTGGCCGTACCAGCTGACCAGGTGCTCGGAGTGGGCGATGACCACGATCCACGCCGGGTCGTACGGGCTCAGGCCGGCGATCAGCACCTTGCCGGGGGCTGCGGCACGGATCGGCGTGTACTTGGCATTCACGATGTCGATGCCGCGGTGGAAGTGGCTGCAGCTGCCGTAGGACGGCTCCCAGCTGAAGCCGGTGCACCCGAACTCCTGGCTGATGCGGCCCTGCATCGGCCACTGCATCGTCCCGTTGTACTGCGACGGGATGCCGCCCTTGGCGAGCGCCTCCTGGACCAGCCGGTTGATCAGCCCCTCGAGCTTGCGCTCGTTGGCGAGCTGCTGCTGGAGGTTCGCCTGGAGGGCCTTCTTGTCGCGCAGCATCTTGGCGTAGGCGGCCTGCTGCGCGCGGAGGAGGCGCTGTGTCTCGGCCTCCAGGATGGCGAGCTGCTTGCGCGCCGCGGCGAGCTCGGCGAGCTGCTTGTCGAGGGTCTTCTTGGCGTCCTTGGCGAGCTGGTGAAGCTCTTCCGTCTGGGTCTTGGCGAGCTCGACGTTCGCGTGGAGGACCTTCAGGACCTCCTGGTCGGACGTGATCTGCTCGGCCAGCTCCCGGTCCTGCTCGGCGAAGTCCAGGTGGTAGCCGACGTTCGTGAGGACGTCGGTGAAGTCGCCGCCGGCGAGGAAGGTCTCGAGCATCGAGGTGCGGTCGGTGTCGTAGGCCTCGACGATGCGCTCGGCCAGGAGGACCTTGCGCGCGTCCAGCTCGGCCGTCTTGCGGGCCTCCTCCTGGATGATCCGCGCGAGCTCGTCCTCGAGACGCTTCGCCGTCGCGGTGACCTCGTCGACCGAGTTCTGGCTGCGCGCGACGTCGACCGTCATCCCGACGATCTGCGTCTTCACGACCAGCAGATCGGCGTTGATCTGTTCGAGCGAATCCTTGGTGTAGCCGATCTTCCGGGCGAGGTTCGCCTGGCTGGCGTTGAGGTCCTTGATGGACGACTTCTGCCGCTGGATCAGCTTCTCGAGCTGCTCCTGGCGGGCGTAGGCGTCGTCGAGCTCATCGGCGCGAACCGTCGGCGCCGGCGTGGAGGTGAACAGGCCACCGAACGTCGAGACCGCGAAGAGCAGCAGGACGAGCCGCTGCCCGAAGCGCTGCCGGCGCGCGCGCGGTCCGGCGGTCCGGACCGAGCGATCAGGCATGGGGCGGCGCACTGGGCAGCGTCTTCATGGAGCGGTGATTGCCTCCGCGCTGGGGGTCGCGGTCTGGTGTCGCCGGCGGGGTGCTCGCCGTCCCGATCTGAGGTTCCGTCGGGACGACGCTCCGGTCGACTTCGCGACGATACTGCAACGCAGGCAGGCGGCCACCCCGTACGTTCGTCACTGTTGGGGTAGCCCCAGAATGGCCCACAGCGTCCCCGCGATCAAGAACGGACCGTACGGAACGAAGCTTTTCATCGACAGCCGGCGGATGAAGACGAGGATGGCGACGACCACGCCGGCCGCGAGCGCGCCGACGACGAGCCCCGAGAACAGCTTCGAGGCGCCGGCGAGCAGCCCGACGCTCACCAGCAGCTTCAGGTCGCCCTCGCCGATTGCGCCGGAGCCGAACGGGATCGCGAGGAGGAACAGCGCGACCGGGACGATCACGGCCGCGGCGACAGCCCACGCGAAGTCCTCGACGCGCGGGATGAACGGGTTGGCCCCCACCGCGAACACGACGAGCGCGAACGCGATCAGCGGATACGTCAGGAGGTTCGGCAGGAGCCGCTGGTCGAGGTCGATCGCGAACAGGACCACCAGGACCGCGACGTAGAAGAAGACCACGCCGAGATGGACGGGGTTCGCGTCGAATCTCGCCACCGTGGCCGCGAAGGCGAGACCGCCGGCGAGCATCACGACGGGCGTCCGCCAGTCCCGCGCTCGGATCGCGCCGTCCTCGTGCTCCGGCCAGCGGGCAGCGAGGCGGTCCGCCCCGTAGCCGAAGCCGATTCCCAGTGCCGCTGCGATGGCGATGAAGATCGCGCCGTCCATCAGGGCGCGATCATGGCGGTCGCTCGCGGCCGCTTCGCCAGCCCGAAGGTCCCTCTCCTCAGCCCTTCGCGCCGGCCAGCGCCAGCTCGACGAGCGTCGCGTGGGACGCCCCCGTCGAGCCGCGGGGTGCGAAGGGCGTGACCTTCCGGAAGTACGCCGTGCCGGCGATGTCCAGGTGGACCCAGGGCTTCGTCACGAACTCCTGGATGAACAGAGCGCTCTTGACGAGGCCGCCCTCGTTGTTCCGGGAGAAGTTCACGAGGTCGCCGTACCAGCTCTCCATGTCCGCCCGGTACTCGTCGACGAGCGGCAGCTGCCAGTAGCGCTCGCCCGCCCGGGCGCCGGCGGCGAAGACCTCGTCGATCCACGTCTGGGGCGTACCGAACGCGCCGGCCACCAGCTCGCCGAGGGCGCGCGAGACGGCGCCGGTGAGCGTCGCGACGTCGACGAGGTGCGTCGCGCCGAGGCGCTCCGCGTAGATCAGGGCGTCGGCGAGGATCAGGCGGCCCTCGGCGTCCGTGTTCGTGATGTCGACCCACTTGCCGTTGAGCGCCTTCACGACGTCGCCGGGCCGCGTGGAGTGCGGGCCGGGCATGTTCTCGACGGCCGGGGCGATGGCCAGCAGCGGCGTGCCCGGCGCGAGGCGCGCGACCGTCATCGCGGCGGCGATGACCGTGCAGGCCCCGGTCTTGTCCATCTTCATCTCCTCCATCCGGTCGGATGGCTTGATGGAGATGCCGCCGGAGTCGAAGCAGACGCCCTTGCCGACGATCGCGAGGTGCCGGCCGAGCTTGTCCTTCTCGCCGGCCTTGCCGGATCGCATGACGATCATCCGCGGCGGGTTGTCGCTCCCCCGCCCGACGGCCATGAACAGGCCCATGCCCATCTCGGTGGCCTTCTCAGGCCCGATGACGTCGATCCACAGGCCGTGCTGCTTCGCGATGCTGTAGGCCTCTTCCGCGAGGACCTCCGGGCTCACGTCGTTGGAGCTGCGGTTCGCGAGCGTGCGGGCGGTGTTGGCGCCCTCGCCGATGACCGTGCCGCGCTCGGCAGCCTTCTTGAGGGCGGTGGCGTCCTCGCCGGGCGCCACGAGGATGAGCTCATCGAGCGCTGGCGGGCCGTCCTCGTAGCCCTCGCGGTAGATCGCGGCGGGGTCGTAGCCGCCCTCGACAACGCCCCGGGCCAGCAGCTCGGCGGCCGCGGCCGCGCCACCCTCGAGGGCGTCGGCGAGCGGGCTGAGCCAGATCGCGAGCGAGCGGACCGTGCGGCCGGCGAGCCGCCGCTCCGCGGACGCGCCGATCTTGAGAACCGTCTCGCGGTCCAGGGTGTCGGCGTCTCCAGCGAGAATCGCGAGCAGCCGGCCGGCCTTCAGCTCACCCGTGCCGCCGGTGCCGGCGAGCACGCTCTTGAAGCGCTTGCCCTTGAGCTCGCCGAACGTGTTGAGCGCCTTGAGCTCGCCACCGGCGCGCTTGTCCAGCTCGCCGAGCGGGCCCGAGAAGGTGGGCTGGCCCAGGACCGGCACGGCGAGGACGTCCGCCTTGACGTCCCACGGCTGGTCGGCAACGACGCGTACCTGCACTGCAACCCCCTTGGGTGGTGGCGACTGGCGGCCCCTTGGCCGGGAGTGTAGTGGTCGCGAGGCGGCCCGGTCAGGACGGTGCGGCGGATGCTTCGGCCACGTCGGCGAGGGCCTCGTCGAGCCTGCCGCTGGCCTCGTCGATCGCGATCACCGCCTGCGTCAGCCCGTTGCGCGTGACCTCGGAGATGATCACCAGGATCGTGCGCCGGTCCGGCGGCAGCTCGGCGTACGCGTCGCGTTCCTCGCGCCGCGCGGACTGGACGACCACCGTGACCCTGCCCTTCGACTTCACCAGCGCCGCGTAGAGGTGCTGCAGGGCGACGTCGTAGGCCTTCGTCCGGCGGATCCACTCGTCGAGGACCGTGTCGTCCGCGGCGACGAGGCGGGCACGAAGGTCGTCGATCGTCTTCATGACCGCCAGCGCCTCGTCGATCGTCTCGACTGCATTCTTGAACTCGCTGTTGAGGCCGTGCTGGATGCCATTCACCACCGTCGTGTCGTGGGCCGTGATCAGCGCGGTCAGTCGGGACGTCTCACTCGCGCGCGCGGCCACGGCCTGCCAGCTTCCGGCGAGGCCCGTCGCCGCCTGGATGGCGGCCAGCGTCGCGGCGCGCCGCACCAGGACCGGATTGCTGTAGCGCATCGCCGCGTCCGGCTCGTCGCCGGGCAGGTCGTCGAGGGACTCGCGCAGTGTCCGGGCCCGCGCTTCGATGGAGGCCGCGAGGGCGTCGCCGCGCTCCAGGCTGGCTGCGAGGAGGCTCGCGTCCGCGCTGGCCACGCTGGCGAGGGCGGTCTTCGCCTCCTCGGCGAGGTCCTGGAGGTCGGCTGCGACCTGCTCGAGGTCGGCGCGCGCGGCAACGAGGCGGGCGTCCAGCCCGGCATCACCCTGCGCGGTCAGCTCCGCGCGCGCCGGGCTACCGGGCGGGTGCCAGGCCAGACCCACGAGGCCGGCGCCGCTCGCCGCGAGGACGGCGAGGAGGCCGCCCCAGGCGAGGCCGCGGGCTGCGCGCCCGAGCGACGGCGTGGTGCGAACCGGCGCGCTCGACATGCGGCGGGGATCGTAGCATCGGGTGGTGACGCCACAGCCCCTTCACCCCGCCGTCGACAGATTGCTCGAGGCGATGCCGAAGGCCGAGCTCCACCTGCACCTGGATGGCTCGCTCCGGATCGGGACGGCGCTGGAGCTGGCGCGAAGCCGCGGCGTCGATGCACCGACCACCTGGCGCGGGATGTTCGATGCCCTCGTCGCGCCGATGCCGTGCGTCGACCAGGCGGAGCTGCTGCGGGCCTTCGACCTCCCGATCGCGCTGCTGCAGGACGCCGAGGCGCTCGAGCGAATCACGGCCGAGCTGGTCGAGACGAAGGCCGCGGAGAACGTCCGCTACGTGGAGATCCGGTGGGGCCCGCTGCTGCACACGGCGGGCGGGCTGACGCTCGAGGACGGTCTCGACGCGGTCGTGCGGGGCGCCGAGGCGGGGGCGCGCCGGACCGGAACGGTCGTCCGGCTGATCGCCACTGCCCTCCGATCCCACGATCCGGGCGAGAACGTCCGCCTCGCGGAGGCAGCGTCCCGCTTCCGCGACCGCGGGCTCACGGGCTGGGACCTTGCCGGGCCGGAGGCGAGATTCCCCGATCCCCTCGCGCACACGCGGGCCTTCGAGGCAGCTCGCGCCGGCGGGCTGCGGATCACCGTCCACGCGGGCGAGTGGGGCGGCGCGGACCAGGTCCGGCGAGCGCTCGCGGTGGAGCCGGAGCGGATCGCGCACGGCGAGGCGGCCTCGCGGGACGCCGCGCTGGTCGAGGAGCTCACGGCCCGTCGGATCCCGCTGGACCTCTGCCCGACCTCGAACGTCCAGGCCGGCATCGTGCCGTCGCTCGCGGACCACGCCCTCGCGCGACTGCACCGCTCCGGGGCTCCGGTCACCCTGTCCACGGACGACACCACCGTCTCGGACGTGTCGCTGACCGAGGAATACCGGCGAGCCATCCGCGAGAACGGCCTGACGCTCCCGGAGCTCTGGGCGATCGACCGCTTCGCCCTCGACGTCGCCTTCGCCGAGGAGGCGACGCTCCTGCCGCTGCGCCGCGCATTCGATGATTGGGCGGCGGGCATACCCGAATTCGCTACAGTCGGCGCGTGATCTGTCCTTCCTGCGGGACGCCGAACGAGGCCGGTCGCAAGTTCTGCGGGGAGTGCGGTACCCGCCTTGCGGCCACGTGCGGCAGCTGCGGCACGCCCAACCCGCCGGGCACGCGCTTCTGCGGGGAGTGCGGGACCGCGCTGACGGATGCGCCTCCCGCAGGCAATGGCGGCCCGCCGGCGCGGATGCCGGGAGGAACGGCAACCACCACCGCGGGTGGGGCCGGCGCGGCAGGCGCGGCCGGCGCGGCAGGCGCGGCGGGCTCCGGCCCTCCCGTCGCCGAGCGGCGCCTCGTCACGGTGCTCTTCGCGGACCTCGTGGGCTTCACGACGCTCTCCGAAGGCCGCGATCCCGAGGAGGTCCGCGAGCTCCTGAGCCGCTACTTCGACGCGGCGCGAGAGCAGATCAGCCGGTATGGCGGTACGGTCGAGAAGTTCATCGGCGACGCGGTGATGGCCGTGTGGGGCGCGCCGACGGCGCACGAGGATGACGCGGAGCGAGCCGTCCGCGCTGCATTGGAGGTCGTGGACGCGGTCCGCTCGCTTGCCCCTGGCCTGGAAGCGCGCGCCGGCGTGCTCACCGGTGAGGCTGCCGTGACCGTCGGCGCGACCAACCAGGGCATGGTCGCGGGCGACCTGGTCAACACGGCCAGCCGCCTGCAGTCGGTCGCGCCGGCCGGCGTCGTCCTGGTTGGCGAGTCGACCAAGCGCGCGACCGAGAACTCCATCGCGTATGAGCCGGCCGGGGACCACGTCGTCAAGGGCAAGACCGCGCCCGTGGCCGCGTTCCGGGCGATGCGAGTCGTCGCGGAGCGCGGCGGCCGCGGGCGCGGCGACCGCCTCGAGGCGCCGTTCGTGGGGCGCGACGCGGAGCTGCGGCTGCTGAAGGACCTGTCGCACACGACGGCGCGCGAGAAGCGCATCCGCCTCGTGTCGATCACCGGCCAGGGCGGGATCGGCAAGAGCCGGCTCGCCTGGGAGCTGAAGAAGTACCTGGACGGCGTCGCGGACCGCGTCTTCTGGCACGAGGGCCGTTCGCCGGCCTACGGCGAAGGGATCACCTTCTGGGCACTCGGCGAGATGATCCGGGCGCGGGCGGACATTTCCGAGCTCGATGACCCGGCGGCCACCCGGGCGAAGCTTGCCGCGTCCGTGGCGACGTTCATCGCGGATCCCGGGGATCGCGGGCGCGTTGAGCGGGCGCTCGGCGCCCTGCTGGGCGTGGCGGAGGCGCCGGGCGCAGGTGCAGGCGAGCTGTACGGCGCATGGCGGCTGTACTTCGAGCGCATGGCCGAGCAGCAGCTGGTCATCCTGCTGTTCGAGGACCTGCACTGGGCCGACCCCGGCCTCCTCGACTTCATCGACCACCTGCTGGAATGGAGCCGCGGCCTCCCGATCCTGATCGTGACCCTTGCTCGCCCGGAGCTCCTGGAGCGCCGCCCGGACTGGGGCGCCGGGCGCCGCAACTTCCTCGCTTTGGACCTGGAGCCGCTGAACGACGAATCGATGCGGGAGCTGCTCGCCGGCTTCGTGCCCGGCCTGTCGGAGGCCGCGATCCGGTCCATCGTGGCCCGCGCCGAGGGCATCCCGCTGTACGCGGTGGAAACGATCCGGATGCTCGTGGCCGACGGGCGGCTCGAGCCCCGGGAGGACGGTGGCTACTCGCCCGTGGGCGAGCTCGGCGAGCTCGCGGTCCCGGACACGCTGCACGCGCTGATCGCCGCGCGCCTCGACGGCCTCGACCCAGCAGAGCGGTCGCTCATCCAGGACGCCGCCGTCCTCGGCCAGAGCTTCACGCCGGCCGGCCTCGCGGCGGTGTCCGGTCTCGAGGAGGCCGCGCTCGCCGCCCGGCTGCGGGTCCTCGTTCGCTCCGACCTGCTGCTGGAGGAGCTCGACCCGCGGTCACCGGAGCGCGGCCAGTACCACTTCGTGCAGGCGCTCATCCGCGAGGTCGCGTACTCGACGCTCTCGCTGAAGGATCGGCGAACCCGTCACCTCGCGGCCGCGCGCTTCTTCGAATCCGTCGGCGACGACGAGCTGGCCGGTGCCCGGGCCGCCCACTACCTCGCGGCGTACCGCGCGACCCCCGCCGGCGAGGAGGCGAGGGCCCTCGCGAGCCAGGCGCGCATCGCCCTCAAGGCCGCGGCTGATCGCGCTCTGGCGCTCGGCAGCCCGCGCCAGGCGGTGACGTTCCTGGCACAGGCCCTCGAGGTCGAATCGGACGACGCCGACCGCGCGGCGATCCTCGAGCGGACGATC
>DASTIE010000067.1:0-3902 GCA_035717865.1 Candidatus Limnocylindrales bacterium
CTCCCCGACCGGGAGCCCGCCCTCCTGCTGGAGCCACAGGACGAGCCCGGGATCCACGGAGCCCGATCGCGTCGCCATGACGAGGCCCTCCAGCGGCGTGAAGCCCATGGTCGTGTCGACCGAGCGGCCGTCCCGGATCGCCGCGAGCGAGGCACCGGCACCGAGGTGGGCCGTCACGAGGCGCAGCGCCGCGGGCGGGCGCCCGAGCAGCTGTGCAGTTCGCCGGGCGGCGTAGGCATGCGACAGCCCGTGGAACCCGAACCGCCGCAGCGGCCAGCGTTCGCGCCAGGCCCGGGGCAGCGCGTACGTCGCCGCAGCCGGCGGGATCGTGGCGTGGAACGCCGTGTCGAAGCACGCGACATGCGGCACGTCAGGGAGCACAGCCCGCGCGGCTCGCAGCGCCGCGACGCATGCGGGCTGGTGCAGCGGCGCCAGGTCCGTCAGCGCCGCCACCTGCTCGACGACCTCATCGTCGACCGCGACCGGCTCCCGGAGCTCCGTGCCGCCATGGACGATGCGATGACCCACTGCGTCCACGGCGCCAAGCTCCTCGATGGCTCGTCGGAGCTCGTCGTCGCCCGGCTCGGGCGAAGACGCCTGGGTCAGCGGCGACAGGTCGGCCCGGCCGACGGTTGTGTCGCCCTCACCGACGACCCGCAGCTTGAGGCTGCTCGAGCCGGCGTTGACGACCAGGATTCGCAACTTGTGCGGTTCGTCGCGGCTCAGGTGGCCGGCCAGGTCCAGTCCCGGACCTCCGGGAGGTCCTCGCCGTGCTCGCGCGTCCAGGCCCGGGCGCGGAGGCGCTCGTCGGCCATCTTCTGGCGAACGTGGCCGGCGCGGTCGACCAGCCCGGGGACCCGGTCGATCACGTCCATGACCAGGTGGAACCGGTCGAGGTCGTTGAGCATGACCATGTCGAACGGTGTCGTCGTGGTGCCCTCCTCCTTGTAGCCCCGCACGTGGAGGTTGGCGTGGTTGGTGCGGCGGTAGGTCAGCCGGTGGATCAGCCACGGGTAGCCGTGGTACGCGAAGACGATGGGCCGGTCCGTGGTGAAGAGGCTGTCGAACTCGGCATGCGTCATGCCATGCGGGTGCTCGTCGCTGTCCTGCAGCCGCATCAGGTCCACGACGTTGACGACGCGAACCCTGAGGTCCGGGAGATGCTCACGCAGCAGGGCTGTCGCCGCCAGGGTCTCCAGGGTCGGGATGTCGCCGGCGCAGCCGAGGACGACGTCCGGCTCGCCACCCTGGTCGTTCGAGGCGAACTGCCAGATGCCCGCGCCGCGTGTGGCATGCGCGATCGCCTCGTCCATCGACAGCCAGTTGTGGGCCGGCTGCTTGCCGGCAACGATCACGTTGACGTAGTTCCGGCTGCGCAGGCAGTGGTCGGCGACGCTCAGCAGGCTGTTGGCGTCCGGCGGCAGGTAGACCCGGATCACCTCGGCCTTCTTGTTCATCACGTGATCGATGAAGCCCGGGTCCTGGTGGCTGAAGCCGTTGTGGTCCTGGCGCCAGACGTGGCTCGACAGCAGGTAGTTGAGCGACGCCACCGGCTCGCGCCACTCCAGGTCGCGGGTGACCTTCAGCCACTTCGCGTGCTGGTTGAACATCGAGTCGACGATGTGGATGAAGGCCTCGTAGCAGTTGAAGAGGCCATGCCGGCCCGTCAGGAGGTAGCCCTCCAGCCAGCCCTGGCAGAGGTGCTCCGAGAGCACCTCGAGGACGCGACCGTCAGGGGCGAGGTGCTCGTCCGTCGCGATGATCTCGGCGTTCCACGCCTTGTCCGTGGCCTCGAACGCCGCTGTCAGGCGGTTCGATTCGGTCTCGTCCGGGCCGAACATTCGGAACGTGCTCGGGTTCGCGCTGATGATGTCCCGGAGGAACCCGCCGAGCACCCGCGTCGCCTCCGAGAAGGACGTCCCGGGCGACTTGACCTCCACGGCGTAGGACCGGAAGTCCGGCAGCTCGAGGTCGCGCAGGAGGAGCCCGCCGTTCGTGTGCGGGTTGGCGCTCATGCGCCGGCGGCCCCGGGGTGGCAGCTCCGCCAGCTCCGGGACGAGCCGGCCGCGGTCGTCGAACAGCTCATCCGGCCGATAGCTGCGGAGCCACGACTCCAGGATCGCGCGGTGCTCGGCGTCGCCACGGGCGTTGGAGACCGGGACCTGGTGCGAGCGCCATGTGCCCTCGACGGGCAGCCCGTCGACCTCGGCGGGGCCCGTCCAGCCCTTCGGCGTGCGGAGCACGACCATCGGCCAGCGCGGCCGCGCCTCGGCCGAGCGAACGACGACGTCGGTCCCGTCCGACCCGCGCTCGCGGCCGTTCCCGCGGCGGTCCCGTCCGTCGCGCGCCTCGGCCTGGATCGCGGCGATCTCGTCGAGCGCGACGTCGAAGGCCTCGGCCAGGGCTTCGTGGACGACTGGCGGATCGTCGCCCTCGACGACGAGGACCCGGTAGCCGTAGCCCTCCAGGAGGCTCGCCAGCTCGTCCTGCGGGATCCGGTCGAGGACGGTCGGGTTGGCGATCTTGTAGCCGTTGAGATGGAGGATCGGCAGGACCGCGCCGTCCCGGGCCGGATCGATGAACTTGTTGGCGTGCCAGCTCGTGGCCAGCGGGCCGGTCTCGGCCTCCCCGTCGCCGATGACGCACGCGACGACGAGGTCGGGGTTGTCGAACGCGGCACCGTAGGCGTGGGCCAGCGAGTAGCCGAGCTCGCCGCCCTCGTGGATCGAGCCCGGGACCTCCGCCGCGACGTGGCTCGGGATGCCGCCGGGGAACGAGAACTGCCGGAACAGGCGCCGGAGGCCGGCCTCGTCGCGGGTCACCGCGGGGTAGACCTCGCTCCACGTCCCTTCGAGATAGGCGTTGGCGACGAGGCCCGGCCCGCCGTGGCCCGGTCCCGCGATGTAGATCGCGTCGAGGTCCCGCGCCCGGATCGCGCGGTTCATGTGGGCGTACACGAGGTTCAGCCCGGGCGTGGTGCCCCAGTGCCCGAGCAGGCGGGGCTTGACGTGCTCCGCCCGCAGCGCCTCCCGCAGGAGCGGGTTGTCGAGGAGGTAGATCTGCCCCACGGACAGGTAGTTGGCGGCCCGCCAGTACGCGTCGATCAGCCGGAGCTCGTCGGCGCCGAGCGTGGGAGCCGGGGTCGCTTCGATTGCCGCCATCGGTGCCATTGTCTGCCTGTCGCGACTTCCGTGGCGGCGGCGCGGACGCCCGACGAGGCGGAGCGCCTTCGCGAGGCCGTCAGCGCTCGACCAGCTGCCCCACGTCGGCGAGCCACAGGCTCCCGGCCTCGCTGCGGTTGACGACCAGGCCAGCGGCGACGACCCGGCCCGGATCGAAGCGCGAGTCGAGCGCCGCGAAGTCTGCGAACGGGATGTCGTAGCCCTGGAGGACCCGCTCGACCGGGGCGCCCTGCGCGAGGTCCATCCCCGACAGGCCGGCGAGGAAGTCGTCCTTGGCCAGCCTCACGGTCAGCGGCGGTGGCAGTGCACCCCAGCGCGACAGCGGCAGCGAGACCGTGATGCCGTCCGCCGTCGTGAGCTCCACCTGCAGATCCAGCACCGCGGCCGACTCGGACTCCAGGGCACCGTTCGCGAGGGCCAGGTGGAGGCCGGTGACGGCCCCGGAGGCGGGCGCCGGCAGCCCCTCCAGCCGCCAGGCTCCGGGCGCTCCGCCCGGGCTCCAGCGGAGCTCGAGGCCGCGGGCCTGCTGATCCGGGAGCAGCGCCCGGAGCGGGATCGAGCGGGTCCCGACCGCGTCGAAGCCGGTCGCGTCGATCGTGACGCCCGCGACCCCCCAGGCCGAATCGTTCGAGGTCAGCGGCGCGAACCGATCGTCGAGCGATCGGACCAGGTAGATGTCATCCGGTGGCAGCCACTCGCGGCCCACCATCGGGCGGGCGA
>DASTIE010000068.1:0-8126 GCA_035717865.1 Candidatus Limnocylindrales bacterium
CCGCGGCTGCTGGCACGTAGTTAGCCGTGGCTTCTTCCTCAGGTACCGTCATTATCTTCCCTGAGAAAAGAGGTTTACAACCCGAAGGCCGTCATCCCTCACGCGGCGTTGCTGCGTCAGACTTTCGTCCATTGCGCAAAAGTCCCGACTGCTGCCTCCCGTAGGAGTCTGGGCCGTGTCTCAGTCCCAGTCTGGGTGATCGTCCTCTCAGACCACCTATCGATCGTCGCCTTGGTGAGCCGTTACCCCACCAACGAGCTAATCGAACGCAGGCCCCTCTCGAAGCGCATTGCTGCTTTCATGGTGCGAATGAACGCACCGTCACATGCGGTATTAGCCACCCTTTCGGGCAGTTATTCCCCACTTCGAGGCAGGTCACCCACGCGTTACTCAGCCGTCCGCCACTAACGACTCAGGCAAGCCCGAGCCGTCCGTTCGACTTGCATGTCTCATGCACGCCGCCAGCGTTGATCCTGAGCCAGGATCAAACTCTCCGAAAAGATGCACAGCCTTGCGGCTGCGACTTTGTCCGAGGGTTTGATCGCTCGCACATCCGTTTTCTTACCGGATCTCTGCCACTCTTCAGTTGTCAAGGTGCAGCCCGCCCCGAAGCACGGAAGGTGCTCGGCGCAGAACGCGGAGTATGGGGCCTGTTCCCCGCCGCGTCAAACGCCCCGCCGACCGTCCCCGAGGGTTGCTGCGGGGGTCGTTGTCGGGACTGGGATGACCATACCAGCCGGGCGATCGAGCGTCTGTCCGGCGCCCGACGCAGGCCGATTCCAGGCCCATTTCACCCGACCACGGAGTCAGGCGCCTGGCTAGAAGATGCCCGTCTCGATCAGCAGGAAGACCAGCGCGCCGGCGATCCACGATTCGAGCGCGAGCTGCGCCGAGGCCGGGACGCCGAAGGGACCCGTGAGCAGCAGGTAGACGCCCAGGCCGAAGACGCTCGCCACGACGACCTTGGCGAGTCGCAGCCCCATCTCGACGACGAATTCCTGGACGCGGAACCAGGTGGACATCGTCAGGCCGGGCGGTCGCCGATGGCCCGGCGGCCCTGGAGGGCCCGGATCAGGGTGACCTCGTCGGCGTACTCCAGGTCGCCCCCGACCGGGATGCCGCGGGCGATCCGAGTGACGCTCCCGACCTTGCCTGCGAGTCGCTCGTCGAGGTACATCGCGGTGGCCTCGCCCTCGAGCGTCGGGTTCGTGGCGAGGATCACCTCGGCGAAGGGGCTCGTCCCGGCGACCTCGTCGACCCTGTCCAGCAGCTCGCGGATCCGGAGCCGGTCGGGCCCGACGCCGTCGATCGGCGAGATCGCGCCGTGGAGCACGTGGTAGACGCCGCGGAACTCGCCCGTCCGCTCGAGCGCCAGCACGTCCAGCGGCTCCTCCACCACGCACAGCCGAGTTTGGTCGCGTCCGGGATCGCGGCAGATGGGACACAGCGGCGCGTCGCTGATGTTGAAGCAGCGTTCGCAGAACATGACCTCCTCGCGAACCGCGACGAGCGCGGAGGCGAGCGCCCGCGCCTCCATGTCAGGGGCGCGCAGGAGGTGGTACGTCAGTCGCTGCGCCGTCTTGGGGCCGATGCCGGGAAGCCGGTTGAAGGCCTCGATCAGCTTCGCGACCGGCTCGATGAGGAGGGTGGCCACGCGGTCGGTCGATCAGCGGCCGAGAAGGCCGCCGAGGCCGCCGAGCCCCCCGAGGCCGCCGAGGGACTGCATCGCGCCCATCTTCTGCTCGGCCAGCCGGCGCGAGGCGTCGAGCGCCTCGTTGATCGCGGCCGTGACCAGGTCCTGCAGCATCTCGACGTCATCCGGGTCGACGGCCGACGGGTCGATGGTCACCGACACGAGCGTCTGCTTGCCCGTCACCACGGCGCGCACGACGCCACCGCCGGCCGAGCCCTCGACCTCGGCCTCGGCCAGCTCCGCCTGGACGCGCTCCATCTCCTGCTGCATCTGCATCGCCATGCGCTGCAGGTTGCCCATGCCCATGTAGGTCTGCTCCTCGTCAGGTGCGGGTCAGTCTGCGGGATGCCGTCGGCCGCTGCATGTCAGCCGACCTCCGCGGGCGTCTCGCCCTCCTCGCCGAAGATCTTCCGTGCCTCCGCGAGGATCCACGCGGCTTCCTCGTCGGTCGGGAGGTCCGGTACGACGTCGACATTCGTCGCGACGCAGCGAACCGCGACGGTCCGCCCGAGGACAGCGGAGATGTTCTCCTCGAGAACGCCCTTGCGTCGCTCCGCGACCTGCCGGAGGAAGGCCTTGTCCTCGGGGAAGCCCAGGGTGACGACGCTGTCCTCCACGGTGATCGGGCGGCAGACCACGATCAGGGGCTTCGTCGGCGGGTGCTCGCTGATCCTGGCGACGATCTCCGGCCAGCGGTCGCGGAGCACGGCGAGATCGCCCGTGGCCCCACCGGGCGGTGTGGCGGGGGCTGCGGTCGGTGGGGCGGCGCTGACGGTGTCCGCCGTCCTGCGCGCTGCCTTCGGCGGTGGCGTCGGCGCACCCGGGGCGGGCGCCGGCGACGCCGCGGCGGGCGATGCGGCGGCGGGCTGCGGGATCGAATGCGAGGCGGGGGCGTCAGGCGTGGGCGCCTCCGGAGTGGCTGTCGCGCTCGCGCGCGCGGGCGCGCGAACCTCCGTGGCAACGCCCGGGGTTGCGGCGGACCCGGCGGCGGGCCGCGCTCCGGCTGCAGGCGACATCGTGTCCGGGAAGAGCGCCAGCTCCAGCTGCAGGCGGAGGCCGCCGACGCCGGCGCGACTCGGGTCGATGGCGGCGAGTCGCCTCGCTGCTCCCGCGAGGGCCGCCACGGGATGGCTGATCGGACGGTTGGTCCGCGCGCCCTTCGGGTCGGCGCCGACGATCCCGGCGCGAAGCGCTTCGATGACCTGGTCGAGGAAGCCGCGCAGGTCGCGCCCGCGATCCTCCAGGGAATCGAGGAGGCGGATGCCGGCGAGCGCGTCGTCGTCGACCAGCGCATCGACGAACCCATCTATCGTCTCGACGTCGGCGAGACCCAGCAGGTCGCGGACGCCCGCCTCGTCGAGCTCGCCCGTCGATGACGACAGCAGCTGGTCCAGCATCGACTCTGCGTCGCGCATCCCGCCGCCAGCGAGCCGCGCGATGAGGTGGATCGCCTCCGGCGAGGCCGTTCGAGCGTCGGCATCGAGGATTCGCCGGAGCTTGCCCTCGATCTCGTCCGTCGTCAGTCGGCGGACGTCGAACCGCTGGAGGCGCGAGATGATCGCCGGCGGGAACTCCTGCGGGTGGGTGGAGGCGAACATGAAGACGACGAAGTCCGGCGGCTCCTCGAGCGACTTCAGGAGCGCGTTCCAGGCGTCCTTCGTGATCTGGTGCGCCTCGTCGAGGATGTAGACCTTGCGACGCAGGTCCGTCGGCGCGTAGTTGATGCGCTCGCGGAGGTCGCGGATGGCATCGATGCCGCGATTGGATGCCGCGTCGATCTCGACCAGGTCCATCGCCCGACCCTCCCGGATCGAGACGCAGGACTCGCAGGCATCGCACGGATCGCCGTCCTGCAGGTTCGTGCAGTTGATGGCCTTCGAGAGGATCCGCGCGAGGCTCGTCTTGCCCGTGCCGCGCGGCCCCACGAACAGGATGGCGTGCGACACGCGGTTGGTGCGGACGGCGTTCCGGAGGGTCTCGACGACGGCGTCCTGCCCGAGGACCTGGGCGAACGTCTGCGCCCGCCAGCGGCGGTAGATCGCCTGGTGCGCCTGGGGGGCGATGGGTTCCGTCACGTCGTCGATGGTGCTCCGCGTGCGCCCGCGTGATCCGATGTGTCTACGCCGTGCACCCCCCGTCGACCGACCACCACCCGTGCCCACCGCTGAAGGCAGCTCGGATCAGGCCGTTCCGCGGCACCCGACGAGCTTCGCTGAGTGCTGCTTCCTTCCGGACCTGACACGGTTCGCGATTCGCCGCTGCGCGGGACCCGATCCTCGACACCGCCTGGAGCGGCGGCCTCCGAGCGCGGAGACCTCGAGGGGGAATTCAGCCCTGCTGGAGCGGATTGCAGGTACAGGGCACCGCTAGTTCCCCGCCTAGCACGGCCCGAGAAGGATACCCCGGCCCGCCTCGCTCCGGCTCTCGCTCAATCGGGCCAGCCGTGCCGGTCGTGCCCGAACAGCACGCGCTTCGGGCGCAGCGCCCTGAGCCGCGCGACGGAGCCGGCGTACGCGTCATGGTCCGCCCGGCTGTCGTCCGAGCCGTCGCGCGCGCCCGTTGTGCCGGCCCACTCCCCGGCGCTGTACACGGCCTGCCCGGCAAGGAGGAGCGGCCCGTCGGGCGTTTCGACGACGAGCGACTGGTGGCCCGGCGAGTGGCCCGGCGTGGCGAAGATCCGGATCCCGGGCGCGATCTCGTGATCGCCCGCCCTGGGCTGGAGGTGAGCGCCCTCGAAGTTGAAGACGCGAGCGACGGTGTAGTCCTCCCCACCGGCGGCCTCGAGCTCCGCGGGCTGGACGTAGATGGGCACGCCCGGGAAGAGGCCGTTCTGGCCGCAGTGGTCGAGGTGGAGGTGGCAGTTCGCGATCGCGGTGATCTCCCCGCGGTCGATGCCGGCGCGTTCCAGGGCCTCCAAAACGGGCCTCGGCCGGATCCGGTACTTCGCATAGAACCCGTCGAGCTCGGGGTCGCTCTCCTCGATGAGGACGAAGCCGGTGTCGAACAGCAGGACGCCGGCGGGGTGGCGGATCGCATAGCCGACGACGAGACCCGCCTCGCCGGGCCACGGCGCGTCGTCGGGGAACGTGAAGTCGCCGAGCGGCAGTGCCTGGACGCTGACGCTGCGGTTGGTCATGCGGGCAGCCGGTGGCGCGGGCGTCGATGTTCGTCGGGGTGCACAAACGCGACGAGGTGTAGCCGCACGTTGCCGTCGCCGGGCGATCTGGGGCGAGGCTGCGTCGACGCGAGGCGTCCCTGCGTCCATCTGTTCCCTCCGACGAACCAGGCTGACGAGGTAGCGGGCCTGGGAGGGGCGCAACGGGGTCGAACCTCGTCAGGTTCGTATTTGGGCGCGAACATCGATCGAAAAAGGTGGCGGAGAGGGGGGGATTCGAACCCCCGACGGGTTGCCCCGAACCGCATTTCCAGTGCGGCGCCATAGTCCACTAGGCGACCTCTCCGCGAGACTGGGAGTGTGCGACCTCGGACCGGCGCGCGCTGATCACGGGCCGGCGCTTGAGGGGAGTGGCGGAGAGGGTGGGATTCGAACCCACGCTGCTTTCGCAGACCGCTTTTCGAGAGCGGCACCATCAACCACTCGGACACCTCTCCGCGCGAGAGGATATCAGCGAGGTCGTTCCGGCCCGGACACCGGGCTGAACGCGACTGCCGTCCAGAGCCAGGCGGCAGCGCACAGGTGCGCCTAGCGAGCGGCGGCGGCGTAGAGCTCCTCGACCTCGTCGCGACGGATGCCGCTGACCACCCGGATGCGGCGCTGCAGGGACGGATGCTCGGCGAGCTGCAGGAGCGTGCCGGCGGCGCCGTTGGCGCGATTCGGCACGGCGTAGACGAGCTCCTCGACGTCGGACGCGAGCAGCGCGCCGACGCACATCGGGCAGGGCTCCATCGTGCAGAACATGGTGAGGTCGCGGAGCCGGTCGCGGCCCACCTTGCGAGCGGCCTCACGGAGCGCGATGACCACGGCGTGCGCGGTCGGGTCGTCCGACTCGCGGACCTTGTCGCGGCCTCGCGCGACCATCGCCTCGTCGAGCACGGCGACGGCGGCATGCGGGCGATCGCCGCGGGCGACGGCGGCCCTTGCCTCCGCGAGGGCCTCGCCCATGTACAGCTCGTAGTTCATCGCCGCCGATCATACCCGCCGGGTCCGCCTCGGCCAATGACTTCCCCCGAGTCCTACCATCGCCCGAGATGGCAGGCATCCGACGGATCGGCATCCTCACGGGCGGCGGCGACGTGCCCGGCCTGAACTCGGTCATCAAGAGCGTCACGTACCGCGCGACCGAGCTCGGCATGGAGGTCTTCGGGATCCGGCGCGGCTGGGAGGGCCTGACCCACGTGCGGCCCAGCAGCGAGCCGGACCCTGACTACGTGCGGCCCCTCGACCGCCGCAACACCCGCACGATCGACCGCACCGGCGGGACGACGCTCCACACCTCCCGCACGAACCCCGCGCGCATGAAGCGCGAGTCGCTTCCCGGCTGGCTGACGACCGAGGAGGCCGATCGCCTGCGGACGGATGAGGATCGCTACGACCTGACGCCCGTCGTCCTCGAGCATCTCGAAGCGCTGGGCATCGACGCGCTCGTGCCGATCGGCGGCGACGACACGCTGTCCTTCGCCCGACTGCTGGTCGACAAGGGCGTGCCGCTCGTCGCGATCCCGAAGACGATGGACAACGACGTCCCCGGCACGGAGTACTGCATCGGCTTCTCGTCCGCGATCACGCGCGCGAAGGAGCTCATCGACCGGCAGAGGACCACGCTGGGCAGCCACGAGCGGATCGGCGTGTTCCGGATCTTCGGGCGGGACGCGGGGTTCTCCGCGCTGTTCGCGGCGTACGTGACGTCCGCGCGCTGCGTGATCCCCGAGGCGCCCTACGACCTCGACGCCCTCGCCGGCCTCCTGGCGGACGACCACCGGCTCAGCCCGAGCCACTACGCGATCGTGGTGGCCGCCGAGGGCGCGATCTGGAACGGCGCGAGCCTCGAGGAGCTCGGCGAGGCCGATGCATTCGGGCATCGGCGCAAGGCCGACCTCGGCGAGGCGCTCGCCGCGGAGCTGACGCGGAAGACCGGCATCGAGTCGCTGGCGATCGAGCTGACCTACGACCTCCGCAGCGGCCAGCCGGACGCGCTCGACCAGATCGTCGCGACGACCTTCGCGAACGTGGCCATGGACCTCGTCGCGGCCGGGCAGTTCGGCCGGATGGTCGCGATCCGCGACGGCAAGTACGCCGAGACGTCGCTGGTCGAGACGGGTCGCGAGCCGCGCCGGGTGGACGTCGATGCGATGTACAACGTCGAGCGCTTCCGGCCGCGCTACGACGGCCGGATCGGGCGGCCGCTGCTGCTCGTCGGGGTCGCCTCGGACGTCGCCGCGAGGGCTTGAACCGGGCGTGCCGAGCTGCAAGGCGAGGGTCGGGCGCCTCCCCTAAGGTCGAGCGATGCAGACTCCACCGATCATCCTGGTTCCCGGTTTCTGGCTGGGCGCGTGGGCCTGGGACGAGGTCGCCGGCCTCCTCCGCGCGGACGGCCACGACGTGACCGCACTGACGCTGCCCGGCCTCGAGTCGAAGGACGCCGACCGGTCGAACATCGACCTCTCCGACCACGTCGACGCGATCGTCGAGGCGATCGAGGCCGCCGAACGCCCGGTCGTGCTCGTCGTCCACAGCGCGAGCGGTTTCTCCGGGTACGCGGCGAGCGATCGGGTTCCGGAGAAGATCGCGGCGATGGTCTACGTCGACACGGCGCCGGGGGTCGGTGCGCTCGACCCGGACCAGCAGGGCGACAAGGCGTTCGTCTGGAGCGAGATCGAGCAGGGTGAGAACCTCGACGGCCTGTCCGACGAGCAGAAGGACACGATGCGCCAGCGCGCGGTCCCGGTTCCCGGTGGCGTGCTGCGCGAGTCGATCGAGCTCACGAACGACGCCCGTCGGGACATCCCGAGCACGCTGATCGCCACGGGCTTCACGTCCGAGGACTACAGGAAGTACGCGACCGAGGAGCCCGTGATGCCATGGTTGGCGGGCATCCCCGAGCTGCGCAACGCGACATGGATCGACCTGCCGACCAGCCACTGGCCGATGTGGTCGAAGCCGGAGGAGATCGCCACGATCATCGGGAACGTCGCGAAGGACGCGGCGGCTCGGTCGCTGTAGGGAGCGCGACCCGCCCGGGGCTACGCCTCGAGGCCGGAGAGCGAGCGGATCGAGCGGGCGACCGCGGACATGTCCTCCTCGGCGTGGCCCTGGCCCATCAGGCCGCCCTCGATCGCCTCGCACAGGGCGCTGACCGGGAGGGAGACGCCGAGCTCTCGCGCCATCGCGAGGGCGATGCCCAGGTCCTTGAAGTGCAGCGCGACCTTGAACCCCAGCGGGTAGTCGTTCTCGAGCATCCGCCCGCTGCGGTTC
>DASTIE010000069.1:0-2054 GCA_035717865.1 Candidatus Limnocylindrales bacterium
CAACGAGCACGACGTCGCCTGGATCGATCCGCAGCGACACGTCGCGGACCGCCGGGTCGCTTGCTCGGCGGTACCGGAAGGTGAGCCCGTCGACCTCCACGAGGGGGGCGGGCGGCATCGGTCAGGCGGGCCGGATGCGGATGTCGACGTCGTTCGCCAGGCCCAGCTCTTCCGCGGCGGATCCGAGGTTGCGCCCGATGGCCAGGCCCGCGTAGTCGGCGTCGTCGTACAGGAGCAGCTCGCCCGGGCCGACGGCGCCGAAGGTGGTCTGCCACGGCACGCGCTTGCTTCGATCGCCAATGGCGACCTCGAACGCGTCGCCCGGCTCGAGAGTGCCACGCAGGGCCTTCAAGTCCGCGGCCTCGCCCGCCAGCCGGCTGTTGCCGAAGCGATCGACGAACAGCACCGATGTGACGAGCGTGCCGTCCTCGACGCGCGCCTCCGGCAGGGTGAGCTGGACGAGCTGGGCCGGCTGGATTGCGGATCCGACATCGGAGATCGGGACACCGCGCGCCAGGTGCGCTGCGACCGGCGCGAAAACGTCGCGACCGTGGAACGTGTCGGACACCGGATGGCGGAACAGGGCCTCGTTCTCGAGCACGTGGGCGGCCGTGATCCCGCCCAACCGCTCCGCAGCGGGGAGCAGAACGCCGTTGTCGGGACCGACGAGCATGTCGCCGCGCTCGACGTGAAGCGCGACCGGGCGTCGGGCGGTCCCGACGCCGGGATCGACGACCACCAGGTGGACGCCGATGGGCTGATAGGGGAGCGACGACCACAGCAGAACGGCGCCGTCGCGAATGGCGAACTGACGGCTCGAGTGGGTCAGGTCATTGATGCGCGCGTCCGGGCAGATCGACCAGATGACGCCCCGGCACGTCGCCGGTGCCGTGTCGAGGCCGAAGTCGGTCAGGAAGCTGATGAAGGGCTGGCTCATGCGCGCGGCCTGATCGTGACGCGCAGGTCCGGCTCGATCCCCAGCCGCCGGGCCAGGTTGCCCTGGTTGTCGGCGAGCGCAAGGTTCCCGAGCGAGTCGATGTAGAGCAGCGACGTCCCGACGGGCACGGCGCCGAAGGTCGACACGAACTGGGTGTCCTCACGCAGGGTCGAACCGCCGGCATCGATGGTAACGGTGACCGCCAGGCCATCCCGCAGCCCGCCGAGCGAGGCGGCGAGGTCGTCGCGTTCACCGGCCAGCCGCGCGTTGCCGAAGCTGTCGACGTACGTGATCACCGTCTCCAGCATGCCCGGCCGGACCGTGGCAGCAGGCTCCGGGACCGCGACGAGGTCGTTCGGCTCGAGGGTCGCCCCGACCTCCTCGAACGTTGCGTCACCGGCGGCGAGGTGCGCCGCCACCGGCGAGAAGATGTCGCGTCCGTGGAACGTCGAGGTCGCGACCGGCAGCCACAGGTCGCGATTCGTGAGCTCACGCGCATCCTCGATCCCGCCGAGCGCCTCGGCCGGCGGGAGCAGCAGCCCATTGTCCGGCCCGATGAGGATGTCGCCACGCCCGGTCCGCACGCCGATCGCCCGCCGCTCGGTGCCGACTCCGGGGTCGACGACGCCCACGTGGACGCCGACCGGGAAGTAGGGGAGGGCGAAGCGGAGCAGGAATGCACCGTCGCGGATCGCGTACTTGCGGATGGTGTGGGCGATATCGACGATCTGCGCGTCGCGGCAGATGGACAGCATGACCGCGCGGCAGGTGGCGGCGGCACCATCGAGGCCGAAGTCGGTGAGGAAGCCCATGACCGGGCGAGGCGGGCTCGATTGCATGGCGGGCATCCTAGCCTCTTCGGGGGCGGGACCCTGTCGGGTGATCTAACGGCCGATGTTCACCAGAGGGCTGACTCCGGTGTCGTTCGGCCACCTTATCGGTCACTGGCGCGCGTGAAACGCCCGGCCGCGTGCCGCTCGTGCGGCGTGCTGACCGATCGAGTGGCTGTTTGACACCCCAGCGTCGCTTGGCGCGCGGATCGGGCGATAGATCGATCGGCTCCGAAGCCCTCGCGCGAATCTCAGCTCAGCGACACCGTCTCCCGGTGCTTCGCGAT
>DASTIE010000070.1:0-3046 GCA_035717865.1 Candidatus Limnocylindrales bacterium
GTTGGCAAGCGCGGCCCGTTGGCAAGCGCGGCCCGTTGGCAAGCGCGGCCCGTTGGCAAGCGCGGCCCGTTGGCAAGCGCGGCCCGTTGGCAAGCGCGGCCCGTTTCATGGTCATTTCCGGCCCTTCGGCCGCCACAACGACCCGGCGCGATGGCCCTCCGCTGCCGGAGGCCCCTGGGCGAGGCGGCTCCACGCTCACGCCGGGGCTCCACAGCTTCGATTGTTTGGCGCGCACGCCGCCCAGTCCGTGTGAGGCCACCGGTAAGGCCTGCGAAGCGCCAGCTTTGACCATGAGATGGTCACGGCCGCGTACCGCGGCGGCCCGCCAGTGAGATCAGCCGGCGCCGCCTGAGCCGGCAGCCGCCGGAGCCGGCGCCGCCTGAGCCGGCAGCCGCTCGACGGGCGTGTTCAGCCGGGAGCCGTCTCTGCCGCGTACCGCCTCAGCCGGCGGCAGCCTCGACGGGGGTGTTCGCCGCTTCCGCCTCGGCGGGGAGCTCGACCTCGATGTGGAGGCGGGCGCCGTCGTCCAGCATCTCCGCCTTGATTCCCAAAATGCGCGCGCGCGAGGCGACCTCGCGCCACGCCTGATCCGGCAGGCGGGAGAGGCTCGCGATCCGCGCCGCCTCGACGGCGTCCGCGTGCGCGCGCCGCCGCTCGTCGACCATGTCGGCCAGCGCGGGCGGCAGCTCCGCGCCCTCCGCGGGCAGATCCGGCGCGGGGACCGCGACGGGCCTGCGGCCGGCGGTCAGCTGGATGTCCAGGTGCTCGCCCCAGTCGAGGTGCAGCGAGATCGTGTCCGGCTTCCCCGCGGTGTGGGCGGCGAGCGCGTCGTCGAGCATGCGGAACAGGCCGCTCTCGAGGTCCACGGGCAGCCGTCGGTCGACGCCGACGGACTCGAACTCCACGGCGATGCCGATCCGGCGCCCGCGATCGCGGGCCGCTCGGCGCAGCGTCGGGACGAGCCCCAGGTCGTCGAGGACCATCGGGCGAACGTCGAAGATGAAGGTCTTCGTGGCATCCAGCGTCCGCTGGACCATCGCGATGAGCTGGTGGACCTCGCCGGTCGCCTTGTCCGGGTCCTTGGCGAGCAGCCGCTCCACGATCTGCGCCTGCAGCACGATGTTCGTGAGGCTCTGTGCAGGTCCGTCGTGCATCTGGCGCGCGATCTCGCGGCGCATGTCCTCCTGGGCGGTGAGGATCATCCGCGACACACCCGGCGGCATCGCTCCGCCCTGTTCCAGGCTCAGGTCGAGCGGCATTCCCGCCGCGGCCTCCTCGGCGGTCTTCGTCCGGCCGCGTCCGCCCGCCGGCATCCCGGCGATGACGCGCGCCTCTGCGGCGTGGGCCTTGGTGGCGTCGGCGAGGCGAGCAGCGGACCGCCGCTTCCCCTCGAGGAGGTCCAGCTGGGCTTCCATCAGGGCGGCCTTCCGCGCGATCGAGACGAGCTGATTGGCGAGGTCGGCGAGCTCCTTCGGCGTTCCGCCGGAGCCGGCGGCGAGGCGCTCGGCGGCCATGAGCAGCTTGTCGTTGGCGGCCTGGCGGCGAGTCTCGTGGCGCGCCGCCTCGGTCTTCGCCTGGTTGATGAGGAGCTCGATCTCCTCGGCCTCGGCCAGGACCGCCGCCGCCTCCTCGTCCAGGCGCGCGGCGAAGTCCGCGGCGGACTGGCCGTCCTCGACGGGCGGAGCATCGGTCGTGGCGAGCGCCACGGAATCTGACTTGGCGGCTGCCACGGCTATGACCCCTGGTGGAAGGCTCGATCAGTCCTCGGGCATCTTGATCCAGCCCTGCCGCATCGCGTAGACGACCGCCTGCGTGCGGTCGTTCACGGCGAGCTTCCGGAGGATCGAGCTCATGTGGTTCTTGACGGTCTGCTCGGAGATCGACAGTGCGTAGGCGACCTGCTTGTTGGTCATGCCCTGGGCGATGTTGTCGAGGATCTCCACCTCGCGCGGCGACAGCGGCGCGAAGATCGGCTGGGCCTCCTGGCCGTAGACGGCCAGCTCGCGGAACTCCTTGAGGACGCGCGAGGCGACGGCCGGCTTCGAGAAGACCTTGTCGTTGATGAGGAATTCGCCCTGGCTGACCCGCCGGATGACGTGGATCAGGTCCTCCGGGCTGATGTCCTTGATGACGAACGCGGCGGCGCCGGCCTTGATCGAGGCGAAGAGCGATTCCTCGTCCTCGTCCTGGGCCATCACCACCACGGCGATCGCCGGGAACTCGCGGCGGATGCGCTGGGTCGTGTCGAGACCGCCCGGGGCGGGCAGCGAGAGGTCCATGAGGACGATGCTCGGCGAGACCATCCCGACCATCTCGACCGCCGATCGACCGTCGGCGGCCTCGCCGACGACCTCGATCTCGCGCTCGCGGGCGAGGATGTTGGAGATGCCCACGCGGAAGAGCGCATGGTCGTCGACGATCAGGATCCTGATGCGATCGGCGGCAACTCCGCCTCGGCGGCGCTCGCCGCTATCCGTCTCGGTCGTCATCGGTCTTCCTCCGCGGGGATCGGCATTCCCATGGCGCCGGGTGGGATCGTCATTCGCACAGCGGTCCCTAGGTCCGGGCTGGATCGTACTTCGAATCGTGCACCAATCAGCTCAGCGCGTTCACGCATGAACTGCAAACCGAAGTGGCGGCGGCCACCGACGGGGGGATCGTCGGCCTCGAAGCCCTTGCCGTCATCGCGGACCTCGACCGTCCAGCCGCCCGACTCGCGGGCCATCCGGACCCGGACGTTGCTCGGCTTGGCGTGCTTGCGGACATTCTGCAGCGCCTCCTGGATGACGCGAAGGGTGACGATCTCGACGGTTTCCGGCAATGCGTCAATCGCCGCATCCAGGTCGACATGAACGCGGATGTTCATCGCAGTCGCGATCTGGTCCGCGGCCTCGTGGATCGCGCCGGACAGCCCGAGGTCCGCGAGGAGCGGCGGTCGGAGCTGGCTCAGGTAGGCACGAACGCCGCGCAGCTCGCGGGTCAGGACCTCACCGAGCTGCTTGAGCTCCTGGCGCGCGAGGCGCTCATCGCGGTCGAGGAGGCGCTG
>DASTIE010000071.1:0-26818 GCA_035717865.1 Candidatus Limnocylindrales bacterium
CCGAGGGCCAGGCCCAGCGCATGCGCGACGCCTGGCTGCTGTGGCGCGCGTCCTGAAGACGACCTCGGGAACGCCCGAAACGGGGACCATGCGGGCGGTCAAGGAATCCGACCCGCCAGGAAGGAGATGCGCGAGATGAGACTTCGTCGAGCTGCCGTGCTGTTCGCGCTGGTGGCCATCATCACGGCGCTGTTCGCGGCCCCCGCGGTCGCGATCGCCAGGACCGGGGGCGCGGCAGCAGTCGCCGCAAACTGCGCGCCAGGGTCGGGAATGGTCGGCCGGGGCGCCGACAAGGACGGGTTCGTCCGCGAGATGAACACCGGCCAGGCTGCCACCGATCTCCCCGCCCGCGCCAAGAACAAGGCGCCGAGCGACTTCTCCGCGGTCGTTGACGTGTACTTCCACGTGATCACCAACGGCAGCGTTGGCAACGTCTCCGACAAGGCCATCCGCGACCAGATCGCCGTCCTGAACAGGACGTACGCCGGCCAGGAGGGCGGGGTCGACACGGGCTTTACCTTCCAGCTCGCCGGCGTCACCCGCAGCGACAACGCCAAGTGGTACGGCGCGCAGGGCGGGATCGAGCACGAGTTCAAGAAGGCCCTGCATCAAGGCGATGACAGCGATCTCAACGTGTACACCACGAGCGGCTGGCTGTACCTCGGCTGGGCCTATTACCCGTCCGTCACCGACACCAACCAGGCGTACCTGGACGGAATCGTCATCGACTGGCGATCGATGAAGGGCGTGTCCGACGCGTACGAGGACCGCTATGACCAGGGCGAGACGCTGACCCACGAGGCCGGCCACTGGCTCGATCTGGCCCACACCTTTGAGAACGGCTGCAAGTCCCCCGGCGACTATGTCGACGACACGCCCTACGAGGCGACGCCGACGTCCGGCTGCCCCGCGGGCAAGGACACGTGCACGTCGACCGGGCTCGACCCGATCCACAACTACATGGACTACTCGTACGACGACTGCTACACGGAGTTCACGGCCGGCCAGGTGCAGCGCATGCATGACGCCTGGCTCCTGTATCGCGCAAGCTGATCGGCGCCCCGCGCTGACACTCGACGGCGGGCCCTCGGGCCCGCCGTCCGACCGAGTAGAGACCCGTCAGCGGCGTACGTCGGCAGGTGGCGGCCAGACCTTCTCGAAACGCTAGAGGACGACGGGCGTCGCGTCGTCGATCGGGGTGCGCACCGAAGCGAAGAACCGGATGTGCGCGCCGCGCCACCACGCCATCGTGCGATCGCCCTCGCCCTCTTCCCACGCGAACGCCTCCTCGACGTCGCCGAACGGGCGGATCTCGATCGACGTCGTCCGGATGATGCAGATCGGGCGGCCGTCGCCGTCGAGGATCACGGAGTGGTCGCCGACCTCCGGCATCGGCTCGTCCGGTCCGTAGTCGTCGGCGCGGCTCGTCGTGGCGCGCTTCGGGCCGTCGCGCACGAGCAGCCCGAGCGCCGTCATGAGCTCCGGCTTCGCACCGTCCGCGAAGCCCCATGCGGTGTACGGGCCGTCCACGCCGGCCGCCGCCACGTAGGCCGCCCAGAAGGCCGGGATGTCCGCCGCCTCAGCGGCCTCGGCCATGTCGATCGGCTCGCCGCGCTCGCTCACGTGGAGGGGAGCAGCTCGTAGATGCACTCCGGCCGGCGGACGCCGTCCGGCCGGTCGTAGCAGTCCTCGCAGATCTCCCTGAGGACGAAGCCCGCGCGTTCCGCGAGAGCGCGACTGGCGGCGTTGTCGGGATCGGTGCGCGCCACAACCCGCTCGGTGCCGCGATCGAGCGCCAGCGCCGAGAGCGCCCGCGCTGCCTCGGTGGCGTAGCCGCGGCCGGTTTCCGTGGCGCGCAGCCACCAGCCCATCTGCGCGGTGCCGCCGTGGATCTCGACCCAGATCTTGCCGACGGCGCGGGCGCCGGCGAAGATGATGTACGTCGCCGAGGTGCCCGCGGCGGCGTCCGCCCGCTGCTGCGCGGCCTTCTCGACTCGCGCCGCCAGGGTCGGTGGGTTCGCTCGGAAGGAGAACCACGGCCACAGGTGGTCGAGCGACTCGTGGATCATCTCGTGCTCGAGGCGAGCGCCTTCCTCGTCGGGCAGGCGCAGCGTCAGGCGCTCGGTCTGGAACGTGGCCGGAAACGGACCCATCCCGGTGCTACCGGAGCGTGACCCAGATGGTCTTCTTCTCGGTGTACTGCTCCAGCGCCTCGAGGCCCTTGTCGCGGCCGCCGAAGCCGGACTGCTTGTAGCCGCCGAAGGGCGTCGTGATGTCGCCCTCGGAGTAGGCATTCACGCCCACGGTGCCGGCTCGCAAAGCCCTTGACACCCGGAACGCCGCGTCCAGGTCCTTCGTGTAGACCGCGGCTGCGAGCCCGTAGGCCGTCTCGTTGGCGAGCCGGACGCCCTCCTCCTCCGTGTCGAACGGGATGGTCGAGAGGACCGGCCCGAAGATCTCCTCGCGTGCGATGGTCATATCGTTCGTCACGCCGTCGAAGATCGTCGGGGCCACGAAATAGCCACCCGAGTCCTCCAGGACACGCGACCCGCCGCTGACCACGCGCGCGCCCTCCGCGCGCCCTCGATCGATGTAGCCCATGACCTTCTCGAGGTGCGGCTTCTCGATCATCGGCCCGATCTTCGTCGCGGGATCCATCGGGTCGCCGACGGTCCATGCGGCGAGCCCATCGGCGAGCCGGGCCACCAGCTCCTCCTGCACCGTTCGATGGACGATCAGGCGCGAGCCCTGCGAGCAGTTCTCGCCCATGTTCATGAGCGCGCCGAAGAGCACCTGCTCCACCACGAGGTCCAGGTCCGGCGGCGACGCCAGCACGACCGCCGGCGACTTGCCGCCGCACTCGAGGGTGACCTCCTTGAGGTTCGACTCCGCGGAGTACTGCAGGAACAGCCGCCCAACCTCCGTCGAGCCGGTGAACGTCACCTTGTCGACATCCATGTGCCGACCGAGGGCCGCCCCCGCGGCGCCACCCGGTCCCGGGACGACGTTCAGCACGCCATCGGGCAGCCCGGCCTCCGCGGCGAGCTCCGCCATGCGGATCGCGGACAGCGACGTGAGTCGCGAGGGCTTCACGATCATCGAGTTCCCGGTCGCGAGGGCCGGCGCCATCTTCCAGGCGGCCATCAGGATCGGGAAGTTCCAGGGCACCACGGCGCCGACGACCCCGACCGGCTCGCGGACGATCAGCCCCAGCGCCTCAGGCCCGGTCGGGGCCACGGCATCGAACAGCTTGTCCGCCGCCTCGGCGTACCAGGTGAAGGTCTTGACCGTCTCCGGCAGGTCGACCTCGCGCGCGTCCGTGATGGGCTTCCCGGCCTCGAGGGCGTCGAGCGTCGCGAGCTCGTCCGTGTTGGCCTCGAGCAGCGCCGCGAAGCGGAGCAGGACCTTCTTGCGCTCCGCCGGGGCCAATCGCGACCAGCGGCCGTCCTCGAACGACCGTCGCGCCGCCGCGACCGCCCGATCGATGTCCTCGGCGCCGCCGGCCTGGACGTGCGCGATCACTTCGCCGTTGGCGGGGTTCTCCGTGGCGAACGTCTCCCCGGACGCGGCATCGACGAACCGGCCGTCGATGAAGGCCTGGGTTCGATAGCGGGCCTCGGCGGCGATGGTCACGGGAGCGTCTCCAGGGGCGGCTGCGGCGCCCCATTGTGCCGCGTCGCGAGCGCCGAGACGGGCCGGCGACTAACCAGGGAGACCGGCTAGGGAACCGGCTTCAGGTCGAAGAGCGTGCTCCGCATCATCGGGTCCCCGGAGACGCGATGCGCGTTGAAGATCGAGCGGAAGACGTCGCCGGAGACCTTCTTCGTGGTGCCATTCGAGCCGATCAGGGTCACGCTGATGAGCCGGCCGGAGACGCCGCGGTTGCGAAGGTCGAGGGCGACGAGCGTGCCGACGTTCGTCCGCGAGTCCGCCGCGAACCACGCGCGGATCTGCGACAGCGTGTAGGTCGCCGTCTTCCAGGTGTCGTACGGCGAGGCCTCGTCATAGGAGCTGCCATCGGCGCGGCGATCGGAGACGCCGCGGAGGTAGGAATACACGCCCGAGGTCTTCGCGCCCGTGGACGAGACGAAGACGTTCTCGTTGTTCTCCGTCCAGCCACCGGCCGCGGAGTGGAACATCGTGTTGGCGATGCCGCCGCCGCTCGTGCGCACGACCTGGCCCGCGGTCGCGGTGACCGCGTTCGTGCTGCCGGCCTTCTCCGCGAGGTAGCCGAGGTAGACCTGCGAGCGGGTGTCGTCGTAGAAGTCCCAGGTCTTCGTCGACCGGACGTGGTTGGCGGCATACGAGCGCGCGGCGATGGCCTGCGCCTTGACCGCCTCGGCGGGCCAGCTCGCCGACACCTCGGCAGGGACGACCCCGCGGAGGTACGACTCGATGGGCACCTCGTTGACGACGTTCGCGAGGGTCGTGCCGTCCGTCCGCCCGATCAGCCGCAGCACGCCGCGGTACCGGTCGTAGGCGGAGGGCTTCGACCACAGCTGGAGCGTCGTGCCCTTGGCCGGGCGAACGCGGATCGCATTGCTCGTCGCGCCGCTGTGGAGCGTGGTGCCGTCGGAGGCGGTGACGGTGATCTTCCAGGTGGTGGCGGTCCCGGAGACGGTCGGGACGAAGCGCAGCCGGGCATCGGCGGGGAAGATCTTGGCGATGCCGTCGACCGACCAGGTTGCGCCGCGGCCGTAGACCTGCAGCAATGCGGTCGAGGTCACCTTGAAGTTCTGCAGGAGCAGCACGCGCACCTGGCTGTTGGACATCGTGCCCAGCGTCGTGCCCTGGTAGTACGTGTCGATGATCTGGGCCGCGGTCTGGCCGGCAAGCGCCCGGCCGTAGGCGCCGTACTGCGAGAGGCCCACGCCGTGGCCGTAACCGCGCCCATGGAACGTGATCGACGACGGCAGGGTGACCGGACCGGACGGCGGCGCGGGCGTCGGCGTCGGCGTGGGCGTCGGGGTCGGCGTGGGGGTCGGCGTGGGCGCCGCGGATGGGGCGGGGGAAGCCGGGCCCGGTGTCGCGACGGGTGCGGCGCTCGGGGCGGTGGTGGGAGCCGCCGTCGGCACGGCCGTCGGAGCGGGCGTCACGACGACTGGCGTCGCGGTCGGAGGTGTGGGCGTCGGTGATGTGACCGTCTTGAACAGTTTGCTGGCGCCGTAGACGTACGTTCGGCCGAAGAGCGACGAGATCGTCCGGCCGTTGATCGCGCTGATGCGATACCAGGACGTGCCGGACAAGGTTGTGCCGCAGGTCGTGGTGTAGCTGCCGCCGGTGACGGTGGCGACGACGGTCAGCTTCGCGCCCTCGTTGACGCTCGTGACCTTGGCGTAGGACGTGCCGGCGTTCGTCCGAAGGTTGATCGCGTCGCACTTCGGGGTGACGGTGGTGGCGGCCAGCGCGCCGGTCGACCCGATCGTGAGGACCAGGATGGCGGCGATCAGCGCCGAGGCCACCGCGACACGCGGCAGGCTCCGGCGCGGGATGGGAAGCCCGACGGTGTGCAGGGCAGCGAGATCGAATGCGGCATGCAGCGGCACCCCCGGAGCCTCGCGGATGAGGGCGCGCCGGACCATGGCCCGATCGTTCCAGTGCCCCTGACCCCGTCGGACGTCACCGGACCGCACGGTCGAGGCGCAACCCGGTGCAGACTCCGCCGGATTCGACCGGGCGGCGCCGTCGAACGCTAGTTCGAGCGGGCGGCCTGCACTGCCTGGAAGCGGGCGCGCGCCAGCACCTCGCCCCCGATGGACGCCACGGCGGCGTACGAGCCGGGACCGGGGATCGCCAGGGGACCGTTGACCGCGAAGACGATGCGCAGGTCGGCGCCGGCCACCGCACCGGGCGGGCGACCCGCCTCGAAGTCGGCGCCGATCGTCGGGTCCATCGGGTTGCCGTCGGCATCCTCGAACCGCACGTCCAGGTGATGGCGCCGGTTCGTCTCGTTCCAGTCGACGTCGATGGCAACCGCGATTCCCACCAGCAGCTGCGCCGGGAACTCCGGGAAGCGCAGCACGTTCCACGCGCCGCCGAGGATGTAGAGCTTGCCGTCGACCGCCTGGGCGCTGTCGGCGAGCATCAACGCGTGGATCTGCATCGCCCCGATGGTAGGGTGCGGTCGTGCGCCACGCGACCGCGGGCTTCGTCCTCGCTGCGATGGTCGTGCTCGGCTGCGACGCGACATCGGACCCCGGCACGGCCCCGCCGGAGACCACCCTCCCCGGCGCGTCCGCGACGCTCCAGATCGAGGGCCGGTGGGTGGCCTGCCATCAGCTGGGAGCGTGCATCTATCGCGCCGAGCTGGTGAGCCCGGAGGGCCGGCGACCGATCGACCTGCAGATGGTCGGTGGGGACGTCCTCGCTCCGGGTGCGGGCATCCCCGCGCAGCTGGCGGTCGGCTCCTACGCGCTGGAGTTCATCTCGACCATGCTCGGCGACACCATCGAACCGAACGGCAGCCAAACGGTGCTCGGCGAGGAAGCGCGATGCACGGTCCAGTTCGACGTCGAACCCGCCGCCATGGTGGAGTACCGGGCGCTCGTCTCGTTCGTGCCGGGGAAGTGCACGATCGATCTCACGTCGCGGCTCGCGACGCCATGAGCCACGTCGCTCATGGGCCCGGGCGATGAGGCTGGAGCCAGCGCTCCGCGCGATCGGCATCACCGTGCCGGATTCGGCGTTCGCGCGCGCGGCGCGCGAGCAGATCGCGGACGTGGCGCCCGCGTTCCTCGTCAGCCACTCCGTGCGCGCGTACGCGTGGGCCGTCGAGCTCGCGCGGCACGACGACCTGCGCTTCGATCCGGAGATCCTGTACGTGAGCGCGATGCTGCACGACATCGGGCTCGTGCCGGCGTTCGACCTCGGCGGCTGCTTCGAGACCGACGGCGCGATCGAGGCCGAGCGCTTCTCCCTCGCCCACGACCAGCCACCCGATCGCGCCCGCGCGATCTACGACGTCATCGACCTGCACATGCTCGCCGAGGCGCCGGCCGGCTCGCCGAACGAGGTCGTGCTGCTCAACGACTCGACCGGCACGGACGTCACCGGCTACCGCTACGAGGATGTTCGCCGCGAGTCGATCGAGCCGATCCTCGCCGCCTACCCGCGCTTCGACTTCAAGCGCGAGTTCGCCGCGCGCTTCCGCGACCAGGCCGCCCGGAAGCCGGGATGCCGCGTCGCGGAGATGGTCCGAACGGGCAAGCTCGACGCGATCGCGAACGCCCCGTTCGAAACCTAGGAACGTCGCCCCGCGATATCACTGAGCGGTATCAAGTCGCCCACGCTGCGCGCTGATCACCTCGCTTCGATCATCCAGCGGCATCAACTTGCCCATTCGATCACGCACCGATATAGGAACGCGGTGTGATGGGCGTCAGTCCTCGTACCGATATCTGTGAGTGATTTCCCTGGGGCGCGGACGGCAGGCGGGAGAGGTCAGGAGGTGGCGCGCGGGCGCGCAAGGGCCACGAACCGGGCGCTACCGCGGCGTGTCCGCGGTCGGGCGGAAGGCGGGGCCGTGACCGGGGATGATCGTGTCGGCGATCTCCAGGATGGCGGCACGGGCATCGTGGAGCGCGAGGTGGTCCTCCGGGGACTCATCGTCCACCCGCGTCTCCGAGTTGAACCACGAGTGCGTGCAGACGACGATCCCGTCCGGCGTGCCCACGACCGTGGCGAGGTCCTCCGCGGTGTGCCCCGGCGTGCGAGCCAGCACGACCGACGGGCTCAGCACGCGGCCCTCGCACTCGGAATCCTCCCAGTCGGTCCCGCGATAGATCGCCCAGTGGTCGTGGACCGCGGCGTTCGGAAAGAGGCCCGCGTACATCGTGTGGTCCGGGTGGTGATGGCTCAGCACGACCTCGGTCACGTCCTCCGGCGCGACGCCCAGCGCCGCGAGCGGATCGAGGATGGAGGACGCGCCTGGCGCCATCCCGGGATCGACGACGATCGCGCGCCCGTCGTCCCGAATGAGCGTGCACGAGCTGGCCACGCCGCCGCCCGTGGAGGTCAGCGAGCCCGGAAGGACGATGTCGACGCGGGCCGTTCGGCCGGTGGGTACCTGCATGGCAGCGAGGCTAGCGGCCCGCGCGACCGCACGCCCCGTTCGAATGCAACGCCCCTGTGTGCTCCCTGCAAGCCCGCGCGGCCACCGGCCTTAGCCGCCTGTGGCCGGAACGCGGCTAGGTTCCGAGCCATGACGACCACGATGCAGCGCACCCTGACCGACCCGGAAACCCTGGAGCGCAACAAGGAGACAGTCCGCGGGATCGTCGAGCGGATCTTCGTGCGCCAGGAAGATGCCGCAATCGACGAGCTCGTGAGCGAGGACTTCGTCCCGCACACCTTCGGGCCGATGCCGAAGGGCCGCGAAGGACTGCGCGAGGGCATGCAACGAGCCGGCGCGGGCGTCTCCGACCCGGAGTTCACGATCCACGACCTGATCGCAGAGGACGATCGGGTGGCGGCCCGCCTGTCCACCTCCGCCCGCCACACGGGCACGTTCATGGGCATCGAACCGACCGGCAACCGCTACTCGATCGACGAGATCCACATCTTCCGGCTCCGCGACGGCCAGCTTGTCGAGCACTGGCACGCGTTCGACACCGCCTCGCTCATGGCCCAGCTCAAGGGCGAGGCCCGCTAGGGTCGAACGGCCGCCAGCATCGCGAGCGCCCCGAACACCACCAGCGCGGCGCCCGATACGCGGTTGACCCACAGGAGCGCGGTCGTCGAGACGCGGCCGCGCACCCACGCCACCACCGAGCACAGCACGACCCACCACAGCCCCGATCCGACGAGGATCGCGAGGGTGACGACCGCGGCATCCAGCAGCCCGCCACCCGAGCCGAACCCGATCGCGGCGAAGACCCCGGCGTACAGCACGATCGTGAGCGGGTTGGTCATCGTCAGCGCGTAGATCGAGGCAAACGCGCCCGTGAGCCCGGGTCGATCGGCGTCCTGCGCGGGACCGGTCGGTCGCGTGCCGATCGTCCGTAGCCCGATGACCACGATGACCGCACCGCCCACGATGCCGAGGACCGTGTGCACGGAGACGAGGAGGTCCGTGAGCGCCGTCAGCCCGAAGGCGGCGATCCCGCCGTAGGTCGCGTCCGCCGCGGCGACCCCGAACCCGGAGATGAGGCCGTAGAGCCCGCCGTGCTCGATCGTGCGCCGGACGACGAGCAGCGTGATCGGGCCGACCGCCATCGCGATCGTGAAGCCGATGATGAGGCTGCGAACGGGCAGCGGCAGGTCGAAGGGCACGGGGTCTCCAGCGCGGGGAATGCCGCGCGAACGATAGCCGCGCGAGCACGAAACTTGACGCGGCGCGTCGCGTGCCTTCGAATGGGCCCGGCATGGCGCGAGTGACGGCCCCGACTCGGTTCTCGCCCCGCGCGCTGACGACGCTTGTCGCCGTGGCGACCCTCGCGACCGTCGCCGCCGGCTGTGCCCAGAACGTCCTGTCGCCCGGCGGCAGCGGGGTCCCGCTCGTCAGCGCGGCGCCCAAGCCCGAGGACCGGCTTCATCAGCAGGCCCGGGACGCCCTGGAGCGCTGGGCGGACGCCGTGCGCGCGAACGGCGGCGCCTCGATCACCTTCGTCGGCGAGATGACCTCGCAGATCGGCACCTGGGAGGTCAACAACGAGGACAACAAGGCGGCGCTGGAGGCCGGCGCTGTCGGCGCGAGCAGCGACCTGTCGGAGGAACGTCCGGGGCGGCGCGAGGTGAAGTGGGTCGACGGCACGAAGGTCGACGTCGAGGTCCTCTCCGCGCGCCAGGCGCTCGACGAGCTCGTCGACACGGCGCCCGGCGACTGCGGCGGCTGCGACCCGCTCCGCGTCACCGACGCGAATCTCGCTACCGGCCTGATGGAGACCTCGACCGGCCCCGCCGAGGTGCCTATGTGGGTCTACTCGCTGCGCGGCAGCGCGGTTCGCATCACTCGCGTCGCGGTCGATGGTGGGGTGACCGTCGACCCGCCGCCATGGGACGCCGAGGACCCGCCGGCGGGCCTGTCCATCCACCTCGCGCTCGGCGAGCCCGGCTCGCGCAAGGTCCAGGTGGAGTACGTCGGGGCGGACGAGAGCTGCGGGCTGGAGCCGAGCGTCGAGGCCGTCGAATCGGACCTCGCGATCGTCGTCATCGTCGATGAGCTGCCGGGCCAAAACGGCGCGCAGGCGTGCCGGCTGGTCGGCCGACTCAAGACTGCCGAGGTCACGCTCGATGCACAGCTCGACGATCGGGTGGTCCTCGAGGGGCGGCAAGGGCTGCCTGTGCCCGTCCACGCCCCATGACCGAGGCGGAGCTCTGGGCCTGCCGCGTCTGCAAGTCGATCAACTCGCGACGCTCGAACCGCTGCTACAGCTGCCACACGCCCCGCGAGGCCGCGGAGATCAACCCGCAGGACATGCCGACCGTCGGCGAGATGCCGGCCATCGAGCACAGGTACACGTACTCGACGTCCGAGATGCGAGCCGTCTTCCTGAGCCTCGCCGTGGCGATCTTCATCATGGGCTCACTGGTCGTCACGTACCTCCTGTGGCAGGCGGCCGCGCACCGCGTGGCGGGGCGCCGCGCCGAATCGCAGGACCTCTACGACGCCGTCATCCCGTTCCTGCCGGTCCTGCCGGCCCTCGCTGCCGTGGCGCTCCTGACGTATGCCGCGTGGATCAGCCGCGTCGTCGGCAACCTGCCGGCGCTGGGCCTGGGCTACTCGCGAGTGAGCTCCACGATGGCCTTCATCGAGCCGCTGATCCCCGGCTTCAACCTGTACGCCCTGCCGGCGCGCGTCGGCGAGGTGCTCGGGAAGCTCGACAAGGGCGGTAATGGCTTGCCGCTCCTCGGGCTGGCGTGGGTGCTGTTCGTGGTTCCGATTGCCGGGATCGCGCTGGCCGTCCGGGTGAGCATGCCCGGCTCGCGCTTCGACTACCTCTTCGACCTGCCGTCGTCGCCGATCCAGCCGAGCGGCTTTCTGACCATCACCTTCGCGCTCTTCCTCGCCGTCACGATCCAGGCGATGGCCCTGCTGATCGGCCTGTTCCTCGTCTGGAAGGTCGAGCGGCTCTCGCGCACGCTCGCGTCGACGCGCTCCACGGACGGCGCCTGACCGTCGATCAGGACCCCGCGGTACCCGCGAAACCGCGCTCCTCCGCGGCACGCGCTCGGGCATACTGCGGACCCCCAAACGAAAACAAGACTCCACGAGGAGCCCCGATGACGCACGCGGCTGCCGCCGTCAACGATGACGGCCACAGCTGGAACCTGAGCTCGCGCCAGAAGCTCGAGATCCTGCTGGCGATCATGCTCACGCTGTTCCTGTTCGCGCTCGACCAGACGGTTGTCGGAACGGCGCTCCCGAAGATCATCACGGACCTGGAAGGCCAGTCCCTCTACACGTGGGCGGTCACGATCTACCTGCTGACCTCCACGATCAGCGGCCCGATCTACGGCAAGCTCTCCGACCTCTACGGCCGCCGCCCGATCTTCATCTGGGCCGTCGGGCTGTTCCTCGCGTCGTCGATCTTCGCGGGGCTGTGCCAGGAGATGTGGCAGTTCGTGCTCGCCCGCGCGCTGCAGGGCCTGGGCGGCGGTGCGGTCTTCCCGATCGCGCTCGCGGTCATCGCGGATCTCTACCCGCCGGAGGAGCGCGCGAAGTACGGCGCGCTGTTCGGGGCGGTCTTCGGCCTCAGCTCCGTGCTCGGGCCGTTCCTCGGCGGCTTCATCGCGGACCAGTTCGGCTGGCCCTGGATCTTCTTCATCAACGTCCCGCTCGCGCTCATCTCGCTGGTCATCTGCTGGCGCCTGCTGCCGCCGGTGAAGAACCCGGAGGGCGGTCGAAACATCGACTACATCGGCGCCGCCCTGTTCGGCGGCGCCATCGCGCCGATCCTGATCGGCCTCACGAACAAGCAGACCCTCGACTGGACCGATCCGTGGGTCGGCGGCGCGATCCTGATCGGGCTCGTCGTGCTGGTCGTGTTCCTGGTCTGGGAGACGCGTGCAGCCGACCCGCTCGTGCGGCTCGAGCTCTTCCGCAACCGCAACGTCGCGGTCTCGGTGCTGTCGATGTCGCTCGCCTCGTTCGGGTTCTTCGGCGCGATCATCTTCCTGCCGCAGTGGTTCCAGATCGTCCGCGGGATGTCCGCGACGGAATCCGGGATCAACCTGCTGCCGCTCGTGTTCGCGCTGATCGCCGGCGCGACGCTGACCGGGCAGATCGCCTCGCGGACCGGCCGGTACCGCATCGTCATCATCGCCGCGATGGTCATCCTCGCGGTCGGCCTCTTCCTGATGACGAGCCTGCGGGCGGACACGGAGGTGTCGACGGTCTGGATCTGGATGATCTTCGCGGGCCTGGGCGTCGGTCCGTCGTTCGCGGTCTTCACCGCGCTCGTCCAGAACAGCGTCGCGCCGCGCGTGGTCGGCGTGGCGACGGCGAGCCTGACGTTCGTCCAGCAGATCGGCGGCACGATCGGGCTGACGATCGCCGGTACGGTCCTCGCCGACTCCCTGTCCCGGGAGCTGCCGAACCGGATGCTGGCGAACAACATCCCGCCGCAGTTCGTCGACGCCTTCCAGTCGCAGGGTGGCGGAGGCAATGCCCTGAGCTTCACCGGGACCGGCGACCTGGGCAAGCGGATCCTCGACTCGCTCCCGCCGGAGGCCGTGCCGTTCGTGCAGCCGTTCATCGCCCAGATCGTGACCTCGCTCCAGGAGGCGTTCGCGCTGGCGATCGCGTCGACGTTCTGGATCGGCATCGCGGCAGCGGTCATCGCCGCCGTGTTCGTCCTGTTCGTGAAGGACCCGGATCGAGCCGCTGCTCGGCCGGAGGGAGCTCCGCCCCTGGCGATGTAGGCCGCGAGGGCGCGCCTGCCGCGCGCCTGTCGCGCGCCGATAGCGCCGCTACGGCCAGGCGAGCGTCGCGCGGTAGACCGAGGTCGTCTGGTTGCCGATCTCGAGGAGGTACTCGAGCTCGCCGTCGTGATAGCGCAGCGCGCTGTCCCACGAGCCGCCCTGGAGCGGGAAGTCCTTCTGCTCGATGCTCGGCCCCGGCACCTTCGTCCAGGCGAGGCCGTCGGTCGAGGTCGCGAGGCCACGGCGGTTGAGGTCGAGCGCCGTGTAGAGCATCACCAGCCCGTCCGGCGTCGAGACGACGCGCGGCCGGTCGAGCGAGCGCAGCTCCCACGACTCCGTGGCCTGGAGGACGGGCTCGGGCTGCTTCGTCCACGTGCGGCCATCGTCGGAGAACGCGACGCCGATCCGCCCGGTCCCGCGCCCGGCCCCGCTGAAGCCGGCGTAGTAGGCGGCCCATCGATCGCCGACGCGCACCACGGACGGCCACTGGGCGCCGGTCGTGTCGAAGTCGTCGCCCGAGCCGACGTCGATCACGGGCTCGGGATCGATCGTCCACGGGCCTTGCGGCGTGGACGCGGTCATCCGGAAGATCCGCCACGGGCCGCCAGTCGCGAGCGAGACGTTCTGGAAGAGCAGCACCCACGTCCCATCGTCGGTGATGAAGCCGGTCGAGACGTCGATGCCGGGGTTGGCCATCGGGAACAGGCCTTCGGTGTCCGTGTCGAGGACGTCGGCCTCGCTGTCGAGCGTCCACTCGATGCCATCCGTCGAGGTCAGGTGCGGCACGCGCATCCGGCCCGGCCACGTGCTGAACGAGTTCGGGAAGAGGTGCAGGACCCCGTCCACCTCGATCAGGGCGCCGGGGTTGACGTACAGGTCGTTCGTCCCGAGCAGCTTCGTGTCGATGACCGCATCCGGCGCGATCGTGAAGCGCTTCGTGACGGCCGGCGGAGCAGTCGGGGTGGGGGAGGCCGCCGCGGTGGTCGGCGCCGAGGTGGGGCCCGGCGCGCTCGGCGGCGCTGACGCCGGGGCGGTCGAACAGCCTGCCGTGACGGCGAGGATCGCGACGAGGGCGACTCGGTGTCCCATTCGACCGGTTGAGCCCGCCCGACGCGTGGCTGTGACACCGCGTGGGCCTATCCTCGCGCCGTGACCTCGCTGCTCGCCCTGCTCGACCGCACGCTGGAACGGCTGGCCACGGTCGGTGCCGACCCGTCAGACGACGAGGACACGCGTCGCCAGAAGGCCCTCCTGGTCCTGATCGCGGTGCTGATCCTGCCGGTGTCGTTCGTGTGGGCGGTGCTGTACGTGACCTTCGGGTCGCCGTGGGGGTACACCGCTGTCGCGTACGCGGGCATCTCGATCGGCTCGATCCTGCTGTTCGCCCGGAACCGCGACTTCGAGCTGCTGCTTCGCATCCAGCTGATCGACATCATGCTGGCGCCGACCCTTTCGATGATCCCGATCGGCGGTATCGTCTCGGCGGGCGGCGTGGGAATCTGGGGGATCATGGCGCCGCTCGGGGCGCTGATCTTCAAGGGCGCCGACGCGGGCGTCCGCTGGTTCATCGCCTACGTCACGATCTTCCTGGGCTCTGGCATCGCCGGGATCATCCTCGCGCCCGAAGCGACGCTGCCCGAGTGGTTCTCGAACCTCATGACCGTCCTGAACATCACCGTCGGCGGCTCGATGGTCTTCACGGTGCTGGCGCTGTTCGCGAAGCAGCGCGAGGAGGCGCTCGCGGCGCTCAAGACCGAGCAGGCGCGCGCCGAAGCCCTGCTGCTCAACATCCTCCCGGGCTCGATCGCCGAGCGACTGAAGGACAGCCCGAAGACGATTGCGGACCAGTTCTCGGCCGCCTCGGTGCTCTTCGCGGATGTCGTCGACTTCACGCCGCGGTCGCAGAACCTGGCGGCGGCCGAGGTCGTCGGCCTGCTCGATCGACTGTTCAGCCACTTCGACTCGCTGGCCGAGCGATACGGGCTCGAGAAGATCAAGACCATCGGCGACTCGTACATGGTGGCGGCCGGCGTGCCCGACCCGCGCCCGGACCACGCGGAGGCGCTCGCGATGCTGGCGCTCGACATGGTCGCCGACATGGGGCCTGGCGGTGTCTGCGAGGATCTCGAACTACAGCTCCGCATCGGCATCAACTCCGGGCCGGTGGTCGCCGGCGTCATCGGGCGGAAGAAGTTCCTGTACGACCTGTGGGGGGATGCGGTCAACACGGCTTCGAGGATGGAATCGCAGGGCACCCCGAACCACATCCAGGTCACGCACGCGACGCACGAGCTGCTGCGGGAGAAGTTCCTCCTGGAGCCGCGCGGCACCCTCGAGGTCAAGGGCAAGGGCCGGATGGAGACGTGGTACCTCATGGGCCGCCGGCCCGAAACCTCGACGGCCGAGAGCGCGGCACGCGCGGCGGTTGCACCGGCCTGACGGCGCACCACCTGGCCTTGGCACACGGTGCTCTGTCCAGGCCGGACCCATTCCTGCCAGATTCCGGTGTGGGCGGCGTCAGGCACCGCGGCCCGGGCGGTCCAGGTGCCGCTGGCGTGAGGCCGCTCCCAGACTTGGCCAAATTCCGCTCCGGCGGAACATTTGGCAGTCTCGGGGCCCCTCCAGACTGGCTAACGCCGGTGGGGCCGGAATCTGTCAGGTTGCGGCCCCCACCCGGAGCGACTGCGCCACGAGCAGCCGGCCGGCTGATGGTCAAATGCGGAAGCCGATCAAGTCGGCGCCCGGCGAGCCGATTACCCTGCGGCCATGTTCGAGACCGACGCAGAGATCCAGTGGCTCCAGGGCATGTTCGACGCCCACATGGCGCGCGCGAACGAGCACATGCGGGGCATCGTCACGCCGGAGCGGCGGCTCACCGCCCGCCAGGTTGCGACCTATCTCCAGGGCACGAAGCACGTGGCGTTCGCGACCGTCACCCGCCGCGGTGAGCCCCGCGTGTCGCCGCTCGACGCGCTGTTCATCCACGGCCGCTTCACGCTGAGCACGAGCCCGGAGGCGACGAAGGTCGGGCAGCTGCGTCGCGACCCCAGCTGCAGCGCGGTGCACATGGACGGCGACCGGGTCGCAGTGGCCGTGAACGGCAAGATTGAGTGGATCAAGCGCGGCCACCCGGATCACGACGAGATCCACGCCACCTGGACGAAGACCTACGAATCGGACCCGTACACGTGGGGCGACATCGTCCTGTTCCGGATCGAGCCGGCCACGATGTGGGCCTACGCGTTTCGGGCGGAGGAGTTCCCGGAAGCCTGAGCGCGGTCGCCGGCGACGCGTTCGCGCGGAGGCGTTCGCGCGGAGGAGTTCGCGGGCCTGAAATGCGCTGCGGGCGACGCTCGCGCGCCGCCCGCAACGGACCCGGGAGGGAGGCACCCGGGCCGAATGAGCCCGGAGGATGAACCCGGGCGAGTGAGCCCGGGGCACGAACCCGGGCGGGTGAGGACTACCGGGCGAACTTCCCCGGGAACTGCGCGACGATGCCGTCGCTCAGCATGTCGGCCATGTGGAGGATGGCCACGTGGACCTTGTCGTAGGCCACGATGTCGTCCGCGAAGCGGCCCTGCAGTCGAGCGACCGCCTCATCGAGGGTCAGGTCGAGGTGCTCGCGCATCATCGCCTTCATGTCATCGAGGCTCCAGTTCCGAGGGTTGGCCTCGGACAGGAACGCCGCGATCTCGTCGGCGTTGGCGTACCACTTGGCGGACGCCTCGGTCGTCGCCGCGTCGTCGCCGGCCTTGGCGGCCGTCACGAGGTCTGCAGCGAGCAGGATGTGCTCGCGGAGCAGCTCGGTGAGGGCATCGCCCGCGACGTCGCCGTAGAAGGGCTTGATGGCATTGCCGATGTCAGCCTGGTTGGCGAGCAGCCGATCGACCGTCGGGCCGAGGTCGGCGAGATTGCCGCTCTCCGTGCCCGCACTCACGATGAACAGCCGGGTCCAGGTGATGTGGTCTTCCCACAGCTTCCGCATCGTGTCGTGGAAGGCGAGGCGGCCGGCGGAGGCGCTGTGCGCATCGGCGTGGGGCTGGCCGGTGGCGAGCCCGCCGCCGAGCGTGAGCCCGAGAGCGAGAGCCGGGACGAGGGCGATGGCGCCGAGCTTTCGGCGTGACATGTCGGGGCTCCTTTTCAGGGGGTGACGGTGACGGTTCCCCGCATGTCCTGCGGGTGGAGGTGGCACTCGTACGCGTACGTGCCGGCGGTGGCGAACGTGAAGGTCGTCGAGCCGCCCGGCGGCATCAGCATCGGGTCGCTCGGCAGCCCACCGTCAAGGAACTTCACGGAGTGCGTGAAGTTGTCGTGGTTCGTCCAGGTCACGGTCGTGCCCGCGGGAACGGTGATCGCCTTGGGCTCGAACTTGTAGGAGGGCGGGAGGTCGACGGTCGATGTGGCGACCGGCTCGCCGGCGGGGTTGCCATTCGATCCGGACGTCGAGCACGCGCCGACGAAGATCGCAACGGCAGTCGCGAGGAGGACTCCGACGAGCCGGTCTCGGTTGCGCACGTCAGGCCCTCGCGGGAGCGGTGGACGCGCTGAGGATGGTTCGGCTGACGGCCACGAACACCAGCACGAAGGCGCCGAGGTCCAGGACCTCGCTGATCGTGTGGGCGAACAGGAACGTGGTCCAGTCGAGGTGGTACGTCATGTACGAGACCTCGGCGAGGGCGAACAGCGAGAACCCCCAGCCGAGCGTCGAGGCATTCGCGCCGAACGAGCGCCACGCGAAGAACGCACCGAGCCCGAAGAGGACGATGTGGATCGCGAGGAACCCGAGCGGCGGGATGGCGTTGATGAAGTCACCGAATGGCATTGCGAGGAGTTCCTTCCTGCCGGGCGAGCCGGCGCTGGGAGCGGATCCCGTCGGCGACGATGCCGGCGAGGACCAGGACCATCCCGACGACGACCACAAGGTGGGACAGGTGCTCGCCGAGCGGGAACGACCCGATCAGCTCGTCGTGGATGCTGTGGAGCACGGTGTGCGCGGCCGTGTCGAAGACCAGGCCGAGCACGATCACCACCGCCCCGACCTTGGCGAGCCAGGGAACCGGCTGGCCCCCGGTCACCGTTTCGACGAGCCGCGTGCTCGAGGTTCGAACGCTCATGGGCAGTGCCTCCACGTGTTCCTGGATGACTCTATAACGAGTGCGCCCTACTTATAGGACACGGCGCACGGTCCGTCAACTCTTGCGCTAACCCCCGCTTGGTTTAGACTGCCGAGCATGGACCAGACAGCCACGGAAGGAACCAGGCCAACCCAGTCGGAGCAGCTGGATCGCGTGGCGGCGCTCGCCGAGCCGGTGCGTCGCCGGCTGTACGAGTTCGTCGCCCGTAGCGGCGGTCCCGTTGACCGCGACACCGCGGCCGTGGGCGTCGGGATCGGGCGGCCGCTCGCGGCCTTCCACCTCGATCGACTGGTCGCCGCCGGGCTCCTCGACGTCGAGTTCCGCCGTCGCAGCGGCCGGACCGGCCCGGGTGCCGGCCGACCCGCAAAGTTCTACCTGCGGCCGCGGGGGAAAGACGTGTCGGTCGACCTGCCGTCGCGGAGCTACGACGTTGCCGCGGAGATCTTCGCCACCGGCATCGAGCGGGCGGGGAAGGCCAGGGCCGCGGTCCTCCAGGCGGCACGGGAGCGAGGGCAGGCGATGGCCTCCAGCACGGCCGCGGCGCGCGGCCTCCTGCCGATGCTGGAGACCCAGGGCTACGAGCCGTTCCTGGACGACGCTGGGGTCGTGCGGCTCCGGAACTGCCCGTTCCACGCGCTCGCCGACCAGCACCGCGAGCTCACGTGCTCGCTGAACCACGCTCTCCTCGACGGCGCCGCGTCGGCCGTCGAGGGCTCCGGCTTCCACGCCGTCTCGCAGCCTCGCGAGGGGATGTGCTGCGTGGCCTTCGTCCCCGACGACAGGTAGTTTGGCGCGCTCCTGCGGTAGCCTCGCCGCGTGGACGGCGAGACGTACGGCGAGATTCTTGGCGGGACGCACGGCGGGGCCTTCGACGGCACGGAGCTCGACTTCTGGCTCGGTGACTGGGACGCGGCCTGGGAGGGCGGGCACGGCACCAATCGCCTGACGCGCATCCTGCGCGACCGCGTGATCCTCGAGGAGTTCGACGAGGCAGCGGAGTCAGGCGGCGACGAGGCGCTCCACGGCCGCAGCTGGTCGACCTTCGACCCCGAGCGCGGGCTCTGGCGCCAGACCTGGGTCGACGACCAGGGCGGCTACTTCGACCTCGTGGGTGGCCGGGTCGATGGCTGGTTCACGTTCGAGCGAGCCGCGCCGGAACGGGGTCGGCGCACGCGGCAGCGAATGGTCTTCCGCAACGTCCAGGCGGAGAGCTTCCACTGGACGTGGGAGTCGAGCCCAGACGACGGCGAGACCTGGATCACGCGCTGGGCGATCAGCTACCGCCGGCGAGCCCCACGGTGAGCCCCGGGACGTACACCCGCAGACGAGAGCCAGCGGCCGTCGACCCGCCGCCGTGAACCGGCGGACCTCGACCGGCGGGCAGAAAACACCGGCGGCCGTGAACCCGGGGCCGTGAACGCTCCGGCCCGTCTCATGGTCATTTCCTGCCGTTTGATGGGCAGTAACACGGGGCGAGCCGGGATCGGAGAGTGGGAGGCGGGCTCCCCGAAGCTCAGCGGCGGTGCCGGAGCGTGACCTGAGCCTATTCCGAGCCGCGGGGGCTGCCGGGGATCCCTTAATACGCTCGAACGCCCGATTTTGACCATGAAATGGGCCTCGCCGAGCGCGGCGACCCGTGCCGGCCACGCCCAGCGAGGATTCCCTCTCATTCCTCTTGACACACAGACTATCGCGATATATCATGATGCCACGTGATAGAGCGCAACTCGCATAGAATAGGGAAATCGATGTTCAACCACACCAGGCACCAGACGCACGGCCACGACGGCCATCACACCCACCGGCAGCGGCGCCGCGAGATGCATCGCGATGCAGCCGACCACCTCCGCGGCGAGCTTCGCCGCAACCTACGGCGCGGCGGCGCCGGCCCCGACGTCTCGTTCCGAGACCTCTTCGGTCACGGCCGCGGCCGCGGCCCGGTCGTCCGGCGCGGGGAGGTCCGCGGGCTCATCCTCGCCGCCCTCCGCGACCGGCCGATGCACGGCTACGAGGTCATCCAGGAGCTTGAAGCGCAGAGCGAGGGCCGCTGGCGTCCCAGCGCCGGCTCCGTCTACCCGACGCTCCAGCAGCTCGCCGATGAGGACCTCGTCACGGGCAGCGAGGTCGACGGCCGTCGCACCTACACGCTGACCGAGTCGGGCCGCAAGGCCGCCAAGGAGGCCGCCGAGGCGGCCCCCCGATCACGCTGGGCAACGAGCGACGACGACGGCGAGCCGGATCTCCGGCGGTACGTCGTGGAGCTCGCCAGCGCCTCGATCCAGGTCAACCGGATGGGCTCGCCGGCCACGAAGCGCGAGGTCGCGAAGATCCTCGGCGACGCCCGCCGGCAGGTCTACCGGCTCCTCTCCGAGGACGCCTCGGCCGAAGACCTCTCGACCGAGGCGAGCGAAGCGACCGCGGACGCCGCGACCGAGTAACCAGCCGGCCGACAGCGGCGCCACCAACCACCCAGGCACGACGCCCGGGAAGCGAATTCCCGGGCGTTTCCTCGTCCGCCGCGCACGTATGCTCCGCCGCGATGCCGGTGAGCACAAAGGCGGTGGGAGCGTTGTGACCACGGACGCGGTGAGCACGAAGGGCCAGTTCAGGCGATGGTTGTCCGCGCCGCCGCGACCGCACGGCGCGATCATCAAGGACCGCACCGTCAGTAACCTCGAGCTGTTCTACGACCTCGCCTACGTCGCGGTGATCGCGCAGGCCTCGCACCACCTCGCGGAGCACATCTCGCTCGTCGGGTTCGTGGAGTTCGCGATCGTTTTCGGGATGCTGTGGTTCGCGTGGTTCAACGGCTCGCTGTACGTCGAGCTCCACGGACGCGAGGACGGCCGCACGCGGCTGCTCGTGTTCCTGCAGATGGGCCTGCTCGCGCTGCTCGCGGTCTTCACGGGCGAGGCGGCCGGCGAGACTGGGATCCAGTTCGCGCTCGTCTACTCGGTCTTCCTGCTGCTGATGGGCTGGGCCTGGTACGCCGTCCGCCAGCTCGACCGGATCGAGCGGCCGGAGTTCCTGCGCATCACCGCGTTCTACGTCGGCGGGATGATCGTCTCGACGCTCGTCGTCGGCGCGACCGCGCTCCTGCCGAACGGGTGGCGGCTCGCGATCTGGTCGATCTTCCTGGCCGGGTGGATCGGCTTCATGCTGGTCGGCTCGCGCAGCCAGGGCCCGCAGGCCGAGGGCATCGTGCCCACCGAATCGCTGGTCGAGCGGTTCGGCCTCTTCACGATCATCGTCCTCGGCGAGCTCATCCTGAGCGTGGTCACGGGGCTCTCCGAGGCGGGACCGGACCCGGTCACGATCGTCACCGGCTCGCTGGCGATGATCGTCGGCTTCGGGCTGTGGTGGATCTACTTCGATCTCGTGGGCCGGCGGCTCCCGCGGGGCGGCAGGGGCACGGTCTGGACGTGGATGCTCAGCCACCTTCCGATCCAGCTGTCGATCGTGGGCGCCGGCGCGGGCATCCTGCACCTCGTCGAGCACGCGCATGACCCCAGCACGCCGCCGGAGACGGCGCTCCTCCTGGGCGGGTCGGTGGCGATCGGGCTGCTGGCGCTGATCGTCACGGAACGCTCCCTCGAGGACGCCGTGAGGCTCCAGGACGTCTACCGGCCGCTCAGCGCGGTGCTCGCGACGGGTGCGGCGATCGCGCTACTGGCCGGCTGGCTCGCGCCGCCGCCGTGGGTACTCGCCGCGATCCTCGTCGCGATCCTGACGATAATGTGGTTCTTCGTCGTCGCCCGGATGATCCGGGCCGGCGCCTGGGGCGAGGCGATCGCCGAGTCGGCCTGATCGTCCTCGTTCGGCCCAGCGCCCTCAGTCGTCCGGCAGCGATCGGCGGTCGCCGACCGACCCATGCACGCCCGGGAAGCCGAGCGTCCCCGCGGCGACCCACCACTCGAAGACGTCGTAGGCGAGGCGCCCGGCCTGGACCGACGGGTCGCCGTCGCTGAGGCGGGCCGCCTCCTCGAGGCTGCACGCGAAGATCGACAGCCCTCGCATGGAGATGTCCGATTGCTCGCCGAGCGGCCCGTTCGCGACGAGCAGCCCCTGGCGTCGCAGCTCCGCGCGATAGGCGAGGTGCCGCGCCTGGAGCTCGTCCAGCGCCGCCTCGGACATCTCGGGCGCCTCCGCCGGCCGGCGCAGCAGCACCATCGTGTAGACGTCGAACGCGTCGGGGACGTTCGGATCGCGGGCCATGGTGCCGGAGGATACGCGCCGGGCACAGAGGCGCAGGGTCAGCGAACCTCCAGCGACGCAAGCATGCCGTCGAGCTCGGCCTGTTCCGCAGCGGTGATCTGCGGACCCGTGACCACGTCGAACACGACTGTGCTGGCGCCGATGTCGACGAGGTAGAAGTCGTCGACCTGCGACGGGCCCTGGTGATAGCGAAGCCCGTCGATGCCGGCCTTGAAGCTCCGGAACTGGCCAGCGTCGCAGCCCGTGAAGTTCTGGTCCGAGCCGCCCGTGACGGGCTGATCAGCCGGAACCGTCAGTCGGACGTGGTAGCCCGGAAGGCCCGCAACGGTGACGTCGCGAGGCGCCGAGCCCTCGCGCGGTCGCTGCTTTGACAGGGCAGCGGCAATCGCCGCGGCACCCTCTGGCTCGGTCTGTCCGGACGACCAGAGGCACGCGTCGTGGTAGACGACCACCTGGGTGACGTCGGCGTAGAGCAGACCCGTGAAGTCGTCCTTCAGGATCACGCCGCCGCAGCAGGTGCCCCAGCCCTCCGGAACGTCGATCGCGACGCCGAGCCTGCTGTCGATGCAGTAGCTGCCCGCGGGCAGGAGATCTGTCATCCGGAGGACCGGCCCGCAGGCCGAGGTTGGGGCCGCGGTCGGGCGCGCCGCGGGTGTGGTCGCGGGTGTGGCCGCGGCCGCGGCGGTCGGGGTTGTCGTGCCCGGTGCAGTCGTGCCGGCGGCGCCACCGCATCCGGCGACGACGATTGCGGCGACGACGATTCCTCGGAGTGCCTGCATGCTGATTCCTCCCTGCTTGCACACGATGTGCAGGGGTGGGCGGTCAAAGGTTCCATCCTCCGGGCCCGGCCGAAAGTGGAACCTTTCCACCGTGGTGCGGGCTCATGATTGGCAGCACGGCACGTCGCCGGCGCGGACACGATGGTGGGCAAGTGCGCGATCTGGTGATCCGGGCGCGAGGGGGCGATCGAGACGCCTTCTCCGAGCTCGCGGCGCGGTCGATCGGCCGGCTCACGGCGGTGGCCCGGATGATCCTGCGCGACGAGTACGCCGCCCAGGACGCCGTGCAGGAGGCCTTCATCCAGGCCTGGCGCTCCTTGCCGGGGCTCCGCGACGCGGACAAGTTCGAGGCCTGGATGCGGCGGCTCCTCGTGCGCGCGTGCTTCAGCTCGTACCGGCGCAGCAAGCGCGTGGAGACACTCGAGATCCGTCTCACGCCGGTCGACGAGCCCGCCACAGGCGGTCACGAGCGGGACCTCGACATCCACGACCAGATCGAGCGCGGTCTCGCGAAGCTGCCGAAGGACCTGCGCGCGGTCGTCGTCCTCGTCTACTACCTCGACCTGCCGCTCGCGGACGCCGCACAGGCGATGGGGGTCCCGCTCGGGACGGTCAAGTCCCGGCTCAGCCGGGCCACCCAGGCGCTGCGAGCCGCCATCGACGCTGACAACCGGGTGCCATCCCGGACCGGGGAAGGGGTCGCATCGTGAACGATCGGTTTGCGGCGCAGGTGCGCCAGCACCTGCTGAACACGGCCGACGAGCGACCAGCCGACGGCCAGCTCGCCGCCGTGGTGGCCCGCGTGGCCGCGACGACGCAGCGGCTGCCGCTGGTGGCGCGCCTGACCTGGATGCCCGGGCGGATCGGGCCGTTTCCGGCGCTGACGGTTCGGTACGGGCTGGTCGCGGCAGCGCTCCTGGTCGCCGCGCTGGTCGCCGTGCTCGTCGGGGGCGGCACCGCCACTCGGAGCACCGTGTTCGAAGGCACCTGGCTCTCGATCGACCCGCTCGATGGGAGCCACCAGACGCTCGTCATCGGCGGCGGTAACACGCCGACCGTGCATTTCGAGGATGACCTTGCCACTGGAGGGGCATGCGACGACGACGTGTCGAAGGTCTACACCGCCGAGGGCACCGGGGAGATCGCCGGCAATCTGCTGAGGGCGACGTTTCCCGAGGGCGGCGGATGCATCTCGAGAAGGGTGCCGATGGTCGGGTTCTTCTACCGGTACCGCTCGGATTCGGACGTCCTCCTCGACCACGACGGCGTCACGTGGTCGCGCGCGGGCAGGCCCGTGGTTGAGGCGTCTGCGGACTTGTCACTCCTGCCAACCGGCGACCCGAGGTTCAGCTCGACGATCCACGGCATCTCGATCCAGTATCCCGCGAGCTGGGAGACCGCCCCGGCGAGCCAACCCTGGACGGAGGGCCTGATCGACTTCGGTTCCGCGTCTGCCGACGTGATCTTCGATCCCGCCCGCGGCGGCGGCCTGTACGTCGCGTTCGCCTCCCAGCCCTACGGCGACCTGAGCGCCGACGAATGGCGCGCCAGAGGCATCGAGCCGCTGTGCCCCGGCGGCGGCGGTGGTGGAGCATACGGCGAGTGGGGCGTGGGTGGTGCCGAGGCGTTCCTCATCCGCTGCCCGTCTACCGAACAGGCCGTGTTCATCCTGACCGAACGCCGCGGCTACCTTCTTCGACTCGTTGTCGATGACGAGGAACCGGGTCTGTCTGACACCTACAACTGGGACTGGCTCAGGCCGATGCTGGAAACGGTCGAGCTGCGGCCCGAGGAGGCGTTCGACGGGCTGGGCCCGGCGCTGCCCTCTGAACCAGTGGCGAGCGGGGCGCTGCCGGCCGAACCGATGGCCAGCGCGGCGCTGCCGGCCGAACCATTCGCGAGTGAGCCGGTCGCGACCGAGCCGGTCCTGAGCGAGCCGGGCAAAGCGGAGCTACCGTCCGCCGAACCGGTGGCGAGCTTGCCGCTGCCCACGCCGCCGAGCGAGGCCGAGGCGCTGCCAGCCGAGCCGGTCGCGACCGAGCCGCCGCTCGCGAGCTCGCCTTGACCTCCCGTCACCAGCCGGCGGCCGACGCAGTCGGGGCGCGCGGGCGTCATCGCTCGCCTCGAGCGATGACGGGCCCAGGAACATGCGCGGCTTGCTCCGTGAGGCGACGGCGTTAACCTCGTTCGGTGACCGATCTTCGGATGGACAACGTCGGGATCGTCGTCGACGACATGCAGGCCGCGATCGACTTCTTCGTCGAGATCGGCCTGGAGCTGGAAGGCCAAGGGACCTTCGAGGGCCCGTGGATGGATCGCACGATCGGCCTCGAGGGCGCACGGTGCGAGATCGCGATGCTCCGGCCGCCCGACGGCCACGGCGGCGTGGAGCTCAGCAAGTTCATGTCGCCGCCAGTCGCCGACACCAAGCCCGCGAACGCGGCGGTGAACGCGCTCGGCTACCTGCGGGTGATGTTCGCGGTGGACGACATCGATGACGTCGTCGCACGGCTTCGAGAACGTCATGGCGCAACGCTCGTCGGCGAGGTCGCGACCTACGAGAACGTGTACCGGCTGTGCTACGTCCGAAGCCGCGAGGGCTTCATGGTCGGGCTGGCGCAGCAGCTGGGCGAGGGCGGTTGACCGCGTACCTGGTGCTGCTCCGCGGAATCAACGTCGGCGGCAGGAACAAGGTCCCGATGGCGGGGCTGCGGTCGATGGTGGAGGAGCTCGGTTTCGAGAACGTCTCGACGTACATCGCGAGCGGCAACATCCTCCTCGACTCGAAGCTCAGCGCTGCCAAGGTCGCCGGGAAGATCGAGGCCGCGCTGCCGAAGGCCTTCAAGCTCGATGCCGAGCTCATCCGGGTCGCCGTGCTCTCGGCGGGCGAGCTCGAAGCGATCGTCAAGAAGCGGCCCAGGGGCTTCGGCGACGAGCCCGCGAAGTACCACAGCGACGCGATCTTCCTGATGGGCATCGATGCGGACGAGGCGATGAAGGTCTTCAGCCCGCGCGAGGGCGTCGACCGGGTCTGGCCGGGTGACGGCGTGATCTACTCGCAGCGGCTCAGCGCCGAGCGGACGAAGAGCCGGCTGAACCGGATCATGAGCTCGCCGCACTACAAGGCGATGACGATCCGGAGCTGGCAGACGACCCTCGCGCTCCTGGAGCTGCTGCGGAAGCGCTGAGCAGTACGCCGGGCGCGAGTACGCTGCCGCGATGAGCAACACGACCCCCGATCCAACCATCGATCGCCTGCTCCGGCACATGGCCTGGGCGAACGGCCAGCTCGTTGGGCGGCTCGCCTCCCAACCGGCGGATGTGCTGGCGTTGACGGCCCCGCGCAACGAGTGGTCCGCCGGCCGCATCCTCGCCCACCTGGTGAACGCGGCGCAGGGCTACGCGAGTCGCATGGAGGGCGTGGCCCGGCCGGCGGACGTCGAGACGCCGACCACCGCGGTGGAGCTCGCCGAGCTGGGCGCCCGGCTGGCGGCGACGGACGCCTCGCTCCGGCGGCAGGCATCCGAGCCCGACATCCTCATCAGCCACCCGCGAGAGCCGGACCGGCAGGATCTTTGCTCCACGATCCTCGCCCAGGCGATCCACCACGCCACCGAGCACCGCGCGCAGATCGCCGGCGCCCTCGCGACGAACGGCAACGACGCCATCGACCTCGACGCGCTCGACCTCTGGGAGTTCGCCGACTCCGAGGGCTAGTTCGGCAAGTGGGTCGTCAAGCTGCCGTCGGCGCCGCCGCCGGAGCTCAGGGCTGCTCGGCGGTCTCCGGTGACAGGTCGCAGTCGGGCGTCGTGCAGAGGACCAGCCCGA
>DASTIE010000072.1:0-23781 GCA_035717865.1 Candidatus Limnocylindrales bacterium
AGGCGAAGTTCGCGATCACGAACAGCACCACGCCGAGGGCCGCCCCGCTCCAGCCGATGAACGCCGTCGGGACGACGCACAGCAGCGTGAAGAACAGCAGGAACGGCAGCCGCCGGCCGCCGCGGTCGGAGAGGGCGCCGAGGATCGGCGAGACGAGGGCGTTGAGGCCGACGCTCACCACGATCGCGACGCTGAGGATGAAGTTCCCGTCGCGCTCCCCGAACCGCTCGGGGGACGCGAGCCACAGCCCGATCGCGCTCGAGACGACGGCGAACGAGAAGATCGTGTTGGCGAAGTCGTACAGCGACCACGCGATCGCCACCCGGGCCCGGCCCGAGGTCGTCAGCCCGCCGAGCCGCGCGAGCAGCCCCATCGACCGTCCTCCCTCGCTCGATCGCGAGCATAGGCCGTTGCAAGGCCGATCTGGCCATCTTTGGTACGGTGGGCTCGATGCCCAGCTCCGTGCTCACCCCTGCCATCCGCGAGGAGATCGCGCGGCTGGAGCGAGCCGACATCATGGTGGGGATCCCGAGCTTCAAGAACGCCACGACGATCGGCTACGTCGTGCGCGCGGCGCAGGCCGGCCTGGTCCAGTACTTCCCCGACCTCCGGCCTGTCGTCGTGAACTCCGATGCGGGCTCGCCGGACGGAACCGGCCGGGTCGTCGTCGAGACCGAGCCGCCCGAGTACGTCGAGAAGATCCTCCTCGTCCGCCCGACCAACAAGCTGTCGCGGGTCTCGCTCACGTACCCGGAGATCGAGGGCATCGGCGGCAAGGGCGCCGCGCTCCGCACGATCTTCGAGATCGCGGCGGCGCTGGAGGTCCAGGCGCTGGTCGTGGTCGACAGCGACCTGCGCTCGATCGGGCCGGAGTGGATCGAGCTCCTCGCCGGGCCGATCCTCAAGGGCGGCTACGACTACGTGGCGCCGCTGTACGCCCGCCACAAGCACGACGGCACGATCACCAACAACGTCACGTACCCGTTGACGCGGGCGCTGTACGGCATGCGCATCCGCCAGCCGATCGGCGGCGACTTCGGCGTCTCCGGGGACCTCGTGCGCCACTACATCGACTCCGGCGGGTGGACGCCGGAGGTCTCGAAGTTCGGCATCGACATCTGGATGACGACGCTGGCCCTCTCGGGCGGCTTCGCGGTCTGCCAGGCCCGCCTCGGGGCGAAGGTCCACGATCCGAAGGACCCCGGCGCCGACCTCGGACCGATGTTCCGCCAGGTGGTGACAACGATCCTGCGCATGGCGGTCACGAACGCCGATCGCTGGCCGGAGGTCAAGGGCTCGCACGACGTGCCGGCCTACGGCTTCGAGCGGGTCGTCGACCCGCCGCCGCTCGAGATCAACGTGCTGCGACTCCTCTCGGAGTTCCAGGCCGGTGGCGTGACGCTGGCCGACACCTGGCGCGACATGCTCTCGGCCGAGACGGTCGCCGCCGTGCTGGCCCTCGCGGAAGAGGCCGGCAAGGTCGCGGACCACGTGCGATCCGCGCTGGACCTGGACGCCCCTGGGCGCGAGGCCCCGACCACGGCCGCAATGGCCGCCGCGGCAGCCGGCTTCTCCTTCTCCGACGGCGCCTGGGCCAAGGTGATCTACGACCTCATCGTGACCGCCCGGGACAAGCCCGAGCGGCTGGAGGCCTTCGTGACGTCGCTCGTGCCCGTGTACTTCGGACGGGTGGCGAGCGCGGTCATCGAGAACCGCGACCTCTCGACGGATCGCGCGGAGGACAGCGTCGAGCGGCAGGCCCGCGAGTTCGAGCGGCTGAAGCCGTACCTGCTGGAGCGCTGGGGATCGCCGAGCCTGGCCGGGGCAACCCCATGAGGCTCGTTCGATGACCTCGCACCCGCTGCCCGCCCGGATCGTCATTCCCGTGGCGAATCCCGCCACCGCGGAGGAGCTGATCCGCCTCGGAGCGGACCTCCTGGACCCCCGCGACGGCGAGCTGACGGCGCTCGGGATCGTCGAGGTGCCGGAGGGCATGCCGCTCTCCGAGGGCGCGACCCGCGCCCGCCATGCGCGCCGGCTCCTGCAGCGCGTGCTCGACTTCGTGCCGGAGGGCACGCGGATCCATCCGATCGTCCGGATCGGGCGGCACGCCGCGGAAGGGATCGTGGAGGTCGCCGCCGAGCTCGAGGCGGACCTCATCGTCTTCGGCTGGGGTGGCAAGGCGGCCGGCGGCAAGGCCGCGGGCGGCAAGGCCGCGAGCGGCAAGAGCGCCAACGGGCGCGAGGGCCTCACCTCACCCTTCTCCGCCACCATCGACGAGGTCATCCGCGAGTCGCCGTGTGACATCGCGGTCGTGAAGCAGCGAGGCGTCCGGAACCTCAAGCGCGTCGTCGTCCCGGTCCGCGGCGGCCCGCACGCCGAGCTGGCCCTCCACGTCGCCGCGGGCATCGCGAAGCGCCACGACGCGACCCTCGCCGCCCTCCACATCGTGCCGCCCGGGATCACGCTGGCCGTCCGCGCCCAGGCGGAGCGCGCGCTGGCGTCGTTCGTCCGCCAGCACGTCGACGGCAAGGTGGACACGCTGGTGCGCGAGGCCTCGAACGTCCGCGCCGCGATCCTGCGCGAGGCGGACCGATCGGACATCGTGGTGATGGGCGCGGCGGCGCCGACCGCGATCGACGGCACGACCCACCTCTTCGGTGCGATGCCGGAGGCGATCGCGACCCGCTCACAGACGACGGTCGTCGTCGTGAAGACGCGCGAGTCCATCGGTCGCCAGACGTTCGAGCAGCTGGCCAACCGCGCCGAGTCCCTCGTGGCAGCGGACCGCGCCGCGGAGGAGTCCCGCGCCGTGCCGGCTCGCGTGGAGCGCTGGTTCGGCGAATCGAACTTCCACCATCACGAGTTCGCGGACCTCCGCCGGCTCACGCAGCTCAAGGACAAGCAGGGCCTCACGGTCAGTCTCGTCCTGCCGACCCTCAACGAGGAGGAGACGATCGGCCCGATCGTCCGGCGCGCCATCCGCGAGATGGTCGGGCGGGTGCCGCTGCTGGACGAGGTCCTCGTCATCGACTCGGCGTCGACCGACCGGACGCGCGAGATCGCCGAGGCCGAGGGCGCGCGGGTGGTCCAGCATCCGGACGTCCTGAGCCGCTACGGGAGCTTCCGCGGCAAGGGCGAGGCGCTCTGGAAGTCGCTCTACGAGACGTCCGGCGACCTCGTGGTCTGGGCCGACACGGACGTGCGCAACTGGCACCCCCGGATGGTCTACGGGACCCTTGGGCCGCTGCTCCACGAGCCCCGCCTGCAGTACGTGAAGGGCTACTACCAGCGGCCGATCGTGCAGGAGGGCGTCCTCCGCGAGGGCGGCGGCGGCCGCGTCACGGAGCTCGTCGCACGCCCGCTCATCAACCTCTTCTTTCCCGAGCTGTCCGGGTTCATCCAGCCGCTCGCCGGCGAGTACGCGGGGCGGCGCGCCGTGCTCGAGCAGATCCCCTTCTTCACCGGCTACGCGGTCGAGATCGGGCACCTCATCGACATCGCGGAGCGATCCGGGCTGGACGGGCTGGGCCAGGTGGACCTGGAGCGGCGGGTCCACCGCAACCAGGAGCTCGAGGGACTGTCGCGGATGTCGTTCGTGATCCTGCAGGCGGTCATGAAGCGCCTCGAGGAGCGCCGCAAGGCGCGCCTGTTCGCGGAGCTCGGCTCGACCATGAAGCTGCCGCGCTCCGGTCGCGGCCGGCTCTCGCTCGAGGTCATGGAGCTCGCCGACATGGAGCGACCGCCGATGGTCCGGATCCCGGAATACCTCGAGCGTCGCCAGACGCTGCAGGAGGAGCCGCCGGACGCAGGCCTCGCGGAGCTCCAGCTCGAAACCTTCGACCGAGGGCGTGCGGGGCTTCACCTCGGTCGTCGGTGAGCCGATCGCGGCGCCCGCCTGAGCCCTCGCCGATCCGCGTCCTCATCGCGCCCGACTCGTTCAAGGGCTCGCTGACCTCCGTCGAGGTCGCGACGGCCCTCGCTTCCGGCTGGCAGGAGGCGCGACCCGGCGACGAGGTGCTGCTCGCGCCGCTCGCCGACGGCGGCGAGGGCACGCTCGTGGCCATCGAGGCGGCGGGTGGCTGGTCCTGGGAATCCACCCCGGCCACGGATCCGATCGGGCGCCCGGTGGCGGCGCGGTGGCTGCGATCCGCCGACGGCGCGCGGGCTGTGGTGGAGCTCGCCGAAGCGTCCGGGCTGTCGCGGCTCGCGGCCTCGGAGCTTGATCCGGTCGGCGCCTCGACGCGGGGCACCGGCGAGGTCCTGCGGGCGGTCATCGACGCCGGGGTCCGGAGCATCACCCTCGGGATCGGTGGCAGCGCGACGACGGACGGCGGCGCTGGCATCCTCGCTGCGCTGGGCGTCCGGATCGAGGCGGGCGGCATCGCCCTGGACGAGCTGGACCGTCGCCTCGCGGACGTCGAGCTCCGGATCGCCTGCGACGTGACGAACCCGCTGCTGGGCCCGACCGGCGCGGCCGCAACCTACGGGCCGCAGAAAGGGGCCACGCCGCAACAGGTCCGGGATCTCGATGCCGCGCTCGGCCGGTTCGCGGAGGCGCTGGAGTCCGCAGCGGGCCGCCGCGAACGCGCGACGCCCGGCGCGGGCGCGGCCGGCGGAACGGGCTTCGGGCTGCTGTCCCTCAAGGATCGATTCCGGTCGCTGGAGCTGGTGTCCGGCATCGACGTCGTGATGGACGCCGCCGACTTCGCGGGCAAGCTCGTGACGGCGGATGTCGTGCTGACCGGGGAGGGGCGGATCGACGCGCAGACGGCCTTCGGCAAGACCGCGCTCGGGGTCGCGCAGCACGCGGCCGCGGCCGGAGTACCGTGCATCGCGATCGGCGGTGGGATCGATGCGGAGGGCGAGGCGGTGCTGGCGAAGCTCGGGGCCATCACGGTGAGCGTCAGCGAGGCACCGATGACGCTGGAGGCGGCGATGGCGGCGGGCGCGGAGCCGGTCCGACGCTGCGGCCGGCGGATCGCGCGGCTCATCAGCCTGGGCCGTCTGCTCGATGGCGAGGGCCGCGGTACGCCGGACGGGCGAGGACAGAACCGATGACGCTGCCGCTGCCCGCTCGCAGGAAGCCCGCGTCGAAGCGCAAGGTCAAGCGTCGCAAGCCGAACCCGTACCTCGCGTGGGCCAAGCGCCTGGAGCGGACTCGCCCCGGGATCACCGCGTTCACCCTCGAGCGGCTGCGAGCGCTCTACGGCCCGCAGCCCTGGATGCGTCGCTGGGACCCCACGAGCGAGCTCGTGATGACGATCCTCACCCAGAACAGCGCCGACATCAACGCGGAGCACGCCTTCGTGGAGCTTCGCAAGGCATACCCATCCGACCGACCACCGGAGCGGCACACGCCGGGTCCCGGCTGGGGCGGCGTCGGGCTGCCCGAGGGCATCCCGCCGGACTGGGCCAAGATCGACGCGGCGCCCCTCGAGGAGCTGGTCGAGGTCATCCGTCCCGGTGGCCTGCCGAACCAGAAGGCGAAGGGGATCAAGGCCGCGCTGCGTTCCATCCACGAGGCACGTGGCGACTACTCCCTCGAGTTCCTCGGCGACATGACGGCCCTCGACGCGCGGACCTGGCTGACCGCGATCAACGGCGTCGGCGTGAAGACGGCCTCGGTCGTGCTGCTGTTCTCGTTCGGGCTGCCGCTGATGCCGGTCGACCGGCACGTCGAGCGGGTCTCGCGCCGAGTGGGGCTGCTGCCGAAGAAGGCGACCGCCGAAGAGGCCCACGACCACTTCCTTGCGATGCTCCAGCCGGACGAGATGCACGAGGCGCACGTCAACCTCATCCGGCACGGGCGCCTCGTCTGCCACGCCCGTAATCCCGACCACGACCGCTGCCCGCTGCGCGAGCGCTGCCGCTTCTACGACATGAAGGCGCCCTGAGCGAGGCTATGCTCCGGCCATGCTGAGCGGCTGGCGGGGCGGGGCGGCGCCGCGGATCCTGATCGTCGACGACGATCCGAACCTGCTCGTCCTGCTCGCGGACCAGCTCCGGAACGACGGCTTCGAGATCCACACGGCGCGCGACGGCGAGGAGGCGCTTCGCCGCCTCGAGGCCGGCTGGCCGGACCTCCTGATCGTCGACATGATGATGGCCCGCATGGACGGGCTGACCCTCGCCCGCGAGATCAAGGCCCGCGCCGACCTGCCGATCATCGTGCTCTCGGCGATCGACACCGCGGATTCCAAGGCGGACCTCCTCGAGGAGGTCGCCGAGGACTACGTCACGAAGCCCTACCACTACCCGGAGCTGCGGGCCCGGATCATCCGGGTCCTGCGGCGCCTGGGCGACAAGGTGCCGCGCCGCGAGCTGGTGCTCGGGCCGGACCTGTCGCTGGAGCTGCGGCGCAAGGCCGCGACCGTCCGCGGCGAGGTCGTCCAGCTGACGCCGACCGAGTCGCGCCTCCTCTACGCGCTCGCCGCGAACCTCGGCAACACGGTCTCCACGGAGACGCTCCTCGACCGCGGGTGGGGCGATACCGACGACGCCGATCCTTCCTACGTCTGGGTCACGATGCGCCGGCTGCGCCAGAAGATCGAGCCGGATCCGGACCACCCGGTCCACCTCGTGACCGTTCGGGGGATCGGGTATCGCCTCGTCAGCCGAACGGTGCCCACCGCGTGAGCGCGGGCCGGCGACCCATCGATGGCGCGGTGGCGGGACCGGAACCCCAGCGGATCGGCTCGCGGCTGTCCTTCCGGGCACGACTGACCGCCGGTCTGGTGGCGGGCTCCGTGCTGCCGCTCGTTGCGTTCGGGCTCGTGCTGATCGCCACCGAGGTGGCACGAACGGGCGGTCTCGACCCGACGTTCGGCGCCGTCGTGCTGTTCGTGCTCGCGGCCGCGGTCATCGTGTCGGTGCTCTTCGCGTACCTGCTCGCCGGGAGCCTGACGGCGCCGCTGCGCGCCGTCTCGCAGGCCGTGGAGCGGACGTCGTCCGGCGATCACTCCGTCCGCGTCGAGGTGCCTGGCGATGACGAGCTGGCGCGGCTCGTCGAGAGCCACAACCGCCTCGCGAACGACCTCGGGCGGCGGAACCAGGAGCTCGGACGGATCCTCATGGCCATCGGCGAGACCTCGCCGAAGGACGGGCTGGAGCGGCTGATCGCGCACGCGACCCGCAGCGCACGAACGGCGTTCGGGATGATCGATGCCCGGATCGAGCTCGTCGATCCGGAGATGGTGCCGGTCGAGGAGGACATCCCCGGCGAGTCCCACCCGATCCGCGCGGTGCTCGCGCTCCCGGACGAGCGGCTCGGGGTGCTCGTCGGCCACCTGCCGGCGACCCGGCGCTGGGACCCCGCCGATCAGGACCTCCTCGAGCTCTACGCCAGCGAGGTCGCGGTGGCGATCCGGAACCTGGAGCTGTTCGAGCAGGTCGAGCGGCAGGCGCAGCAGCTGATGGAGCTCGACCAGGCCAAGGACGAGTTCCTGCGCGGCATCAGCCACAACCTCCAGACCCCCCTGACGAGCATCCGCGGGTACGCCGAGCAGATGGGTGGCGAGCGTGCGGACCAGCGCCTCTCGATCATCGTCGAGCAGACCGATCGGCTGTACCGGATCGTGCGCCAGCTGGTGTCCGTGTCGCGCCTCGAGTCCGGGACGCTGAAGTCCGCCACCGAGGTGCTGGCGCTCGCGCCGCGGGTCAGGCGGGCGTGGGACGCGCTCGGCGCCTCGGGGGTCGAGTTCGACCTGACCGACGCCGCGGCGGGCTGGCTCGCGATCGCCGACCCGGACCAGCTGGACCAGGTCCTCTGGGCGCTCCTCGACAACAGCGCGCGCTACGCCGGGGGAGCGGCAATTCACGCCACCGTGGTGCCGCGGCCCGACGACGGCCGCATCGGGGTGACGATCGCCGACGACGGGCCGGGCGTCCGGGCGGAGGATCGCGACCGCATCTTCGAGCGCTACGAGCGCGGCGCCGCGGGGGCCAGCGCCGAGGGGACGGGGCTCGGGCTGTACGTGTCCAGGTCCCTGTGCCGGGCAATGGGCGGGGACCTGGTCCTCGAGCCCGCGGGCACCGGCGCGGCCGGCGCCGCGTTCACCGTCCTCCTTCCCGGGGAGCCGCCGGAGCAGCCATAGCCCGTCCGGGGCAGTACGACTGGCTGTTGCCGGTTCGAACCAATGGCAAGGTGACGGGAAAGGTCCCGTGCGGAACCTTTGACCCCTCGATGTCGAACGCTCCGCAATCCCGCGCGACTGGTTCCGACGCGCCCGCAGCCTCGCGCGCGGGAGCGGCCGCGCCGCGCGCCCGACCGGCGCGCGCAGCTCGCCAGGCCCGCCACAAGAGCCGCGGCCAGAGCCTCGCCGAGTTCTCGCTGACGGTGCCGATGGCGCTGCTCATGGTGCTCTTCGGGCTGGACTTCGGTCGCGTGTTCCTCGGCTGGGTGGCCCTCAACAGCGCCGCGCGCGAGGCCGCCAACTACGCCGCGATGAACCCGGAAGCGTGGACCATCCCCTACAACCTCGACGTCCAGGATGAATACGAGCGCCTCGTCCTGACCGAGGCCTCGAACATGAACTGCACGCTGATGTCGCCGCTGGCAAACCCGACGTTCCCGTCCGGGACCGGGATCGGCGCGCCGGCAAGCGTCGTGCTGACCTGCCAGTTCGGCCTGATCACGCCGTTCCTGGGACTCATCACCGGCAACCCCATCCCGGTCAGCGCGTCCTCCGCGTTCCCGATCCGCGCCGGGCTGATCGAGAGCGTCCCGCTGGAGACGCCGGCGCCGACGGCGTCGCCGAGCCCTACCGACACGCCGACGCCGACAGCCACGCCGACGGAGGCACCGACGCTGGCGCCGGGCGCGACCCCAACCCCCACCCCCGCGCCCACGCCCACGCCCAGCCCGACGCCGTCACCGACGCCGTCGACCTGCAGCGTGGTGAGCCTGCTCGGCCTGCAGACCAACAAGGCCTCGGCCAGATGGCTTGCCGCCGGCTTCACCGGCCCGGTGGTGTTCTCGCCCCTCGTGCCACCGAACTACCGGATCGGCTGGCAGGACCTGACGGTCGGCACGACGAAGCTGTGCACGAGCACGGTCAAGGTCCAGGCGACCGCCCCGTGACCGGGACCCAGTCCCCCGGTGGACTTCGACGGCGCCGCCATGGCGGAGCCGCGGGCGGTCGCGGAAGGGGCCAGAGCCTGGTCGAGTTCGCGCTCGTCTTCCCGATCATCGTGCTGCTCGTGATGGCGTTCATGGAGATCGGCCGGGCGGTCTTCGCCTACAACACCATCGCCAATGCCGCGCGCCAGGGCGCGCGCGTTGCGGCGGTGAACCAGCTCGCAGACGTCACGGAGTGCGACGAGTCCCGGCCAATCGAGGACCCGTACGAGCCGCACTGGTCGATGCGGGGCTGCGCGATCCTCGCGGGCAAGACCATCGGCCTCAACACCTCGAACATCAGCATCGCCTACGACGCGCCCCCGGACACGACCATCGACTGCGACCCGACGCTCCACATCGGCTGCATCGCTGCCGTGACCGTCAGCTACCACTTCACGCTCACGACGCCCTTCGTCAGCTCGCTGATCGGGCCGTTCACGATGAGCCAGACCTCCGAGATGCCGATCGAAAGGGTGTTCCCATGACCTCCGTCCGTCGGCACTCGGCATCCGAGCGCGAATCCGGCCAGGCCATCGTCGTGATGGTCGGCGCGATCCTGCTGTCGGTCGCGCTGGTGGCGACGATCGTCGATGGCGGCAACGTGTTCGCGCAGCAGCGGGTCACGCAGAACGGGGTCGACGCCGCGGCTGAAGCCGGCGCCGTCCTCCTCGCCGAGCGCCTCGCGGGCGCGAGCACGCCGTCCGGCGGCTGGGACATCAACATCGACGCCCGCATCAACCAGGTAGCCGCGGCGAACAACATCGATGTCCAGGCCGCGTACTACACGGACGTCTGCGGGATCCCGCTGCGGTTCGACGGCAGCGGCGCGATCGACGAGGACACCCGCGTGGAGGACCTCGAGACGGCGCTCCAGGTCGGCAATGGCGGGCACGCCCTGCCGGGTGGCACGGCCACCGCGCCGGACTGCCCGAACCGGCTGGTCGGGCCGGTGGCGGGCGTCATGGTGATCGGCGAGAAGCAGGTCGGCGCCTACGTCGCCGGCGCGATCGGCATCAGCTCGTTCCAGGTACGGACGCGAGCGACCGCCGTCGCGGGCTACCTCCAGAGTTACTGCGACGCCTCGGAAGGCAGATATTGCGCGATCCTGCCTGTCGCCTTCCCCACCTCGGTCATCCAGTGCAACGGCACCAACCAGCCGGCGGACACCACGGTGCCGTGGAGCTTCGGGACCGTCTACAAGATCCCGCTCTGCAACAACAGCCCGGGCAACGTCGGGTACCTCGACTGGCGACCCCCCCACGGTGGCGCCGGCGAGGTCGTCTGCTCGATCCTGACGGCCGACAACCCGGCGATCGACCTGCCGTCCTGGCAGTACGTCGCGGCGACCGGCAACAGCAACGGCGGCGGCGGCTCGTGCGACATGTCCATCGAGGACGCGATCCGCACGTACGAGGGCCAGACCGTCCTGGTGCCGCAGTTCGACCTGACCTGCAACCCTGCGCACAACGGCGAGCCGAGCAGCGCGCAACCGGCGGTCGTCACCGCCCCCAACTACGGCTGTCCCGTGGGGGACCTCGGCGGCGCCGGCACGAACCAGTGGTACCGGATGCCGAGCTTCGCGTTCCTGCAGCTGTGCTCGCCAACGATGGCCGGGTGCGGCGGCCTGCACGCGGCCTACATCTCCGGCAACAACTCCGCGATCTGCGACACGGGCAACGGCTCGACGTCGTGCATCGTCGCGAGGTTCGTCCACCGCATGGCCACCGGCACCGTCGGCGCCGGGGTGGGCTCCGGGACCAGCAACAAGGCCGTCGGGGTGCAGCTGATCAAATAGCTCGCGTACCCTGCGCGGGTGCCGAGCCGAGCCGATGCCTGGGACCTCCTGTGCGAGTGGACGCAGACGGACGCCCTCCGGCGCCATGGGCTCGCCGTGGAGGCGGCGGTCGGGTGGTACGGGCAGCACAGGTTCGGCATCACGGGTGACGAGCTGGAGATCTGGCGGTCGGCCGGCCTGCTGCACGACTTCGACTACGAGCGCTTCCCGGACACGCACCCGATGCGCGGCGCTGACGAGCTCCGCCATCGCGGCTACCGGGACGACGTCGTGGAGGCGATCCTCGGGCACGGCGACCACACGGGCGTGCCGCGCACGAGCCTGCTCGCGAAGACGGTCTACGCCTGCGACGAGATGACGGGCTTCGTCATCGCGGTCGCCTACGTCCGCCCGAGCCGCAGCCTCGACGAGGTCGACGTCCGATCGGTCACGAAGAAGATGCGGGACAAGGGCTTCGCCCGCCAGGTGCCGCGGGACCAGCTCGAGAAGGGCGCGACGGAGCTCGGCGTGCCGTTCGACGAGCACGTCATGAACGTCGTCGAGGGGCTCAAGACGATCAGGGGCGAGCTGGGGCTGTAGGCATCGGAACCGGGCGCGCCGGTCCCGTCAGGGCGTCGGAACGCCCGGGATCCCCGTCGGGAAGAACGGCAGCCCACCCGGAATCTGCGTCGGGACGATCGACTTGATGTCCGTCGGCAGGAACGGCCCCAGCAGCAGCAGCACGAGCGGCACGGTCGTGTCCTCGAGCAACCTCCCGATGGTCGAGCTCTCGATCGCGTCTCGCAGCGTCTGAAGGATCCCAAGGCCCGCAAAGGCGCCGAGCCCGTTCGCCGCGTCGCTGTACGTGTGCAGGATCAGGATCAGGACGGACAGCAGCAGCACGCCCTCTGCGACGCCCAGCAGGACGCCCAGCAGCTGGTCTGTCCGCCGCGCGATGCCCTGCACCGCGACGCGCGAGAGGATCGCCCGCGAGAACAGGTTGAACACGAGGACGAGGGCGCTGAAGGTGATCGAGTAGCCGACCATCTCGGCGTACTGGTCCGGCACCTTCGGAAAGAAGCTCTCGATCAGCCCGCCGGCGATCGGGCGCAGGTAGGTCGCGAGCACGAACGACGCGACGATGAACACGAGCCCGAACAGCCGCCGCACGAAGCCGCTGCTCCAGCCCGCGCGCGCGAACCCCGCGACGATCCCGATGAGGACGAGGTCGACCATCGGCCGGAGTCTACGGGCCGCGTCCCGGTGCCGGACCGGTGCGCGTTAGAGGATGCCGAGGGCGAATGCGGAGCCCGCGGCGACCACGCCGAAGCCGAGCACGACCAGCAGCCGGGGGTGCTCCCGCTTGATGGCCCAGCCATCGAGCGGCTGGACGGGCAGCAGGGTGTAGGCGATCGCCGCGAGCTGGACCTGCGCGAGGAGCCGGAAGACGGGCGCCGGCGCCGCCAGGAACAGCAGGTACGCGGCGACGCCGACGATGAGGTTCGCGAGCGGTCCCGCGAGGTGGAAGCGCCAGGCACCCGCGTGGCCGCCGGCAGGCATGCGCAGGCGCTCGGCGAAGAACGGCCCGCTCGCCGCCTGGACGGGCACGAACAGCAGGGCCACGATGGCGCCGGGCGTCCAGGCCGCTGGAATGACCCGGCCGCCGACGCTGCGGGCACCGATCCAGTGGCCGATCCCGTGCGCCACGAGCGCGATGACCCCGGCGAACAGCGCCAGCGTGATCGCCGCGCCGGCAGCCGCGGGACTCGCCTGCGCGGCCTGCCACCCGGAGGCGAGCGCCAGCACGACCACGATGCCCAGCCACGGCAGCCAGCCTCGAAGCGTCCGTGGCACCCGCCGCCGCATCGAGCGTTGCCTCGCGCGCCAGCGCGCCCGCCGGCCCTGCCGTTCCAGCCAGCCCCGAGCGCTGTCGGCGGCGGTCTCGAGGCCGTGGCCGACGAGCGTCGCCTGCAGCTGTGCGAGCGCCGCGATCGACGTGACGCCGGCAAGCACGACCGCGCCGAGGCTGTACGTCCGCCCGAGGGGCAGCCCCTCGGATTGGGGCAGCGGCGCCTCAAACCGGAACGTGTAGGTGCGCTCGTCGGTGCGGAAGTCGAGGGGCGCCGTGCGCAGCGATGGGTCCGCACGGATCGCCGCGGCGAGGCGCCGCTGGCCTTCGACAATTCCGCCGGGGAGGTCGCGCAACGCCAGGATCCCGAGGTTCCAGCTCGCCAGGTCGTACGCGGGGCTGGCGGCCACGGCTGCTTCGAACGCGGATCGCGCACCCGCGTCATCGCCGGACCTCGCCAGGAGCACGCCCAGGTCGTTGAACGCCGGATAGAGCGCGGGGTCGAGCGCCACGGCGGCCTTGAGCCCGCCTCGTGCCTCCTCCGGCAGATCGAGCAGGCGCGCCGCCCAGCCGACGTTCATCCGGTACACGGCATTCGCCGGGTCGGATTCAGCCGCCGCGGTGAAGTCCGCGAGGGCGACCTCGCAGCGAGGTCGGAGGGCCTCGTCGCTGCAGGGCGGGGCCGTCGCGTCGTCCGGCTGGAGCGCCCGCAGCAGCGCGACGCCGCGGTTGTTGCGCGCGACCTGTTGGAGCCCGCGCAGCTCCAGGGCGAGCGCGGCCTCGCGCGTGTAGCTCTCGATGGTCGCAAGGTTGTTCGCCTCGATCGTCGCGAGCGCCAGCTCGTACCACGTGACGGCCGCCGCGGGATCGGCGGTCGCGGGGTCCGGGTTCGTAGGGCTCGCGGTCGCAGGGTCGCCACTCGCAGGCTCCGCGGCGCCCAGGCGGAGGTCGCCCAGCTTGAGCGCGGCGCGCACCCGGAGGGCGCCGGCGTCGTCCGCCCCGGCGGTGGCCGTGAGGAAGGCTTCCATGGTCGCGGTGTCGCCAGCTTGCTCGGCTGCGGCGGCGATCAGCATCCGGAGCTCCGAGAGGGGCTCATTCGACTCGCGTGTTTCGGCCGCTTCGAACGCCCCTCGCAGCTCGTCCAGCGCGCCCGGTTCGCTCGCACGCAACGCGTTGGTGCCCGCACAGGCGAGCACTTCGAGGCGCCGGCAGAGCTCCGCCGCGTCCGCGGGCCGTCCCGCGCGAACGAACGCCCGCTGCGCGACGTCCAGGGCGTCGAGGTCCAGATCGCGGTCAAACGCCGCGGTGCCTCCGGCGCTGATGCGGGCCGCGTCGACGTAATCGCGCCAGAAGGCGTCCCACGTGACCGTGGCCTTCCATTCGTCGTCCAGCCGCTGGGCTGCGATGTCGTCGCCGTCGAGGATCGCGGCGATCAGCGCCAGGCGCCAGGCGCTCCGCGGGGCGAGATTGACCGCAATCTCATGGTCCACGCCGGGAAAGTCCAGGTCGACCGTGTCGACCGTCACGACACCGGGGCCGCCGCCGAGAATCTCCTCGAACGGTGTGACCGGCACGTGATCTGACGCGCTCCCGATGGACCAGCCGAGGAAGCCGCGGTCCTCGGGGACGCGCTCGGCGACGAACGACGTGGCGACGACGTAGCGAACGCTCGCAAGGCTGGGATCCCACCCGTCGAGCACCCGATCGACCAGGCTGTCCGCAAGCGACCCGAGGCGCGCGAGATCGTTCGTGCGGTGTGACAGCCGCGCCAGATCGATGTCGAGATCCATCGAGCCTTGTTCCGCCGCTGCCATTGCCTGGGCAGCCGCCGCGCCCTGCAGGTCCCCGAGAAGCTCCAGCGCCCGGGAGCGGCCTGCCTGGATCTCCGGGTCGGCGCTCAGGCCGGCCGCGCGGTCGTAGGCGGCGAGGGCGAGACCTGCCTCACGCCGCGCCTGGGTCGGCGCGACCGCGCGCCGGACGGACGCCACGGCGAGATGCGCGTCCCCGGCGAGCGCCTCACCGAGGGCTGCAGTGGCCGGATCGTCCAGCATGGGCTGGATCGTCGCCAGCGCCCGCTCGGCACCGTCGGGAACGTCGCCGCGGCGCGACTGGATGCTGGCGAGAAGCGCCCGTGCTGTCAGATCGCCCGGGTCCCGCTGGAGGAGGCGACCGGCCTCCTCGCCGCCCGTCAGCTCCAGGTCGGCCGTCGTCGCCTTCAGGAAGGCCAGATTCAGCAGCAATGGCCGGTGATCCGGAAAGGCGAGCGTCGCGGCCTCGAGGAGCCTGATCGCGGCAAATTGGAAGTACCAGTTGTCCTCGTCGCTGCCGTCGATCGCCTCGACCACCCCGAACGACCACATCGCGACGGCCGCGTTGTTCAGGCGATCGGCATTGAGCGAGTCGCCGCGCAGGGCGTCGGTAGCGAGGCGGAACGTCACCTCGACGCCGGTCGCCTGCTTTGCCACGTCCTCCGGCTCGTCCAGCAGTCGGAGCATCTCGTCGACGAGGCGGCGAGCGTCGTCCGGGACACTCAACGCGCGCATCGAGGCCGTATACATCTGAGCGATCTCGGTGGTCTCGCCGACCGTCGCCCGACCGTACGAGGCCGTGGCGAGAAAGTCATCCGGCAAGGCGTCCGGGGACGTCACGATCGGCAGGTGATCGAGGCGAGCGGCCAGGGACGTGGCATCCGCGGCGAAGAGGCCGCCAGCGCCTGGGGCCGGTGAAATGTCGGCCGGCGATCCGCTGGCGTGCGCCGCGAGGACGGACGGGGCGGCCGGCGCCAGCGAGAGGGCGACCATCGCGAAGGACGCGAGCGCCAACACCACGGCGGGCATGGGGTGACGCGGCAGCTTCGCAGGGGGCACGGTCGCGGAGCATACGGTTGATGACGGACGCCGTCCGTCTTGGCTGGTACGTTCCCGGTCAGAGGGGTTCCAATGCCCGCAATCTCGCGGGCGGACCGCCATGCGGCGGCACTTCTTAGGGCCGCGCCCCAGCTTCGTACGGTCGCGCTCCCAGCAACCATGGAGATGCCCTGTGATCTCGCGCGTCGAACGCGTTCCATCTCGCCTGCGGCACCGGATCTCGCGCCCTGGCGCGGCCATTGCGCTGTTCGCCAGCGCGGCGCTGCTCACCGGCTGTGATCCCGGCCCCGGTTCGACGTCGCCGAACGCCCCGGCGACCCAGGGCACCACGCAGCGGACGAGCGGACCACAGCCCGTTCCCGCGGAGGCGAACATCATCAGCGGTCGGGTCACGACGGAGACGGGCGCGCCCGTCGCCGGCGCGCGGCTTCGGGTCGTCGGCTACACCGGCGGTGCGAGCCTCGGCCAGGAGATCGAGACCGTGACCAGCGGCGCGGACGGCACGTATCGCTACGAGGTCCCCCGCGGCCTCTACGAGGTGCTCGGCGAGGGCCCGCTGGACTTCGACGGCCAGACGTACCTGTTCAACCTCGACCCGGCGGACGGCTCCTGCGACCAGCAGATGTCCGACGCCGGGATCGTCAAGGACTTCGTCCTTCGCCTGCAGGGCCTGATGATGTGCCTCGACGGCGTCGACCCCGACAACCAGGGCTACTACCACGGCGCCGCACTGCAGGTCTTCAACGGCCTGACCTCCGCCGCCTCGAACGACGTCGTCGAGTACGCGTTTGAGCCGATCGGGCCGCTCGCGGACGGCAGCACCGGCCAGCCGCTGACCTTCCAGCGCACCGTGGCGGCGCATTCCAACTTCTTTGGCCCGATCGACGGCACGTCGTACCTGTACGACATCCCGCTCGGGCGCTACCAGGTCTCGGCCGCGCTCCTGGCGCCCGACGGCAGCCGTCAGTCCCTGCTCGTCTCCAGCGTCCAGGCGCCCTCGCCGGCGCAGGCCGTCGAGGTGTCGTTCGACCCGCGCCTCATCGTCGGCACGCTCTCGGTGGGCTTCTCCTCGGTGATGCCGAACCTGACCGTTTACGAGGGCGGCTGACAATGGCCGCCGCCAAGGGAAGCCGCAGCGTGGCGCCCCGGCTCGCGGGCGCGGTCGTCTTCATGGACGGCCTGGTCTGCTTTCTCGCGGCCGGCGCGCTGGTGCTCCTGTCGTCGATCTTCCGACCGATCGGCGCGATCGAGGGCCGGGAGCCCGTCGAGCAGTCGTGGTTCCTGGAGGCGCTGATCGCCGCCGTGCTGGCGATCGGTGCCATGTGGAGCGGCCAGCGTGCCATCCGTGGCATCCGTCGCGGCCGGCTCGTCGCGGCCTCGGTGGCCGGGCTGGGCGCGGTCCTCGTCGGCTGGCTGCTGTTCATCGCGCGCGACGAGCTGACCGTGCCGCTCGCCGCCGCGTGGCTGGCCATCCTGGCTGTCCACGTCGTCGCTGCCGTCGTGCTGTTCATCTGGGCTCCTCCCCCGGACGGCACGTTACCCGTCCAGCCGGCGGCGGTGCGCAATGCCTAAGGCGGACCTCGTCCTTGAGGGCGGCGGCGTCAAGGGGATCGCGCTCGTCGGCGCGATCTCGGTGCTCGAGGAGGCCGGCTACCGGTTCAACCGCGTCGCCGGCACGTCCGCGGGCTCGATCGTGGGCGCCCTGGTCGCGGCCGGCCTGTCCAGCGCCGAGATGGTCGAGATCGTGCGCGGCCTCGACTACACGCGCTTCCGCGACGTCGGTCCCGAGGACCGCGTGCCCGGACTGGGGCGCCTGTACTCGCTCATGACCCAGCAGGGGATCTACGAGGGCACCTACTTCAAGCGCTGGCTCGCGGAGATTCTCGAGTCCAAGGGCATCCGGACGTTCGACGACGTGGCCTACGAGGACGCGGGCGCCGGCGCGGACCTGCCGCAGGAGCAGCGGTTCCGGCTCGTGGTAATGGCGTCCGACGTCACCACCGGCCGCCTTCGCCGCCTGCCCTGGGACTACCCCGAGCTCGGCCTGGACGCGGGCTCCGTCCCGGTCGTCGATGCCGTCCGCGCGTCGATGTCGATCCCGTTCTTCTTCGAGCCCGTCCGCCTGCCAAGCAAGACCTACGGAACCGAGCTCTGGCTGGTCGACGGCGGGATGCTGTCCAACTTCCCGGTCGAGGTATTCGACCGATCGCACGGCAACCCGCCGCGCTGGCCGACCTTCGGGATCAAGCTCTCGGCCCGTCGAGGCGCGCAGGCGGTCCGGTTCCACGTCGACAGCACCGTCGACCTGGCGCGCTCGATGCTCGCCACGATGACGTCGTTCCACGACCAGATGCACATCGACGACCCGGGCGTCGTCGCGCGAACGATCTTCATCGACACGTTCGGCGTGAAGGCGACCGACTTCGACCTGACGCCGGCGACGGCCGACCGCCTCTTCGAGAGCGGGCGCGCCGCCGCGCGGTCGTTCCTCGAGACCTGGGATTTCGAGGCCTATGCGCGTCGCTTCCGGACTGTCGGCGCGGATTCCGTGCCTGCTGAGGTCGCCTGACGCCTCGCCTATACTCCCGATCCGGGCCGACATAGCTCAGTGGTAGAGCAGCTGTTTCGTAAACAGCAGGTCCTCGGTTCAAATCCGAGTGTCGGCTCCAATCCCGTCTTTCGTGTTCAGGAAGAGCAGCTAACTGTTCGACGCGGCCGATGCGGGGCTCGAACGGGGTGGCCATAGCGCTCGAAGACCTGCAGTCGCGATCTTCGGGCTGACGCTCGGGTCGCTTCTCGCCGTCGTGCGGCCTCTGCGCGCTCGCTGACGAAGTAGGGCCAGCCGGGTTCGCAGCGTCAGGCGAGGCCCAGGCGTGGCAGGCGGTCGGATCAGGCGCCGCTCGGGCGCCTGGCCGTCGACCTCCCGGACGACTGGTCAGTGGCCCGCGCCGAGCCAGAGGCGGTGGCTGCGCTCTGCTCCTCCGCGGCGGCGCGAACCTTCTCCGCCGCAGCCTGCGTGCCTTCGTACCACCGCTGGGTGATCTGGCCGGCGACATCGCGGCCACCCAGGCCGAAGGCCAGTCCGAAGGCCAGAGCGAGTGCCGCCACCAGGCCGGTGAAGAGGATGTTCAGGAGGTCGGCAGCGATCCCGATCTGGTCGATCGCGATGAGGACCGCGAAGGCGATGACGGCCATCTCGGCGATCCGCCCCAGAAGCGGTGCATTGCTGAAGCCCATGTTCCCGGCACCCACCTCGATGAGGCCGCGCAGGAACCGGCCGATGAGCGGCGCCACGAGGAGGATCACCGCGGCGACGAGAAGGTTCGGGATCCACAGCAGGACCTGGTTCAGCAGCGCGCTCACCTGCGGCATTCCGAGAACGTTCGCCGCCGCAACGAGGAAGACGAAGCGGATGATCCACTTGACGATCTCGGACGTCACGACGCTCGGCTTGATCTGCTTCGAACGCTTGCCATAGACCTCGCCGCCGTGCTCGGCGAACATCCGGTCGGCGCCTGCTCGCTCGAGGAGCGTCCGCGTGGCACGGGCCACCAGGCTCGAGATGATCCAGCCGACGATCAGGATCAGGAGCGCGCCGATCACGAGCGGGATCGCGGTCAGGAACCCGTTGAGAGCGTTCGAGAGTGCGACAAAGACTGCATCGCCCCAGTCGCTGATCTGCTGGGTGATCATCCTCGCCTCCAACCTCACTACGCGAAACGGTCGTCCGTCAGCCTGCGTAGCGTCACGCCCCGGCCTTGCGACGCATATGCCGTCAATCCGCAGTCAGTTGCATCTGACTCTCGCCTGATCCAGGTGCTCTTCGACTTGACCCTCCGGGCGGGGATACTCCACCCTCCCGTCCGCCTGCACGACCGCTCCGGGTGTCAGGCTCGCCGGCGTCACGTGGCTCGGGCCAAGGACATGGTCGACGCGGGCCCCGCTCGCCAGGAGGTAGTCCGCCACGATGCGGCGATGGCACCGCCACCAGACGGCTTCGGCGCACATGATCGCGACACGCCGACCCTGGGAAAGCCGGAGCAGCTCATCGAGGCCGCTTCGGAAGGCCTCCGACTCGGCGTAGTCCGCGTAGTTGCGGAAGGCCGCCTCTCGCCAGAGCAGGTTCCTGGAAGGCGCCCCGGCCGCGTGCTGCCGCCGCCCACCGAGTGCCGGCAGGTGGCGGTAGCCGATGCCAACCTTGGCCAGGGACAGCGGAAGGGCGCCGATGTCGTAGTGCGGATTGGCGCGCGACCGCGGGAAGGATCGAACGTCGGCAACGAGATCAACCCTGACCTGCTGAAGCAGCGCCACAAAGTCGGCGATGCTGCGCGCGGAGTGACCGATCGTGAAGAACGCCCCGCCGGCCGGCGGGTCTGCGGCCTCGGCGGGCGCTCGGTCGCGAATCAGACGGACGCCGCCTCGGGCGGCCAGGCGACGTGCAGCAGGACGAGTCCATCGGTCATGGCTCTGGCCACCCAGGGTTGTTCCGCCGAGACGACAGCGAGCTCGCCGGGGCCGAGCTCAATCCCCGCGCCCCCAACACGCATGGAAAGGCGGCCATCCAGGAGATGGAGCGCGACGCTGCCGCGTTGATCGTTCTCGTCGAACATGGCCCCGGCGCGAAATGCGACGAGGACCACCCGGAAGCTCCGTGCCTTGGTGAGGGTCCGAGCGTTGCGATCGCCCTCGAGGAACTCGGATTCGGCACGCAGCCTCGCAGCCTCCTCTGCCAGCTCGAAGCGCAGGAGAGGAGCGCTCAATCGCCTCGCGGAGCGTTCGTCGCTGCCGCCGGTCGTCCTGAACCTATCGGGTCGCTGGGTCACGATTCCATCGATTCCATCGAAATCAGATCGCAGGACGCCATCTCAAAGAGCCTGCAGGCCGGCCCGCACCATCAGATCAACGAGGTGGTCGGCCACGCTCCGCGCCATTGCCATTCCTCCAGGCGGTCCGACGCCGGCCGGCTCCTACGCCGCCACCGGTCGGCGGTTCGAGACGTACCCGCCCACGGGTTGCCGGAAGGCGACCGCGAGGCGGTTCCAGCCGTTGATGGCGACGATTGCCAGGGTCAGGGCAACCTGTTCCCGGGGTGTGAACTGCCGCGCCACCTCGGCGTAGATCTCGTCGGGCGCCCCCGAACCGGCGATCAGCGTAAGCGACTCGGTCCAGTCGAGGGCTGCGCGCTCGCGGGCGCTGAAGACGGGTGCCTCGCGCCACACCGCCACGAGGTGAAGTCGCTGCGGGTCCTCACCCATGGCCAGCGCGTCCTTGGTGTGCATGTCGACGCAGTACGCGCAGCCATTGATCTGTGAGGCGCGGAGCTTGATGAGCTCCCGCAGGCTCGGCTCGAGGGAGCTTGCATCGACGACCCGCTCGAGCTGGCTCATGGCGCGCGTTGCCTCGGGCAGGACGTCGCGGTAGTCGAGTCGCATGGTCATCGGTTGCACCTCAGTAGCCCGTGAACTCTTCTGTTCGGATGTCGTCCTCATCGACGCCGGCGGTGAGCAGCATCGAGCGAAGCCCCGCAACCATCGCGGGCGGCCCGGTCAGGTAGTAGATCGCGGCGGCCTCGGCCTCCAGGTGACGGCGGACCATGGCCGCGTCGATCCGGCCCCGCTCGCCGTCCCACGGACGCTCGGACAGGGACAGGTCGGACATGGTCGGGACGAAGACGAGGTTGGGCTCGCGCTTCGCGAGCTCGCCGAGCTCCTCGAGATAGGCGGCGTCCTCTGGCCGGCGGTTGCCGTAGAAGACGAAGACCCGATAGGGCAGGCCTCCGGTCCGGGTCGCGTGGACGAGGATGCTGCGGAACGGCGTGATGCCGATCCCACCAGTCAGCACGACCGCGGGCCGATCGGCATGGTGGAGCCGGAGGTCTCCGAAGGGCCCTTCGATCTTCACCGTCGTTCCGAGCGGCATGCCCTGGAGGACGCGCTTGAAGGCGGTGTCCCGAAGGCGCGTCGTGATCGTGATCACGCCCTCGCTGGGCGCGCTCGAGATCGAGACTCCGCGGGTGTTGCCCTCGGCGTCGGTCTCCGGCGGATCGAGGAGGGTGATGTCGATGAACTGCCCGGCCCGGTAGTCCCAGCCGGCAGGCTTCTCGAAGGTGAACGCCATCGTCCGGTCGGCCACGAGCTCGCGCGCCACGAGGCGTGACTCGAACGTCGGCCACGAAGCCGGCGTCGGGCTGGGGTCCGCAACGGCTCCTTGGGCCGGCGGTGCGACGATCGTCGCCGCTGCTGCTTCCATTTCCCTGCCTCCGAATCTCCTGACATTTCGCGTCATGCAGCTCGACGCTACGGCGGCTGCGTGAAGAGAAGGGGTCCCGCACATGAACGAGCGATGAACAGCACGCCCTTTCGGTCGATCGGAGCGCCGGATCGCCGCCGATGACCGACAAGGCTGTTCCTGCTGCCTGCGCTCCGACGCGCCAGGGACCTGATCGACCGCGCGTCCTCGGAGCCGCTGGACCTCGACGCCAAGGTCCGGGTGGCGGGCTATCCGCGCTTCACGTCGCTTGCGCAGTAGCCCTGGTCTGCGGCGAGACGCCGCGCGCTCATGCCGGGGCGGCCGTCTCCGGCTCCGGCGCGTAGAACCCGGTGGTGTTCCTGACCCCCGTCGCCACCGCCTCCGGGTCCGCGCCGGAGGCGAGATTCGCCGCTCCCCACGCCTCGCTGCTCAGCCGATAGAACTCGCGGCCCTCGGTCGAGACCTGCCAGGCCTCGATGTCTGCCGGCCGATCGGCGCCGCCGGCGAGGTGCAGCGCCAGCCCGAGAATGCCGCCATCCCAGCCCACGCCGACGGCGCCCGGCCCGAACTGGTCCCACTGCTCCTGGGGCACGGTCGCGGAATGCACGAAGTCCAGTCGCGTCCGGCCCTCATCGAGCGCCGACAGGTGCACCTCGACCTCGGAGATCGCGTCGGCCGGGACCTCGCCGTAGAACCACGTGACCTTGAACGAGCTCGGCCGGTCGCACTCGACGATCCGGCCGCCGGCGTTGCCCTCGAACTGGTAGCTGCCGCCGAGTCGGAAGTCCCCGCTGACCGGCAGGAACCAGCGACCGAGGCGGTCCGGGCTGGCGAATGCCGCCCATACGTCCTCGATCGGGGAGTCGAAGTCCCGGCTCAGCTGGACCGATCGGACCACCCCTGCATCGGCTGCGCGCTCGCCGACCTCTCGCTGCGTGGCCTTGATCTCGCGAACGATGTCGATCATGTGGTCGTTCCTCCAGGTGTCGTGTCGCCAGGGCCGCCGGCTCCGAGCCGGCGCTCGCGCCTGCCGCGGGCAAGCTCCGTCTCCAGGGAATCGAGGCGCTGCTCCCAGAATCCCCGGAAGTGGCCGAGCCACTCGTCGAGCTCCCGGAAGGGCGGCGCATCGACGGCGTAGAGCCGCCGCGCGCCATCAGCCCGGACCGTCGCGAACCCGCTGTCCCGGAGGACCTTGAGGTGCTGCGACACCGCCGGCTGCGAGATGCCGAACTCCGCCTGGACGACTCCGCTGATTCCGCCGGAGCTCAGCTCGCCATGGGCGAGCAGCTCCAGGATCCGGCGGCGCACGGGATCACCGAGGACGTCGAACGCGTGCATGCCATGAGTATATAAGTGTCGACTGATATAAGTCAACACTCAGGAATTGTGGCGCCGACGGGTCGCGGCGAGACGCCTCCGCGCGTCAGGGAAGGTAGTCGAGCGTCGAGCAGCGCGGACCGTCGTCATACGGGGCGCACGTCCGGAAGATTCGGTCGAGCACGTACTTGCCGTCGCCCTCCGGATCGGTGAGGGCCGGGCGCGCGCCGGAGATGATCACGTACGGGTGCAGGCGCACGTTGACCAGCCGGACGCCCACGAACTGCTGCTCCAGGATCACGCCCTCCTGGAGGTCCTGGAAGAAGTCCTGGCCGTAGACGTAGTTGCCGGGGCTCACGAGGACGACGGACACATCGGCCCCGTTCGGGCGCAGGAGCATCGGGCCGGCGACGTGGGTGCCGGCGCCGACGACGTGGTCACAGCCGAGCTCGTCGAACCAGGCGAGCTGCCGGACCTGCTTGGGCAGGAAGTCGTCGTGGTACTCGCGGCCGCCCCACCACTGGGGGTCGCACATGATCACGTCCGCGCCGCCCTCGCGCGCCCGGCGCACGGCCTCGCGGATGTTCGCCCGGGTGATCCAGGG